>JADZAF010000083.1 GCA_020852755.1 Bryobacterales bacterium
GCTTTGCGCTGCTCGGCGGGTTGCTCGTCGGCGAGTGGCTGCTTGAGAGATACTCTGACAGCCGGAGGAGCGGTCGGTGATGCAGCATTTCACCGACGCAGAGACCGGCCTCGATTACTTCGGGGCGCGATACTTCTCGGGGGCGCAGGGGCGGTGGACAACTGCAGATCTGCCGTTTGCCGACCAGCATGTCGAAGATCCCCAAAGTTGGAATCTCTACAGTTACGTTCGCAACAATCCGCTCACGTTTATCGACACAACCGGCCGGTCAACCCACACGGACAGCGCAGGGAATGTCGTTGCGGTCTACGATGACGATGACCTGGGCGTGTACTCGCACGACAACCTCAAGAAATGAATAAGCGGCTCGTGAACCACCGCTGGCGATGGTGCAGAATGAATGGTATCGCTGGCTTGCTTAAAGTTGAGAAGGGGAAGTCGCCGGTTGCCAGTTGTGGGGAAGCAACTCATTGAGCCGGGTCATGGAGTGCGCCGGGATTCGCGAGAGCACGTCGCGGAACCAGGCAAAAGGCTCAATGCCGGACCGCGGCATTTCGAGCGAACGAAGACAAGCCTTTTCAGGTCAAGAAGACGGACTCAATGGGGCGGTTCCGGTTCAGGGTCGCGCCAGGGAGCTATGTACTCCAATTCAGCCTGCTCGGATATGACCGT
The DNA here is from genome assembly GCA_020852755.1 of Bryobacterales bacterium. Lineage (GTDB taxonomy): Bacteria > Acidobacteriota > Terriglobia > Bryobacterales > Bryobacteraceae > JADZAF01. The sequence goes on from JADZAF010000083.1 coordinate 673, forward strand.
GTCAGACAGCCGGTCGACAACAACGGCTCGGGTGGGCCGCTGATCGAGGTCGGCCTTCCACTTGGAACGTGATGAACCAGTCTACGGGCAAAGAACGGGATAGCGAGACCGGCCTCGATTACTTTGGGGCGAGATACTACTCGGGGGCCCAGGTGGGCCTGCTGTTCTGAAGGTTACTCCTTCAGCTTCTCTTCGGCCAGCTTCTCTTCGGCGATCTGCAGCACCGGCTCCATCTCCGGCGCGATGTTGAGCACTTCCTCGCGAACCTGGGTCCATTCTTTCTGATCGGGATGAATGCCGTCGGGCGGGGTCTTGCCCAGGTTGCGCGCGATCAGCGCGGAGAGGCCGATGATGGCAAAGGCGGAGGCGAAGTAATCGGCCAGGGGCAGCAGCCAGGGCTGCGAGGCCGGCCAGACGGCGGCAGGCAGCAGCCGCGGCTGGAACAGCAAGGTGACCAGGAAGGCCACCCAGTGGCTGACGCAATACTGGCAGGAGAGGCCCTCGCCCAGGTAGTCGCTGCGGCGCTTGACCCAAAGGCGCAGCGGGCGCAGCACGCGGGCCCTGGCGATGGTTGTGGAGACCGCCCAAACCACCACGCTCAGCACCAGCCATTCGGTCAAAAGGTGAAGAAGATCGCGGTTCACGCCCACCCAAAAGGAAGGGAGCAATTTTACGCCCATGTACCGGGCCCCGCGCGCGGGGGAGACGGGCGGCCGGTGGCGGGCGAGGAGCGGGTTGCCGTTCCCCGCGCGCGGGGGAGACGGGAAGAGGGGCCGGCAGCCGCTCCCTCCGGCCGCGGAGAACCGGCGGCCGCGGCCGGCAGGGAGCGGTCCTGGGATGAGCTAAGCGGTACGCATGGTTTCGGACTTATCGCCCGAGATGGCGGCCTGAGCGGCGGCCAGGCGGGCGATGGGAACGCGGTACGGAGAGCAGGAGACGTAGTTCATGCCGACCCGGTAGCAGAACTCCACCGAGCTGGGCTCGCCGCCGTGCTCGCCGCAGATGCCGATTTCGAGCTCGGGACGCGCGGAGCGGCCCTTCTTGACGGCCATCTGCACCAGCTGGCCTACGCCTTCCTGATCGAGAACGGCGAAGGGGTCGGCCTTGAAGATCTTCCTGTTCTCGTAGTCCTTCGAGAACTTGACATAATCGTCGCGGGACAGACCCATGGTGGTCTGGGTGAGGTCGTTGGTGCCGAAGCTGAAGAACTCGGCTTCCTTGGCCACCTGGTCGGCGGTAACGGCGGCGCGCGGGATCTCGATCATGGTGCCGACCATGTACTCCTGACCGGTCATGCCGGCCTTGGCGAACACTTCCTTGGCCACCCGGTCCACGATGGCCTTCTGGTCGGCCAGTTCCTGCACGCCCCCGATGAGCGGGATCATTACTTCCGGGATGACCTTGACGCCCTTCCTGGCCACTTGCACGACGGCTTCGAAGATGGCGCGGGCCTGCACTTCCGTAATCTCCGGGTAGGTGATGCCGAGGCGGCAGCCGCGATGGCCCAGCATGGGGTTGAACTCGTGCAGTTCTTCGACCCGCTGGAGCAGTTCGGGAAGGACGGTCTTCAGGTTCCTGACCTCGGCGCCGAATTCCTTGTACTTCTCCACCAGCTCGCGCTTCTTTTTGATGTCGGCGTAGGGCAGGATGGCGATGTCCACGAGCAGATCCTCGCGCTTGGGGACAAACTCGTGCAGGGGAGGGTCGAGGGTGCGGATGACGACCGGGAATCCGTCCATGGCCTGAAACAGCCCGGCGAAGTCCTTGCGCTGCAGGGGGAGCAGTTTTTGCAGGGCCTTGCGGCGGGTCTTCTCGTCGCGGGCCAGGATCATGGCCTGCATGTGCTCGATGCGGCCCGGGCCGAAGAACATATGTTCGGTGCGGCACAATCCGATGCCCTCGGCGCCGAAGCGGCGGGCGGCCTTGGCGTCGCGCGGGATGTCGGCATTGGCGCGCACGCCGAAGCTGCCGCGGAACTCGTCGGCCCAGCCCATGAACTTGGCCAGGAACCCGGAAGACGGGTCGGCGTCAATGGTGTTGGCCTGTCCGGCGAAGACCTCGCCGGTGGAACCGTCGATGGAGAGCCAGTCGCCTTCCTTGAGGGTGAGGCCGCTTTTGCGGACCAGGAGCTGCTTGCGGGCTTCGTCGACGGCCAGTTCCTCGGCTCCGGCCACGCAGGGCGTGCCCATGCCGCGGGCGACCACGGCGGCGTGGCTGGTCATGCCGCCGCGCGCGGTGAGGATGCCCTTGGCCACTTCCATGCCGTGGATATCGTCCGGCACGGTCTCCTTGCGAACCAGGATGACGGGATAGCGGGGAGCCTGCTCGACGGCGTCGTCGGCGGTGAACACGATGCGGCCGACGGCGGCGCCGGGGGAGGCCGGCAGACCGGTGGCGATGCGGTTCAGGTTCTTCTTGGAAGCCGGATCGAGGACCGGGTGCAGGAGCTGGTCGAGCTGCTGCGGATCCACGCGCAGGACGGCCTCTTCCTTGCTGATGAGGCCCTCTTCCATCATGTCCACGGCGATCTTCACGGCCGCCGGACCCGTGCGCTTGCCGTTGCGGGTCTGCAGCATGAAGAGCTTGCCTTCCTGGATGGTGAACTCGAAGTCCTGCACGTCGCGGTAGTGCTTCTCCAGCATTCCCGTGATTTCGAACAGCTGCCTGTAGACCTCGGGCATGACCTTCTCGAGCTCGGCGATGGGGAGGGGGGTGCGGATGCCCGCCACCACGTCTTCGCCCTGGGCGTTGATGAGGAACTCACCGTAGAATTCCTTCGCGCCGGTGGCCGGGTTGCGGGTGAAGCCCACGCCGGTGGCGGAGCTGTCGCCCATATTGCCGAACACCATGGCCTGCACGTTCACGGCGGTGCCGAGGTCGTCGGCGATCTTGTTCATTTTGCGGTAGTGGGAAGCGCGCTGGTTCCACCAGGAGCGGAAGACGGCGTCGCGCGCCATCACCAGCTGCTGTCCGGCGTCCTGCGGGAAGGGCCGGCCGGTCTTCTTCTGGACCAGCTTCTTGTAATCGGCGATGACCGCCTGCAGGTCCGCGGCGGTGAGGTCGGTGTCGTACTTCGCCTTGACTTTCTTCTTGCGGGCGTCGAAGATGTGCTCGAACTCGTCCTTGGGGATCTCGAGCACCACGTTGCCGAACATCTGAATGAAGCGGCGGTAGCAGTCGTAGGCGAAGCGCGGGTTGCCGCTCTTGGCCTCCAGGGCCTTCACCGTCCGGTCATTCAAGCCCAGGTTGAGGATGGTGTCCATCATACCGGGCATGGAGAACTTGGCGCCGGAGCGCACGCTGACCAGGAGCGGGTTGCCGGTGTCGCCCAGCTTCTGCCCCATGCGTTCCTCGAGCTGGGCCAGGGCCTGGTCCACCTCTTTCTCGATTTCCTTGGGAACCTGGTTATTGTTGTTGAAGTAGAGGTTGCAAACTTCGGTCGAGATCGTGAACCCCGGAGGCACCGGCACGCCCGCCCGGCTCATTTCGGCCAGGCCCGCGCCCTTGCCGCCCAGGGTGTCTTTCATCTTGCCATCGCCATCGGCGGTACCGCCGCCGAACGCATAAACGTACTTCATTCAGTTCATCTCCTAATGATTGGTAACAATTTCGGAAAAGTCAGCAATGCTCGAGAACTCCGCCAGCAGCGTGTGCAGCAGCGCCAGCCGGTTCCGGCGGATGCGCTCGTCCGGAGCGTTCACCAGAACCTTGTCGAAAAACAGATCCACTTTGGGCCGCAGGGAAGCGATGGCCTCGAGGGCGGGCAGGTAGTCCTTGCCGGCCGCTTCGCGCCGCACCTGTTCGCAGGCCGCGTACAGGTCGCTTTCGGGACCGGGCTCCAGCAGGCCGGGCTGGACCGCCTCTCCGCCTTCAAACTGGGCCTGACGCAGGATGTTGCGGATGCGTTTGAAACTGGCGGCCAGGGGCTCGAAGTTTTCGGTGGGGCGCACGCTCCGGACGGCTTGCAGGCGGTCTTCCAGGCCGGGCAGGCCGCTCCAGCCGGCGGCCAGCACGGCGTTCACTTCGTCGTAGCGGAAGCCGCGGATCTCCTTGAAGTAGTACCAGATACGGTCTTCGAGGAAGGATTCCAGCTCGCTGTTGCCCTGCAGGAATGGTTTCAGGGGCACCGGCAGCCTGCCCTCCACCAGGATCTTGATCACGCCCTGGGCGGCGCGCCGCAGGGCGAAAGGATCGCGCGAACCGGTGGGAATCAGCCCGATGGAGAAGCAGCCGCGCAGGGTGTCCAGCTTGTCGGCCAGGGAGACGAGGCGGCCCTGGAGGTTGCGCGGGATGGGGTCTTCCATGGCGGCCGGCTGGTAGTGGTCGTAGATGGCCTGCCAGACCTGTTCCGGCTTACCCTCGGCGCGGGCGTACAAGCCGCCCACCACGCCCTGCAGCTCGGTGAACTCCTTGACCAGCTCGGTGGTCAGGTCGCACTTGGAGAGGCGCGCGGCCTCGACGGCATATTCGTCGCCGCCCAGTTCCCTGACCAGGGCGACCATGCGCTCGGTCTTTTCGAGATACGATCCCAGGCGGGCCTGGAAGGTGACGTGCGCCAGGCCGGGCAGGCGCTCTTCCAGGGTCTTCCTGCGGTCGGTCTGCCAGAAGAAGCGGGCGTCGTTGAAGCGCGCGCGCAGGACCCGCTCGTTGCCCTGGCGCACGAGGCCGCCCGGATCCGCGCTGGTGTTCATCACGGCGATGAAGCGGGGCGCCAGGCGTCCCCCGGCGTCCCGCACGGAGAAGTAGTTCTGGTGGCGCCGCATGACGGTGATGAGCACTTCCTCGGGGAGCGACAGGTACTCGGGGGAGAACTCACCCGCGATGGGCGTGGGGTACTCGGTGAGGTGGACCAGTTTGGCGAGCAGGTCCGGATCGGGGGCCGGGGTGACGGCCAGCTGCGCGATTCCCTGTTCGATGCGGGCGCGGCGGGCATCCGCGGAGAGAATCACGAAGTTCTCCGCCAGTTTGCGCTCGAAATCCGCGGCGCTCACCTCGATCCGGGGGGAGCCCAGCCTGCGGTGGCCGCTGGTGATCCTGCCGGACTCGATGCCGGCGATGGTGAAGGGAACCACCTCGTCTCCCAGCAGCGCGACCAGCCAGCGGATGGGGCGGATGAAGCGCGGCCCGTTCTGTCCGGTCCAGTACATGGTCTTGGGGAAATGGATTCCAAGGATGAGGCCGGGCAGCGCCTGGGAGAGGATATCGAGAGTGCCGCGGCCGGCGACGGTCCTGCGGTAGCCGTAGTACTCGCCTTTCGGCGTTTGCTGGAGGGAGAGATCCTCCACCCGCACGCCCTGCTTGCGCGCGAAGCCTTCGAGGGCTTTGGCGGGGGCGGCTTTGGGCGGTCCGGTGACCAGCTCCCCGGTATCGGCCTGGCGGGGCGGCAGGTTTTCGGCGCGCAGCACCAGCCGGCGCGGCGTGGCATCCACCCGCAGGCCGGTTCCGGCGGCGAGGCCGCTGGTTTCCAGCAGGGCGCGGAACGAGGCGCCGAGCTGTTCGAGCGCTCCCGGGATCATCCAGTCGGGGATTTCCTCGGTGCCGATCTCGAGCAGGAAAGGAAGGCTCATTGCTGCTGCTCCACCCAGGCCGCGGCGACGCCTACCGCCAGTTTGCGGACCCTGGCGATGACGCCCACCCGCTCAGTGACGCTGATGGCGCCGCGGGAGTCCAGGGTGTTGAAGATGTTGGAGCACTTGAGGACCTGGTCGTAGGCGGGCAGCAGGGGGAAACGCTTCTTGTCGGCCGCCTCGGGCCAGGCTTGCAGCAGGCGCCAGCATTCCCTTTCGTGCAGTTCCAGCAACTGCCAGAGCATGCCCACGTCGGCCAGCTCGAAGTTGTAGACCGAGTATTGCAATTCGTCTTCCAGGCGGACATCGCCGTAGGTCACACCGGGCGCCCAGTCGATGTCGTAGACGCTGTCTTTCCCCTGCAGGAAGGCGGTCAGCCGCTCCAGGCCGTAGGTCAGCTCCGCCGGCACCAGTTCCAGGTCAATGCCGCCGCATTGCTGGAAGTAGGTGAACTGGGTGATCTCGAGGCCGTCCAGCATCACCTGCCAGCCGATACCCCAGGCGCCCAGGGTGGGCGATTCCCAGTTGTCTTCCTCGAACTTGATGTCGTGGCGGGTGAGGTCGATGCCGATGGCCTCCAGGCTGCCGAGGTACTGTTCGATGACGTCGGCGGGGGAGGGCTTGAGGATCACCTGCAGCTGGGAATGTTTATAGAGCCGGTTGGGGTTCTCGCCATAGCGGCCGTCGGCCGGGCGGCGGCTGGGCTGCACGTAGGCCACCCGGTAGGGCTTGGATCCCAGAACGCGCAGGAAGGTTTCCGGGCACATGGTGCCGGCGCCCACTTCCAGGTCGTAGGGTTCCTGAATGACGCAACCCCGCTCGGCCCAGTACTGTTTCAGTTTGAAGATGATTTCTTGAAAAGACTGCATTCGGTTACAGTGCTTCCAGCAACGGCACGGTCAACAATTTGCGCTCGATCTGCTCTTCGATCCGGCGAACCAGGAAGCGGCGCAGGTCGGCAGCGGTTTCGCGCGTCCACTCTCCGCCGATCCGGCCGACCGGATTTCGCAACATCTCCTCGGCGATCAATCTCGAATCCCGGCTCACGCTCAACTCCGGCAGAAAGCCGCCCAGGCGGACGGCCCAGAGAGTGTAATACGCCACCGCCCGCCAGGTATCGCCCGGCCTGCCCAACCGCAGGTGATCGAGCACGGCCAGCAGCAGCCGGAAGAAGCGCTCGCTGGGCTCCCCGGGCGGAAGCACCTGTTCGGCCACCTCGGCCATAAAATCCAGCGCCACTCCGGCCGTGTAATCCGCCATCAGGCTGAACTGGGACTGGATCAGCTCACAGGAGTCCAGGGCGACCAGCTCCCGGGTCTCCTTTTGAAAGTAGAACATCTTGACGTGGGACAGCCGCTCCAGCCCCGAACCGAAGGGGCTTTTGGGCCGCCGCGCACGTTTTGCCACCCCACGCAGCCGGCCCCGGTCCCGTGTGAGAAAGCTGACGACAAGGTCCGCTTCCCGGAAGGGATAGGTGCGCAGAACCAGCGCTTCACTCACCTCGGCAGGCACACGTGGATATTTCAGAGTAACACAGATGAATTAGGCACTGGTTTCGCGGGCGGCGGCGCTCCCTGGAGGGGGCGGCGGCTTTCCGTGGTCTCGGGAACCGTGCAAGAGAGAACCCGGCCGGAGCCCGGAAGCGACGCTGCGCCCGCGCCCCGGGCTACTGTTTTTCAAATACCAGTTTCTGGTCGCCCTCTCCCATGCTGCTGGACATGTGGCGGTTGATGATCAGGATCTTGCCGCCCTCGGAAAGCTGCCACTTGTCCTGCATGCGGAACTCGTTGCCGTCGAAGCTCGCCTTGGTATCGATGAGCAGGTCATCGCCTTCCCACTTGAGGACGCTCTTCATGGGATTGCCCATGACCTCGTTGACGCACTCCTTGCCGTCGGTGGTGTAGTTGAGATCCATCTCGAACTCGCCCCGCTCACCCACCTGTTTGACGTGCAGCTTGAGCTGCGGGTCCTTGTGAGCCACCGAGTTGCTGGCGCTGTCGGGAGGCGGCATGGGGCCGAATTCGCTCTTGGAGACGCTCATCTTCCATTCCCCGGTGAAATCCGATTTGGCCAGGGCCGGGGCGGCCGCCACCAGCGCCAGCAGACAGAGAATCGCGGCGAAACTTCGATAGGGCATAAAAACGCCTTCCTTTCCGATTCGGATAAGAATACCAGATTATGGTTTAGCTAAATTAATCCCGCTCCGGCCAGCAGCCCTTCGTCGCCGAGGACCGAGCCGGACGGGCCGTCGGCGGCGATGGCGCCCTCGCTCAACAGCAGGGCCCGCGTGGTCGTGGCCTGGAGGAACTCCAGGTGATGGCTGGCAATCAGCCTGGCGACGGGAAGACGGTTGAGCAGCGCCGTGAGCTGCCGGACCGAGCGGGGGTCCAGCTCCGCCGTGGGCTCGTCCAGGATCAGCAGGGAGGGCGAGCTTACCAGCACCGAGGCGATGGCCGCGCGCTTGCGCTGGCCCAGGCTCAAACGCTGGGCGGGCGTTCCGGCGTAACCGGCCAGGCCCACCGCTTCCAGGGCTTCCAGCGCCTTTTCCCGGGCGGGGCCGGGCGCTTCGCCTCGGTTCAACAGCGGCAGTGTGAGGTCCTGCTCCAGCGAGGGCATGAAGAGCTGGTCCTCGGGGTTCTGGAAGACGACACCCAGCCGCGCCAGGCCGTCTCTGGAGCGCGGCCGCCCGAAAATCCGCACCTCGCCGTCCGAGGGCAGCAGGCCCAGGATGGCCCATAGGAGCGTGCTCTTCCCCGCCCCGTTGGCGCCCACCAGGGCAACCGCCTGCCCCTCGCCGAGGCTGAAACCGATGTTGCGCAGCACCGTCCGGGAGCCCAGGCGGCAGCACAGCCCAGCCACTTCGAGCACCGGCTTCATTCGCCCAACCCGCGCAGCAACTGGGCCGCGTAGAAGCGCTCGGCCCGCACCAGGGAGCGGCCGAGTATGCCGGCCAGCGCCCAGGCCAGGGAACGAAAAGCGCCCGGACCCCAGCGCCGCCGAAGGCACAGGGCGCGAGCCTGGAGGACACGGGTGGTTTCCTGCCCGAGGATCGAGACGAAGTGCCGCGTGATGTGCAGGAACAGCACCAGGCTGAACAGGCGCGATCCGGGCCGTACCCGGGCCCCCAGAGACTGCCAGGGGATCCAGCGGCCCAGCAGGACCACCGCCAGGAAGACGGCGACGGTCAGGAAGGGCAGCGCCGTCAGCCCGCGTCCGGAAAACCACTGCATCAGGAACAGGACGGCGGCGAACAGCAGGACCGGGGCCAGGCGCCGGAGGATCACCGCCGCACCCGCACGAAGTACCAGCCCGGCTCCTCCTCGCAAGCCAGGACGGCAGCTCCCAGAGACTGGAGAATCGCGGCTGTCTCCCGGGCCGGGCGCAGGCAATCGCCGGCCACAGGCCCGCTCATGGCGGAGTGAAAGGCGTTCAACTCGGAGCTGCCCAACAGGTGGCCCACCGCGAGAGTCCCACCCGCCCGGGCGGCCGGAAGCAGGCCCGCCAGGGCATCCCCGGCGGGGCCCAGGTGCGGGAGCACGCCAAAGCAGAGTACGGCGTCGAAGCTGCCGGGCCTCAGGGGCAGGCGGCAGGCGTCGCCGCAGACCGGCTCGACGCGGCCGCCGCCGGCCTTGGCGCGGCCCGCCTCGAGCATCCGTTCGGCGAAGTCCAGTTCCACGATGCAGGGCACGGAGGCGGCCAGCAGGTGGGGCAGGAGGATGCCGGTGCCCGCCCCGACGTCGAGCACGCGGCGGTCTTCGGTTTCCACCGCCCGGCGGACGAAGCGCGCCACTTTCTCTTCCGCTCCCGGAAGCGCGGGCAGCGAGTCCCAGCGAGGCGCCAGTTCATTGAAATATCCGCGTTTCAGCATGGTTTCGCAAGTGGGTCTGAAGGCCAGTGTAAACCGCTCCCTCCGGCCGCGGCCCGGTATGCCGGCACGAAGGCGCCGCGAACATGATTTTCAAGGGAGCATTCAGGCATCACGGGAGAAAAGCGGCCCGGGCCGTTTCGCGAGCCCGCGCAGCACCAGCGGCACTACCGCCAACTGGAGCGCCACACCGGGAGCGCTCTGGATCAGCATAGCCCAGGAAGCAACCGCGGGCGGAAGCGAGAAGATCTTCGCCAGCGCCCAGGTCAGGGTGAATGCCGCGGTCCGGTCCAGAGCCACGGCCGCGATCAGCGGGAGCCAGACGCGCCCGCCGCGCCGCAGCGAGGCGGCCACTCCGCCCAGCACCGCGCCCTCCGCCATCATCACGGCGGCGACGGGCGGGTAGAGCGGCGGCATGCCGGTGGTGAGGGCCGAGATGAGCGGCACCAGCACTCCGGTCAGCACCGCCCAGGGGAGAGGCACCAGGAATCCGTTGAGCAGCAGCGGCAGCAGCATGGGCAGGAACTTATTCCCCAGGCCCACCGCATGGAACGCCACCGGAAGGGTCAGGCCGAGGGCCGCCATGACGGCGCTGATCACCATGGCCCGGGCCGCTCCTGCCTTCCCATGTCTAAAAACTCAGCGTGAAGCCCGACATGAGATTGATGCCGAGCATGGGATAGCCGGGTACGACTTCGTAGCGGCGGTTGAAAAGGTTATCCAGCATCAGGAACAGGTTCACGGTTTTGGAGACCGGAAGCGTGGCACGCAGCGTGGCCAGGGTGAAGCCGGGCATGGTTGCGGAGTGGCGCGCATCGGCCCAGCGCTTCCCTACCGTCATGCCTCCGGCCTGCACATAGGCGCGGCCGGCATCGAACTCGACCGAGTAGTTCCACTTGTGGGAGGGGACGTAGGGCGTCAGGTTGGTGGAACGGACGTAAGCGTAGCCGGATTCGAGCGCCACCCGGCGGTGCGCTTTCCAGCGCACGGTGTTTTCCCAGCCCCGGTTGAGCGCGCGGCCGGAGTTGTTCAGCGCCAGGTTCGGAAACCGCCCGGTGGTCACGATCAGGCTGCTCAGGTTCGCATAGAACACCGTGGCGGAAAGCGACAGCGCCCGAGCGGGCCGCGCCAGGAATGCCGCCTGGTAGTTCCAGAGATGCTCGGGTCTGAGCAAAGGGTTGGGCGCGGGGAACAGGTACAGCTCCCGCAGGGTGGGGTTGCGGAAGCCGCGCGCCGCTTCCAGCGCGAGCGAATAGCCGTCGACCGGGGAATAGGTCACGCCGAACTCCGGAACGCCGATCGATCCGAACACTGAGTTGTGTTCGTAGCGGACTCCGGAGCGCAGGTGCAGGCGCGAGCGGGGCGTCCAGTTGATCCGGCTGAAACCGGCCGCGCCGGTCAGGTCGTGACGGCCGTAGTCGAGGCGGGTCTGCACATTGCGCGCCCGGCCTCCGTATACGGCCACGTCCGAACCCACTTCGAGGTTGACCTGGGGGGTGAGCAGAACCTGCTGATCGACCCGCACACCGGTTGTGCTGTCGGTGGAGCGGAAGCCGTCGGTGAGGATGTGATGTCCCCGGGCGGCATAGAGCCGGGCGTAGCCCCAGGTTCGCGTGCCGGCGTTGTCCAGATTGACGGTCAGGCCGCCGCGGCCGACGCGCGCGTAGCTGTTGTGAAGGGGCGCGCTTACCGGACCGGGATCCTCCACGTGAAAGTGCCCGTAGCGGCCTTCGACCGAGGCTTTCCAGGAAGACGACAGGTCGCGGCCCAGCGCCAGGATGCCGTCCTGGTTGCGGAAGGCCGAACTGGTCCGGTCGCCGCGCGTATGGGAGATGCCCGCGGCGAGCGAATAGAAGCCGCGCTCCAGGCGCGCTCCGTGGGAGAACCGGTGCTGGCCGGTCAGAAAGGAGCCCAGGCCCGAGGAGAGCCGCGTGCCGGCTCCGGCCTGCGGGCGCGCCGGCTTCACTTCAATCACGCCGCCCATGGCGTTGCTGCCGTAGAGCACGGAGGCCGGACCCTGGGTGACCGTAACGGTGCCGGCATCGGAGAGGCTGTAGAAGTCCGGCAGGGGATGGCCCATCAGGCCTTGCACGTCGGGCCGGCCGTCCACCACGATCAGCACGCCGGCGTTGGGCTGCTCGCCGATGCCGCGGATGGAAACCATGCCGGTCCCATTGGTCGCAATGCCGTAGCCCATGACTCCCCGGCGGCTGACGAAAGCGCCGGGCACCAGCTTTTCGACGGCGTCGAAGACGGTACGGGCGCCGGTTTTCTCGATCTCCATGGCGGTGCCGGCGGCTTCCGCGGGGAGGGGCGTGTCCCGCACGACGACGTCAATCGAGGTGCGCAGCAGCGCGGTCGCCAGCCGGACGGGTTCCACCGGCGGCGTTTCGAAGCGGCGCTGGAAGTTCTCGAAACCGGGCGCTTGCACGCGGACCAGGACGGGCGGCGCCGCGGGAGCCTCCACGACTCCGTCCATGCCGGTGGTGCGGCGCCAGACGCGGCCGTCCGCGCCGGTTTCGCGCAATTCGACCAAGGCGCCCGGCACGGCGGCGCTGTGAGCGTCGACAACCTGAATACGGAGGGGGGCGGCGATCAGGGGGACTGCGGCGGCCAGCCAGAACAGGGGAAAATGAGAGGGCATGGTCCGGAACCCGAGGCACCATGGTAGCACGATTGTAGAGGCCGTGCTACCTGGAACCGCCGCCCCGCCCTGGGTTATAGTCGAGAGTAATGGCCGATTCCACCCAACCGCGACTCGAGCCCGCACCCTCCGCCGAGCTGGTCGATACCCTCAGCGACGGGACCAAGGTCAAGCGCCGCCTCCTGCGCATGCGCGCCTGCAACGAAAAGGACGCCAAGGGCAAGCTCTGCGCGGGGCACCTGAAGCGCTGGTATTTCTTCGGCGACGAGGTCAAGCGCAAGTACGGGCAGGAGGCCGAGATCTACCGCTGCGAGCACTGCAAGACGCTGTACCTTCCGAACCCGCAGGAGCCGCCGCGCTCCGGCACCCTCTCCTACTGACGGGGACCCGTTGAGGCGCCCCCCGGCGGGCCGGAGATCCGCCTGCCGGGCCTTGGGAGGCGGGCTCGTGTCCCCGTGAGCCAGGGCGCCCGGGGTGCTATCGTAAGGGGCTATGCGTAAGTCCGCTGTGGCCTGCTGGTTCGCCCTGAGCTGCGGCCTGCTGCACGGCCAGCAGCCCCAGCCTTCAACGCGGCAGATGAGCGAGATCAACTGGATGGAGTTCCGGGAGTGGGTGCCTTCCAGGATCGAGACCGTGCTGCTGCCGGCCGGAACGCTGGAAGCCCATGGAGTGGCGAACAACGGCGCCGACAGCACGGCCCCGGCTGCGATCGCCAGGGAAATGGCGCCCCGGGTCAATGCCCTGGTGGCTCCCGTGATTCCCTACGGCGTGACGGGCAGCCTGGACGCCTTCCCCGGCGGGCTCACGATCAGCGAGGCAGCCTACCGCCCGTACGTCCGGGAGGTTTTGGCGGGGCTGGCGCGGGCCGGGTTCAGGAACATCATCGTGGTGAACGGGCATGGCGGACCGCAGACCGCGATCCTGAATGAAGTGGCCGAACAGGTGGGCCGCGAGTGCCGCGTGCGAACGCTGGTCGCCAACTGGTGGGCGCACTGTTCGGACGTGACGCTCAAGATCTTTGGAGAAGACGGGGGCCACGCCGGGTGGAACGAAACGGCTTTCATCCAGGCGGTCGACCGGCGCCTGGTGCACCCCGAGCGCTACCACGATGGGCTGGCCGCTCCGCGCGCGGAAGAGGGGGCCTGGTCGGCCTACCCGTTCCCGTCTTCGATCATTCTGTACCGCCCGGGCCAGGGTTACGTGAAGTTCGACCAGTCCAAGGCCGAGGCGTACTTCCGGGCGGTGGTCGACAAGATGACCGCGCTGGTCGCCGGGACGATCGCGAAGTGGGATAAGGCCGGCATCTTCCGGTAGAAAGGCTGTTGCGAGCGATGGAAATTCAGGGTGTGAATGTAGCCGCGGTCACGCCGCACCACAACGGCTACGAGATCGACCTGGGGGCGGCGCTGGAAGTAGTGGACTACCTCTGCTCCACCGGAATCGGCGCGATCGCGCTGCTGGGTTCCACCGGAGAGTTTCTGCATTTCGGACTGGAGGAGCGGGCGCGCTTCATCGCCCGGGCGGTAAAGCGCAGCCGCGTGCCGGTGATCGCCGGCATCGCTCACGGCTCTTTTGAGGGATGCGTCCGGCTGGCGGCGGACGCCATGCAGGCCGGAGCGGCGGCGCTGCTGGTGATGCCGCCGTACTTTTTTCGCTACACGCAGCCCCAGGTGAAAGAGTTCTTTCTGAGCTTTCGCTCCCAGGTGGGCGGAGGCGTTCCGGTTCTTCTCTACAACATTCCTTTCTTCACCACCCCGATTGAGGCGGATACCGCGGCGCAATTGCTGGAAACGGGAGCCTTCGCGGGCATCAAGGATTCCAGCGGCAGCTTCGAGTACTTCCAGCGGCTGAAGGCACTGCGGGACCGACAGCCCTTCACGCTGCTGGTGGGCAATGACACCGTATTCACGCGAGCCCGCCGGGCGGGAGCGCAGGGTGTGATCTCCGGAACCGCCTGCGCGGCGCCGGAACTGATGCTGGCGCTCGACCGGGCCATCGCGGCCGGCGACGAGCCGCGCATCGCGAAACTGGAGGCCCGCCTGCAGGAGTTCATTGCCTGGATCGACCGCTTCCCCTGCCCGGCCGGCGTTAAGGAAGCGGTTTCCGTTCGCGGTCTGAAAGTCGGGCCCGCCAGCCTGCCCCTGCCGCCGGCCGAGGCAAAGGCCCTGGCCGCTTTCCGGGAGTGGTTCGCGGCCTGGCTCAAGGCTTTGAAAAGCGAGACGATTTCGTAAATCATCATGACACCTGACGAATTCCGGCATTATGGGCACGAAGCGGTCGACTGGATCGCCGGCTATCTGGAGAATCCCGGGCGTTATCCCGTTTTTCCGAAAGTCGAGCCGGGGGAGCTGATCGACGCGCTCCCCAAGTGCGCCCCTGAAAAGGGGGAGCCGGTGGAGAAACTGCTGGAGGACTTCCGCAGCCTGGTCGTGCCCGGCATGACCCACTGGAACCACCCCGGCTTCATGGCGTACTTTGCCATCACGGGTTCCGGCCCGGGCATTCTGGGCGAAATGCTGTCCGCGGCGCTCAACGTCAACGGCATGCTGTGGCGGACCTCCCCGGCGGCCACCGAACTGGAGCAGGTGGCGCTGGGCTGGCTGCGCCAGTGGATCGGGCTGCCCGACAATTTCTTCGGCATCATCTACGACACGGCGTCCATCAGCAGCATGCACGCCATCGCGGCAGCCCGCGAGCTGGCCGAACCGGAGGCGCGCGTTCGCGGCGGCACGGGGAACCTGACGCTGTACACCTCCGAGCAGGCTCACTCCTCCATCGAGAAGGGCGCCATCGCCATCGGTATCGGGCAGCGCAACGTGCGCAAGATCCCCGTGGACGAGGCTTTCCGCATGCGTGTGGATCTTCTGGAGGAGGCCATCGAGAAGGACCTGGCCGCGGGCCTGCGTCCCTTCTGCGTGGCGGCCACGGTGGGCACCACATCCACGACCAGCGTGGATCCGCTGGACCCGATCGCCGACCTCACGGAGCGGCACAACCTGTGGCTGCACGTGGACGCGGCCTACGGAGGCGGCGCGGCGATTCTGCCCGAGTTCCAGCACATCCTGGCCGGGGCGAGGCGGGCGGATTCCGTAGTCACCAACCCGCACAAGTGGCTGTTCACCCCGGCCGATTTGAGCGCCTTCTTCACGCGCCGCCCCGACATTCTGAGGCGGGCCTTCTCGCTGATTCCCGAATACCTGCGCACGCCGGATCAGCCGCGGGCGGTGAACTTCATGGATTACGGAGTGCAGTTAGGCCGGCGCTTCCGGGCTCTGAAGCTATGGTTCGTGATGCGGTACTTCGGCCGGGAAGGGGTGAGCGAGCTGATCCGGAAGCACATCGGCTGGGCCCAGGAGCTGGCGTCCTGGATCGACGCCGACGCGAGGTTCGAGCGGTCCGCGCCGGCGCCGTTTTCGGTGGTCTGTTTCCGCCTGAAGGGCAGCGACGACGACAACCGGCGGCTGCTCGACCGGGTGAACGCCTCGGGCGAGGTGTTCCTCTCCCACACCGCGCTGCACGGCCGGTTCGTGCTGCGCCTGGCGATCGGAAACATCGCCACCACGCACGCGCACGTGGAGCGCGCCTGGGAGCTGGTGCGCCAGGCGGTGTGAGCGGGCGCCCCGGTCAGCGGGCCGAATCCCGGGCGGGCCACCAGATGAAATAGTGCATCAGGAACAGGGCCGCCAGGTGCAGCACGCCCATGAGGACGAACATGGGCACGTAGCCGAAATAGGCGACGATGAACCCCGGAAGGATGGAGGAGAACAGGAATCCGCCCAGCCCTCCGGCGCAGCCTCCGATCCCGGTGACCGAGGCCACGGCCTGGGAGGGAAAGACGTCTGAAGTAATCGTGTAGAGGTTGGCCGACCAGCCCTGGTGGGCCGCCGTGGCGATGCTCACCAGGGCGATGGTCAGGACCGGGCCGGGCGCGAAGACCGCGCAGGCCGCAACGGGCATGCCGGCGGCGCACAGGGCCATGGCGGCGCGGCGGGCGTTCAGGTTGCTCCAGCCGCGGCGGATCAGGTAGCCCGAGATCCAGCCGCCTCCCACGCTTCCGAAATCCGCCATCAGATAGACCACGGGCAGCGCCCAGCCGATCTGCTTCAGATCGAAACCGCGCGCATCGTACAGGTAGGGCGGCAGCCAGAACAGGTAGAACCACCAGACCGGGTCGGTCAGGAATTTGCCCAGCGCGAAGCCCCAGGTCTGGCGGTAGCGCAGCGATTCGAACCAGCCGACCTGGGGCGCCTTGCGGTCCTCTTCCTGCAGTGGGGGATTGCGATGCATCACCAGCCAGACCGCAACCCAGAGGAGGCCGCTGACGGCGGTGATCAGGAAGCTCGCCCGCCAGCCGTAAGCGGCGTTCAGCGCCACGAAGACGGGCGGGCCGACCATGGAGGCGACATTGCTGCCGGCGTTGAAGATGCCGGTGGCGAAAGCGCGATCCTTCTTGGGAAACCACTCGGCCACCGCCTTGATGGCGGCGGGGAAGTTGCCGGATTCGCCGAAACCCAGCATGGCCCGCCAGAAACCGAGCTGGAAGACGGAGCGCGCCAGGGCGTGGCATCCCGCCGCCAGCGACCACCACACGATGGCCACCGCGTAGCCGGCGCGGGTTCCGAAGCGGTCGATCAGCTTGCCGGCGAAGAGGAAGCCGATGGTGTAGGCCATCTGGAAAGCGCCGGTCAGGAATCCGTACTGCTGGTTGGAGATGTGCATCTCCTCGCGGATGACCGGGATCAGCACGGAGAAAACGATCCGGTCCAGGTAGTTGATAGTGGTGGCGAAGAACAGCAGCGCCAGGATCCACCAGCGGTACGCGCTCAGTCGGGATTCGGCCACCCCCGATTATAGTTGAAAAGGCGGGCCGGAACGCTCGGCGAGCGAGGTTTTCAGCGAGGTCCCCGCGGCAGTTCCCGAGCCGGTTCTCCTGCCGTTGCGTTACAGCTTTCTGCGGAAGCAGATCACCGCCAGGGGCGGGAGCGTGGCCCGGATGCGGAAGGCGCGGCCGTGGCAGGGGACAGCCTCCGAGTAGAGGCCCGCGCTGTTGGCGACGCCGCTGCCCCCGAACTGCTTCCAGTCCGAGTTGAAGATCTCTTCGTAGAACCCCTCCTCGGGAACCCCGATGCTGTAGCCGGTCCACACCTCGGGGGTGAAGTTGCAGCAGAAGAGGAGAAAGGCGGCCGGGTCCTCGGAGCGGCGAATGAAGGAAATCACCGAATGGTCGGCATCGTGGAAATCCACCCATTCGAAACCCGACCAGTGGAACTCCACCTGGTGCAGCGCCGGTTCGGCCGCGTAGAGGCGGTTCAGGGCCGCCACCAGTTCCTGCAACTGGCGGTGATAATCGAACTCCAGCAACTCCCAGCGGATGCCCGCGTTCGAATTCCACTCTTCGTACTGGCCGATCTCGGATCCCATGAAGAGGAGTTTCTTGCCGGGGTGCGCGTACATGTAGCTGAGGAAGGCCCGCGCGCTGGCGAAGCGCTGCCACTCGTCTCCGGGCATCTTGGCCAGCAGCGAGCGCTTGCCGTACACCACTTCGTCATGCGAAATGGGCAGGACGAAGTTCTCGGTGAAGGCGTAAATCATGCTGAAGGTGATGTTCTGGTGGTGGTACTTGCGATAGATCGGGTCGGTGCCGAAGTACTGGAGCATGTCGTGCATCCAGCCC
Source organism: Bryobacterales bacterium (assembly GCA_020852755.1). Classification (GTDB taxonomy): domain Bacteria; phylum Acidobacteriota; class Terriglobia; order Bryobacterales; family Bryobacteraceae; genus JADZAF01. Next base: position 18,423 of record JADZAF010000083.1, read on the forward strand.
ATGTTCCACTTCATGGTGAAGCCCAGCCCGTTCAGGTAGACCGGCCGGGAGACGCCCGGGAAGGCAGTGGATTCCTCCGCGATGGTGATAGCGCCCGGGACGGAGTGGGCCTGCTCATTGAAGCGCTTGAGAAAGTCGATGGCTTCCAGGTTCTCGTTGCCGCCGAACTGGTTGGGAATCCACTCGCCGGGTTTGCGGGAGTAATCCAGGTAGAGCATGGAGGCCACCGCGTCCACCCGCAATCCGTCGATGTGGTATTGCTTCAGCCAGAACAGCGCGCTGGAGATCAGGAAATCGCGCACCTCGTTACGCCCGAAGTTGAAGATCAGGGTGCCCCAGTCGCGGTGCTCGCCCTTGCGGGGGTCGGCGTGCTCGTAGAGCGCGGTCCCGTCGAAGAAGACCAGCCCGTGGGCATCCTTTGGGAAGTGAGCGGGGACCCAGTCCACGATGACTCCCAGGCCGGCCCGGTGGCAGCAATCCACGAAGTACATGAAGTCCTGAGGCGGGCCGAAGCGCGCGGTGGGGGCGAAATAGCCGATAGCCTGGTAGCCCCAGGAGCCGCCGTACGGATACTCCATGACGGGCAGCAGCTCGAGGTGCGTATACCCCATCCTTTTGGCATAGGGGATGAGCGCCTCGGCCAGTTCCCGATACGAGAGGTAGCGGTTCTGCGGGCCGCGCAGCCAGGATTCCAGGTGCACCTCGTAGACGGAGACCGGGGAGCGGAGCAGGTTGGCTTTCGCCCGGGCCTCCATCCATCCGGCATCCTGCCACGCATAGCTGTCCAGGTTCACGACGATGGAAGCGGATTTCGGAGGAGTCTCGAAGGCGAAGGCGTAGGGGTCGGACTTCTGGGCCTGGTAGCCGTGAAACTGCGAGCGGATGTTGTACTTGTAGCGGACGCCCTCGCCGATGCCCGGGACGAACAACTCCCACACCCCGCCCTGCCTGCGCCGCATGGGGTGGCGGCAGGGATCCCACTGGTTGAAGTCGCCGACCACCGAAACGGTGTGGGCATTGGGGGCCCATACGGCGAAACGCACGCCGGACACCTCGTCCGCCTCGCTTAAATGGGCGCCCAGCATGTGGTAGCTCTGGTAGTTGGTGCCCTCGCCGAACAGGTACAGGTCGTAGTCGGAGATCTGGGTCCAGAAGCGGTAGGGGTCGTCGAACTCGATCACCGGGCCGTGCCACAGTTTGGCCTGCAGGCGATAGCGCCGCGCCTGGCCGGAAAGGGTGGCCACGAAGAATCCCCGCTCGTGCTTCTTCACCATGGGAGTCGGCGTGCCGTCCAGGATGACGGCGGCGGACTCGGCATGGGGCAAGAAGGCCCGAACCTCCCATTTCTCCTGGGCGCCGCGTTTCCTTGCCGCGTGGGGTCCCAGGATGCGGAAAGGATCGCCATGATACCCGCCGACTATCGCTTCGATCTCTTCGCCAGTCATGTGTGCTTATCATTATTGCAGGGATGGGAGAGAATCATCAGTCAATCAGCGCGTTCTGCCGGCAACTGCCGAAGGCCGAGTTGCACCTGCACCTGGAAGGATCGGTGGAGCCGGAAACCCTGCGGGAGATGGCGCCCGGGCTGTCGCTGGAGGAAATCCGCTCGCATTACCGGTACGAGGGGTTCGAGGGATTTTTGAACGGCTTCGGCTGGGTGGTGCGCCGCCTGCGCGGGCCGGGGGACTACGCCCTGGCCGCCCGCCGCCTGCTGGAGCGGCTGGAGGGGGAGAACGTCCGCTACGCCGAGATCATCCTCTCGGCCGGAGTGGTTCTCTGGAAGCAGCAGGAGTTCGCCCCGATTTACGACGCGGTGCGGGAGGCGGCGGCCGGCTCGCGCGTGGAGGTCTGGTGGATTCTGGACGCCATCCGGCACTTCGGTGTCGAGCACACGCGCAAAGTGGCCGAGTTGGCCGCCGAGCGGGTGGACGACGGGGTGGTGGCCTTCGGCATCGGCGGCGATGAGGCGCGCGGCCCGGCTGAATGGTTCAAGGAAGTGTACGCGTTCGCCCGCGGCGAGGGCTTGCGGCTCACCGCCCACGCCGGCGAGGCGGCCGGACCGGAGTCCATCCGGGCGGCGCTGGAGATCGGCGCGGAGCGTATCGGGCACGGCATCCGGGCGGCCGGCGATCCGGACCTCATGCAGCTTTTGAAGGAACGGGAGATTCCGCTGGAGATTTCCATCTCCAGCAACGTGGCCACCGGGGTCTGCGGGCGGCTGGAGGAGCACCCGGTGCGCAGACTGTTCGACGCCGGCGTGCCGCTGGTGCTCAACACGGACGATCCGGCCATGTTCCATACCACCTTGAGCCGCGAGTATGAAATCGCCGCAACCTGCTTCGGATTCACACAGGACGAACTGAGGCAGCTGGCGCGGAACAGCTTCCGCCACGCCTTCCGGCCGGTCTCATTCCCGGAAGCGCAGTGAGAACAGGTCGGCGTCCTTCACGAGGAAGCGCAGGCGCACCGGCTTGCCGGCCAGGGAACTCAGGTCCGCCAGGCCGTTCCACACCACGCCGCGGGCGACCTGATCGCCGATGATCTCGCCCGATTCGGCCAGCACGGCGCCGGAGAGGTCCTGGATCTGGATGCGAATGCTGCCCGCCGCGGAAGTGGAATAGTTGATCTCCAGGGTGCGGCCGCGGAAGGTCAGGGGACGGGTGATCATCTCGCCCCCCGAGTACGGCGCGTGCAGGGCCGCGAAACCGTCCAGGCGCAGGGCGTAGCGGGCCAGGTGGGCGGTTTTCTGGCCGTAGTTCCGGTTCACGTACAGCGACATTTCGTCCGGACCGGTCTGGACCACGTTCAAGGCCGGGTAGTTGGTGCGGGACGACCAGTTCTCGAAACCCACCCCGGGCCGCAGGAAAGCTTCCAAAAAAGTGCGGTCGTAGCGGGCGCCGCCGCGGGTGGTCATGAGGATGGCGTCCGAGCAGTCCTTGAAATAGCCGGGATCGACACCGACTGCCCTGGCTTCGGCCTCGCTGAGCACCTGCCGGCCGGGGAAGAAGCGCGCCGAGATCGCGACGTAAATGTGGGGGGCGCGAAAGTACGGGCTGGTCTGGTTGGTGTAGATGTGCTCGGGCGGCGCGTCACCGAAAGCCATCTCGACCGGAGGCTCCCAGGTCCGGAAGTCGGCGCTGGTAGTGCGTGAGACCCAGCGCACGGCCTTCCCATCGGGAAAGCGTTTGAAGGTGCGGAAGTAGCAGACGTAGCGGCCCTCGGCCTCCGACCAGAACGCCAGGTTCTGGGAATCGTAGCGGGTTTCCTTGGCGGGCGGCAGCACGGGAGTGTCGCGCATCTTGCGCCAGCGGATGCCGTCTTCGGAGACAAAAGCCATCAGGCCGGAGGCAGAAGTGCCGCCCAGCGCCTTGTACCGTTCACCGGCTGGGACGCCGGGACGCCGGTCCAGAAAAGGACAGAAATTGTGGGAGAAGGGCGGCTGCCCGGCCAGGATGATGTTGCCCTGGTGGATGCCCAGGTCGGGCTTGGTCCAGCGGATGCCGTCGGCGGATTCGGCGTAACAGGTCACTTCTCCCGCGCGCCCGTCGCGCCCGGCGCTGGGCACGCCGCGATAGTAGGCCTGGTAGCGGCCGCCGGCCTGGATTATGGTCGTGTAGCCGGAGAAGGCGCCTTCCCAGGGCTGGTCGAAGTGCAGCACGGGGCCCTTGTAGACGGGGGTCTGAAGGCGCAGTTCCAGGTTCTCCGTGCGGTCCACCAGGTGGCGGTCGATGAAAAGCTCGCGGCGGGAGCCCAGATCAATCGTTTGAGAGAACAGGATCCCGGCGAGGAGGAGGAGAGCGGTCAGGACGCGGAGCATAAGTATTCCCAAGAATAGCCGATCCGGGTGCGGGTCAATCCGCTCCTTGCAGTCGCGGCTCGGAAACCAGTCGCGGCTCGGAAACTGGGCCGCGAACCGCTCCTTGCAGTCGCGGCTCGGAAACCAGTCGCAGCTCGGAAACCTGGCCGCAAACCGCTCCTTGCAGTCGCGGCTCGGAAACCAGTCGCGGCTCGGAAACCA
>JADZAF010000084.1 GCA_020852755.1 Bryobacterales bacterium
AGATCCGCCCGCTCACGCTCGAGAAGTTCAATCAGGAGTTGGCGTTCCGCCTCGCTCAACTCGTTCTGAAGCCCAGCGTGCATCGTACACCTCCCGCTGTTTTCCGATTCCAATCTATCACCGATTACGAGGCGGGTACAGCCCGTTTGCCGGCTCAGGGTCTGCTCGAATCCTAACTAACGGCGCCGCACCCGCAGCGCCACGTCCTCGCTGTACTCGGGCGATTCCAGGACCTGCTCGCCGCCCGCCGCCCGGCACCGCTCGCGCCTGGCTACCGCCCCGGTCCTGGTATCCACCCATTCCGCCTGGTAGTTCCCCGCCGGCAGTTCCAGCCGCAGCGTGGTTTTCCGCCGGGAAGCATCCACCTGGTAGCGCGGCTTGCCGTCCTTCACGATCCGCCCGTGGTGCAGGTACACCGCGTACGCCTTCCCAGGCTCCGCCAGCACCCGCCCCGAGGCCTCCTCCGGCACGCGGCCCTTCAGCAACTCGTTATGCGGCGCCATGCGCACGAAGTCCAGGCTTTCCATGAAGCGCTTGAGAATCCCGAACTGGCTCCGCAGCGCCGCGCTGCCGCCCCCGGGCTGCGCCGGCGGGTATTGAAACGATCCGTCCTCGTGCCCCGCCGTGAATGAATAGTCCAGGTGGCTGTAGACCGCGCCCCCGGCCACCATGAAATCCCACCCCTGCACCCGGTAAGTGGAGTCCGCGCTGCCGTCAAACCCCGTCTCGTCGTACCCGATGGCCTTGTTCAGGTGGTAGTTCATTCCCACGCTCTCCGGCGGCCGCGAGTAGTGGAAATTGAAGATGGAAACCCCCGGGTGCGGGTTGTCGATCCTCCGCGACCCGTTGGCGATGTTCTGCGCGATCAGGTGCCGCGAGGGGAAGCCCGCCTCCGCCGCCGCGATGGTGTCCGCGATGCGGTGCTGCCACTCCAGGGTCACCCCGCCGAAGTACGGCTCGTTGCAGATCTCGTAGTACAGGTTGTCGAAATCGCGCAGCTCCGCCACGATGCGCCGCACCATGGCCTCCTGCACTCCGAGCAGTTCGCCGTTGTTCAACGTCAGCGCCTCGGTGCGCTTCAGCTTCCCGATGCCGTTCACGTTATTGGCGGCGTTCAGCGGGCTGGCCTCCCACATCGAGTCCTCGTAGTACGGGCAGAACAACACCAGTTCCACCACCACCCCGCGCCGCCCGGCCTGCGCCACGAAGTCCTTCAACCTCCGGAAGTAGGCCTCGTTCCAGCGCTTCAAATCGAACTTGTCCCGGGAGACCTCCTCCCACGGGCTGATGAACCGTTCCGGCGCCGGCGCCAGCGTGTTCCCCGCGATGTTGAAGTTCTTCGGCACCTCGCGGTACGCGCCCGTGAACGTCCGGGTCAGGTTCAGTCCCTTTGACTTCAACTCCTCCAGGTACTTGACGTAGTCGAAATCCAGGTTCAACACCGCCCCGTAATGCTCGCCGCCGGTCACCAGAATGGTGGGCCGGCCGCGAAACTCGAAGTAGTGCGGATTTCCGGGGTGCAGCCGGATGGGCCCGGCCGCCGCGGCAACAGCGGCGCCGGCCAGCAACAGCCAGACGTACCTCATATTATTCTCCTGCGCAGGGGAATGCCGATCAGGACCCAGGCCAGCGAGCCGAACCCCACGAGCGACAGCCATCCGCCCCAGGCCGGCACGAATCCCAGTTGGTCCACGCCGAACAGCAGCCGAGTCAGCGACGTGATCCCGGAAAGAAACGTGGCCGCCAGCAGAATGCCCACGATGGCCTCGCCGGCGATCAGCCCGGACGCCAGCAGCGTCCCTTTCTCCTCGATCCCCGCCCGCTCCTCCGCCGGCCGCCGTGCCGTGTACTGGTCCGCGATCCAGCGCAGCACCCCGCCGGCGAAGATGGCGGCCGAAGTGTCGAAGGGCAGGTACATCCCCACCGCGATCAGCATGGGCGCCCGCGCGCCGCACAGGATCAGGGCGATGCCGAAGGCCGCTCCCGCGCCCAGCAGCCCCCAGGCCATCTGCCCGCCTACGATCCCCTTGGCCAGTTGGGCCATGAGGCCGGCCTGCGGCGCCGGCAGGGCCCGCCCCCCGATCCCGCCCGTGGCCAGGTTGGCCTCGTGCAGGGCGATGATGGGCAGCATCAGGAACAAGGAGAGCAGCGCCACGGCCGCGATCTCCACCACCTGCATCTTCCACGGCGTGCCGCCCAGCAGGTGCCCGGCCTTCAGGTCCTGGATCAGCGATCCCGAAACCGAGCAGGCGCAGGCCACCACCGAGGCCACGCCCAGCACGGCCGCCACCCCGGCCGGTCCCTTGGCCCCGATGGCCAGCATCATCAGCGCGGCCAGCACCAGGGCCGAGAGCGTCAGCCCGGAAAGCGGCTGGTTGGAGCTGCCCACCAGCCCGACCAGGTAGCCGCCCACCGCCGAGAGCAGGAAGCCCGTCAGGGTCATGATGACCGCCGCCGTCAGCGCCGCACCCCAGCTTCCCGTGAAGTAGTAATAGATGCCGGTGATGGCGGCCACCAGCACCACGCTGCCCGCCGCGATCCAGGGCAGCGGGATGTCGCGCTCGGTGCGGTCATTCAGGGCGCGCTCGCGGGCCGCCGCCGCCGAGGCCCCGAAGGCCCCGGCCAGCGACCGGGCGATGGACGCCCGCATGGAGAACAGCGTGTAGCAGGCCCCTACCAGCATGGTCCCCACCGCCACCGGCCGGACCACGTTGTACCAGACCGAGTAGGCCGTCACGTCCGGCGCCGCCCCGCCCAGTCGGGCCGGCAGGCCGGGGTCGAAGAACAGCAGCAGCGGGATCAGCAGCCACCAGGCGATGACGCCGCCCGCCACGTTGATGGACGCCAGGCGCGGCCCGATGATGTAGCCGATGCCCATCAGGGCGGGCGAGAGCGCCGGGGTGGTCCAGTAGACGCCGCCGCCGTGCGCCACCTCCGCCAGCGGGTTCTTGCGGAAATCGAAGTGCTGCACCAGGGAGCGCGGAAAGGCCAGGAAGCCCTCGCTGTATTCGCGGAAGATCAGCAGCCCCTTGTCGTTCTTCAGGATCTGCAGCAGGGCCCCGAACCCCATGGCCCCGAAGATGTAGCGCGGAGCGTCGCTGCCCTGCTCGCCCGCGCGGACGATTTCGGCGCTGGCCACGCTCTCCGGCCAGGGCAGCCCGGCCTCCACCGCCAGCGGCCGGCGGAGCAGGATGATGAAGAACACTCCGATCAGGCCGCCCACCAGCAGGATCAGGGTGGCCTGCCAGTAGTGCGCCCGCAGGTTGCTCCACAGCCGGACCCCCTGGATCTCCACCAGCATGAACGCCGGGATGGTGAAGATGGCCCCGGCCACCAGCGCCTCCCCCACCGAGGCCGCCGTGCGGGTGATGTTCTGCTCCAGGATCCCGCCGCGGAAGGCCGGCAGCCGGAACAGCGCGATGGCGATCACGGCGGCGGGAATGGTGGCCGCGATGGTCTGCCCGGCCTTCATCCCCAGGTAGGCGTTGGCCGCCCCGAACACGAACGCCAGCAGCAAACCCAAACCGACCGCCTTCACGGTCATCTCCGGCGGCGCCGCGCCCGGGGATTGTGGCATAGATGGCGATATTAACAGGTTTGACGCGGGGGGCGGCTTTGGTCGCATCAGCCTTCTGCCTTTGACGATTTCCGGCCAGGCAATCGAAGGAGCCGTCAGCACCTGGGCAATCCCTGCAGGAACTCCTTCCCAGCTTCGCTGCCTCGCGGCAGAGGAACGTTTTACGAGCATTCAAGGGTAAACTGGAATTGAACGCGAAGTTCCCGGTGACGCGGGCCAGGAGCGGCGTGGCGCATATAAATGCCTGACTCGCCAGTACCTTCACACCTTGATGAACTGAAGTCCGAGCTGCGTACCGATTGGGCCGGCGATCTCCCAGGCGCGGCGCAAAACCGCACGACTCCGCGGCGAGCTTCGGCGGCTACTCTCCGGTGAGGACTCGGCCGACGCCAACGTGGTGGTCTATGGCTCGATGGCCCGCGATGAGATGACCAGTGAGAGCGACCTGGATTGGACCCTCCTGTTGGACAAACCTGTAGATCCCGCAGATCTACCGACGACCCAGCGAATCGCGTCGAAGATCTATGCGGCGAAGTTTGCCGAACCGGGGAAAACCAACATCTTCGGAACGATGACTTTCAGCCATTCGCTGGTTCACGATATCGGTGGCCCGGATGACACCAACGCCAATACTACTCGGCGAATTCTGCTACTCCTCGAATCGTATGCGCCCGCGGGCCGCGAGGCCTATGATCGAGTACGTCGCCACATTCTTCATCGCTATGTGGAGGATGACTATGGCCTCAGTTTCGGAAGTGGTCAGAAGGTCGTCCCGCGATTTCTGTTGAATGATCTTTCACGTTACTGGCGCTCGGTCACCGTGGATTTCGTGCAAAAGCAGCGAGCGGATGCCGGCGGTAAGTGGGCATTGAGGAACGCCAAGCTGCGCATGTCCCGGAAACTCATCTTCGCGGCTGGTCTCCTGGTCTGTTTCGAATGCCATTTGGACCCGGATGCCGAGAGCGCTCGGCTCGATTTGAGGGATCCACGAGGCGGCACTGCCAGATTGATCCAGTACCTCGAACAGCGGTTCTCGGTACCTCCACTCGAAATCCTTGCCCGTTCTGTCCGGCGACATGCCAGACCGGAAACGGCCAGGCTGCTTTTTGACAACTACGACGCGTTCCTCAGCTTAATGGACAACCACGAACAGCGCGCTGTACTGAAGAGCCTCGAACCCGGCCAAGCCCGGACGAGCGAAGTTTTCGTGCAGGTGCGCGAAATCAGCCATGGGTTTCAAGAAGGGCTAACTCGACTGTTTTTCCGCGATAACCCGGAGATATACTCCTTGACCGAGTTTTACGGGGTGTTTTGATGCGGCCAATTGGCTTTTCGACCGGAGCCGTGGCGAAGGGCGATTTCCGCCGCGCGCTTGAAGTGATGGCGCCGTTCCGGCTGCCGGCAGTAGAACTTTCCGCTTTGCGGCTCCACGAACTCCCCCGGCTGGTGGAAGCGTCAGAGGAACTGAACCTGGCGGGATACAAGTACGTCTCCGTCCACGCCCCTAGCCATTTTGCTCCAGCGGACGAAGAACAGGTCGTTTCCTGGCTGACGGAACTTGCCGCGCTGGGGTGGTTTGTGGTTCTTCATCCCGACGTCATCTTCAGGGATGAACTGTGGCTCGAATTTGGTGACCGGCTCTTAATCGAGAACAGCGATAAGCGAAAACCGACAGGCCGGACTGCGGATGAAATGAAATTGTTATTTGAACGTCTTCCCGGCGCACGTTTTTGCTTCGATGTTGGCCATGCCCGCCAGGTAGACCCAACGATGAACGAAGCTTACCTGATACTTCAGTGCTGTGGCCCAAGACTCTGCCAGGTTCATATAAGTGAAGTGAATTTCTTCAGCAGACACGACCCGCTTTCCTCTGGTGCGATTGAGGCCACTCGCCGGATTGCCCACCTCGTGCCGGAGCACGTCCCCGTCATCGTGGAGACGCTGATTGACAAGGGTCAGAGCACAATCGAGGCCGAACTCCACCGTGCAGTCGACGCTCTGAGGCCTACTCTCCCAATTGCCGTCTGAACGCAAGGGGATCAACCCGCGAAATACCAGCCGCTCGAAGCCTTCCTACCGTCCCACTTTCACCAGCTCAATCCCCTGGCCCTTCCCCAGATTCCTGCTGTACAGCCTCTCCCGCGCATTATTCCAATGTTCATGCACGCCCAGGCTGGCCAGCCGCGCGGTCGGCGCCGCGTGGTCCGGGTCGTAGAACGTCCCGGACGGCGGGTTCGACGCCAGGGCCGCCTCGTGCAGGTAGTCGTCCACGCTGGGCATGCGGGGCGAGTTGTCGGATTCGGCCCGCAGGAAGTCCAGGCCCACGGAATCGATAGCCACCGGGTCCTGCGAGGCCAGCAGGCTGGCCGCCCAGCGCCCGTCGAACGGGGGCGCCATCCACTTGCGCGGCGAGTCGTCGCGGCCGTGCACCCCGGTATACAGGCCGTCGATGAAGTAGAGGAAGGTCTTGCCGCCCAGGTGCGCGTGGCCCGTCAGGTCCACCAGCTCGCGGTACTTTCCCATCCCGGGGTTGCGGCCCGCCGTATTGGCGTGCATGTCGAAGTAGCCCTTTTGCGGCGGGGTCCGGATCAGCGATCCGAAGTGGTTCTTGGCGCACAGCGTCACTCCCGCCATGGTGTGGCCCTTCCAGCTCGCCATGTTGACCAGGTAGGCCGCCTCGGCGTAGTGCGCCGGCACGTAATCCTGGTCCTTGCCTTCCGGCCGCACGCTCCAGTAGAGCGGCACCTTCGAGTACTCCACCTTGGTCCTCGGGTTAGCCTGGTTGCCGCCGTAGTAGTCGACGTACCGCACGCCCGGAAACTCGCCGTGCAGCAGGTCGTAGTATTGCTTCGGAAACAGCGAGAGCGGGTCGCCCACCGAGATGTCTTCCGGCCGCACCCCGGCCTCTTTCACCAGTTGCCGCAGCAGCGCCCGGATCATCTGCGGCGAGGTGTCCATGTAGTCCTTGCGCCGCAACCCCAGCTCCCAGGTCTTCGTGTCCACATTACGGTCGCCGAAGATGCAGCCCACGAAGTTCACCTTGATGGCGATCTTCTCGCCCTTCCGGTAACCGGCCTTCCTGCTGTTTCGCGCCTGGTTGAAGTTGCGGAACAGCGCGTCCCAGGCCTTGCGCGCGCGGGTTTCACCCGCCAGCCGCAGCACTGCCTGCGACATCATGCGGTCCACCTCGGACTGGATGGTGCGGGTCTCCTCCCACCAGTGCCCGTCGCCGGGCCCCTTCCAGGGGGTCGCCGCCGGATTGTGAACCCAGACCACACGGCCCGGATGAACGCCCTTACCGACGCCCATGGGCCGGTTGGGACCCTCCACGGGCTCCTGTTCCTGGGGCATGCCGGTGAGGATCCCCAGGACCAGGGCCGCCGCCACCGCCGCGCAAGCCAGCGGAAGCACCACGCGTAGGCGCGCCCACGCCTTCCGGTGGAACAGGGAGGCCGGGACCAGCCCGCCGGCGAACCATACCACGAACCCGCCGGCCAGCGGCGCCGCGCACTGCTGGCAGGGATATGCCGCCCGCGAGGGTTTCGGCGTCACCCGCAGCACGAACCACAGCAGCGCGGCCAGTCCCGCCGCCCGCCACCACCACCGCCGAAAGCCGCTTTCCGGCCCGTCCGTCAAGCGCGCGCGCCACCCGCAGCCATGGGGCATCATGAGCTTGTCTCCTACGGCAGATTCTATCAGCTAAACGGACCCGTTCAGCCGTTGCCGGCCCGCGGTCCGGGCAAGCGGATGGAACTCGGGGAGCGCCCTTTCCGTGCCGGGACCGGAGGGAGAAAGCGGTGGGCGGGGGCCGGCAATTTCGGACTCTTGCCTTCCGCAATCCGGATTGGCACAATCGATGAGGTGTAAAGAGTGGAGAACGAAGACTCGCCGTCTCCCCAGGCTGCCTGGTCGCAGCTCGGAAAGGTGCTCGCCAGCAAGCACTTCGCCAGGTCGCCCCGCCTCTCCCGCTTTCTGAAGTTCACCGTCGAGCAGTTCCTGGCCGGGCAGGCCGACTCCCTCAAAGAGTACCTGATCGGCGTGGAGGTGTTCGGGCGCCCGGAGAGCTTCGACCCGCGCACGGACGCCATCGTGCGCGTGCAGGCCGTGGCCCTGCGGTCGCGGCTCGCCGCGTACTACGAGAACGAGGGCGCCCGCGACCCGGTCGGCATCGAGTACCCGAAGGGCAGCTATGTGCCGGTGATCCGGGAGCGGACCCCGGGCCCGCAGCCGGCCGCGGCCGAAACCCAACCGGACTCCATCGCCGTCCTGCCCTTCGTGAACATGAGTTCCGACCCGGAGAACGAGTACTTCAGCGACGGCCTCACGGAGGAACTCATCAGCGCGCTCAGCAACGTGCATGGCTTGCGGGTGGTGGCCCGGACCTCCGTTTTCCGGTACAAGGGCAAACCGGCCGACGTACGCCAGATCGGCGCGGAGCTCAATGCCCGCATGGTGCTGGAGGGCAGTGTCCGGAAGGCCGGCGAACGTCTGCGGGTTACGGCGCAGCTGGTGAATGCGCGGGATGGCTATGAAACCTGGTCGCGCACCTACCGGGTGGATATGAAGGACCTGTTCGCGGTCCAGCAGGAGATCGCCGGCGCCATCGCGGGGACCCTGGAGACCCGGGAGCGCGGTTCCGCCGGGCGGGGCACGGACAACATGGAGGCTTACCACTCCTACCTCCGGGGCCGCTTCCATCTCAACAAGTGGACTGAAGAGGACTTCCGCAAAAGCGCCGGTTTCTTCGAGAACGCGATCCGCCTCGATCCGGGCATGTCCGCGGCTCACGCCGGACTGGCCGACGCGCTCTTCGTGCTGGCCTGTTACGGGAAGGTGGATCCGAGGGAAGTGATGCCGCGCGTGCGGGCGGCGGCCCAGAGGGCGTTGGAGCTGGGCGGCTCCCTTCCGGAGGCCTGTGTCTCGCTGGGGGCCGTGCGGGCCATTTACGACTGGGACTGGGAGGGAGCGGAACGGGAGTTCCTGCGGGCCATCGAGTTCGATCCGGGTTTCGCTACTGCCTACCAGTGGTATGCCGTGTTGTGCCTCATCCCCCAGGGCCGGTTCGCGGAGGCGGAAAGCGCCGCCCGCCGGGCGCGCGAGCTGGATCCGCTCTCGCCGCCCATCAATACCTCGCTCGGGCTGGTCTACTTCGTGCAGGGCCGGCACGACGAGGCCATCGCCTACTTCGACAAGGCCCTCGAGATCGATTCGCATTTCTATCTCGCGCATTGGTGGAAAGGCATCATCTACCTGAGCCGGTCCATGCTGCCGCGGGCGATCGCGGCCCTCCGCAAGGCCGGAGCGGTGCCCGGCGGAGATTTCCGTGACTTCGCGCGATTCACCTATAGAGAAGGGCTGATCGGCAAACGCGACAAGGCCCGGCAGGTTCTCGCGATGTTACAGGACCTGTCGCGCCGGCAGTACGTCTCCCCGGTGATTCTGGCCGCCGTGCACCTGGTCCTGGGAGAACACGGCGCGGCCTTCGAGCGCCTGGATGAGGCCTGCCAGCAGCATGATTCCTGGCTGGTGTGGCTGCGCGTGGACCGCCGTTTCGACTTGTTACGAACGGATCCCCGGTTCGGCGCGCTCCTGGCCCGTATCGGCCTCGGCGAGCGACATTAACTAACCGTTAAGTAGCCCCGCCGAACCTGTTCCTCAAGCGGTTTCTCCTCCACAGTGTAAGTCATGAAGAAACCGACCTCTCTCTCCTGTTTAGTCACTACCCTGTCGCTGTTGGTTACCGTCCCCGCCTGGGGCGAGGGAAAAGCCGACCTCTCCAGGCTGGTCGTGATCGGCGATTCCCTGTCGGCCGGCTATCAAAACGGCTCGCTCCTCGGGACCCAGCAGGTCAACGGCTACGCCAGCCTGATCGCCGCGCAGAAAGGCGTCCCGCTGACCCTGCCCCTGATCGCCGGCCCCGGCATTCCCAATGTTCTCCAACTGATCAGCCCCGGCCCGCCTCCCATCATGGCGCCCGCGCCCGGAAGCAGCACGGGCCGCGTCGACCCGTTTACTCAAGCCGCGAACCTGGCGGTGCCCGGCGCGGATGTCCGCAACACCCTGAACACGCGGCCCGATTTGGCGTTCGATGACCTGACCGACCTTGTCCTGGGGCTCCCCGGCCTGTTACAGGGGATCTCCCGGAGCCAGGTTGAGTGGGCCGAAGCCCTCCAGCCCACCACTCTGATCGTATGGATCGGCAACGGGGACGCGCTCAATGCCGCGCTGGCGGCCGATCCCGCGGCACTGACTCCCCTGGAGGACTTCCGCGCGGACTACGCGAGCATGCTGGACCGGCTTGCGGCCACCGGCGCCGCTCTGGTGCTGGGAACCATCCCCGATGTGACCGTCATTCCTTACCTCACCACGGCGGCCGATGTGGCGGCCATGGCCGGCCTGCCGCTCGCGGTTGCCGGTCCCGTTCTGGGCATCGGCCAGGGCGACTATGTCACTCCCGACGCGCTGCCGTTGATCCTGGCGATTCTGGGCGGTTCGGCGCCGGGCCCGCTGCCTGAAAACGTCGTGCTGACCGCATCCGAGGCCGCTGCCGTCAGCGCGGCGGTTGGAAGCTACAACGAATTCATCGCCACGCAGGCGGCCCTCAAGGGCGCGGCCCTGGCGGATGTCAACGGCTTGACCAGCCGCATACAGAGTCACGGGTATGTGGCCGGCGGGCAGCGCCTGACCACCAGGTTCCTGGGTGGCATGTTTTCCCTCGACGGCATTCACCCCACCAACACCGGCTACGCGATCATCGCGAATGAGTTCATCCGCGCTCTCAACACAACGTTCGCCGCCGGAATCCCCCCGGTAAACGTGGAACACGTGAAGGAAGCGGACCCGCTGGTGCTGCCCGGAGCCGGCCACCCGGCTTACGCGCTCGGAGCCATCACCCCGGCCCAGGCAAGCTCTCTGCGTGCGGTCTTAGCGCACTAAGTGCCTCTTTTTCAGGGCTACGCGCGCTCGCTGCTGGTTTCGGGCCGTTATTTTGCCCTAGCTGTCAGGAACCGGCGGCCGGCCACTGGCGATTGGCCTACAATCATAAGCGGGCGGAAGTCACTATGAAACGCGTTCTTCTTATCTCGACTTTACTCGTACTCGCGGGTGCGCCCGCTTTCGGCCAGTCCACGCTCACCTGCTCGTCGGACGACATGCGCAAGCACTATTGCGATGCCGATACCAGCGGCGGCGTGACGCTGTCGCGCCAGCGCAGCGATGCCGCCTGCCGTGAAGGCTACAGTTGGGGATACGATAACCGCGGCGTCTGGGTGGACCACGGCTGCCGGGCCGAATTCACCATCGGCGTCCCCGGCCAGGGCGTGCAAACCGTCACTTGCTCGTCGGATGACGGCCGCCGGAACTACTGCTCGGCGGATACCAGCGGCGGCGTGACGCTCCTTCGCCAGCGCAGCGGCTCGGCGTGCGTGGAAGGTTCCACCTGGGGTTACGAGAGCAACCGCATCTGGGTGGACCGCGGCTGCCGCGCCGATTTTCAGACCGGCGGGCGGTCGAGCTGGAGTTCTTCCACCAGCCTCCAGACCGTCACCTGCTCTTCGAATGACGGCCGCCGCAACTATTGCACGGCCGATACCAGCGGCGGGGTGCGGCTGCTGCAGCAGCGCAGCGGCTCGGAGTGCGTGGAGGGCACCACCTGGGGTTATGAGAGCAACCGCATCTGGGTGGACCGCGGCTGCCGGGCCGATTTCGAAATCGGCGGCCGGCGCGCCGGAAGCTACGCCCGCCGGAGCGGGACCTGGGGCGCTGCTCAGAGCGTGCAGACCGTCACCTGCTCGTCGGACGATGGCCGCCGGAACTACTGCTCGGCCGACACCAGCGGCGGGGTGCGGCTGGTGCAGCAGCGCAGCGGCTCGGCCTGCGTGGAAGGCTCCACCTGGGGCTATGAGAGCAACCGCATCTGGGTGGACCGCGGCTGCCGCGCCGATTTCGAAACCGGCGGCCAGCGCTCCGCGACCTCCGGCCGCCAGGGCCAGGGCAAAGCCCGGGGTCTCGCCCGGCGAGCCCAGACCGTTACTTGCGCGTCGGACGGGAGCCGCAACTACTGCCCGGCCGACACCACCGGCGGCGTCCTGTTGTTGAGGCAGCGCGGCAACACCGCCTGCCGCCAGGGCTACAGCTGGGGATTCGACGAAAACCGCATCTGGGTCGACCACGGCTGCCGGGCTGATTTCGCAGTGGGCTCCGCCACCCGGTGATGCGCTCCGGCTGACCGTTTGAGCGGCCCCGAGGTTCCGCCGCGACTACTCTCCGGCATTTGCGGCTTGGTTGGCCACCGCCGCTATTCATACCGCAACGACTGCGTCGGATTCATCCGAGCCGCCCGGCGTGCGGGCACGTAGCATGCCAGTAGCGTCACCCCGCCCAGCAGAGCGGCCGCGGCCGCGAAGGTAGCCGGATCCCGGGGTCGGACCTCGTGCAGCAGGCTCTCGATCAGCCGCCCCGCGGCGAACGCGCCGGCGATGCCGAGCGCGAACCCCGCTGCCGCCAGCACCATGCCCTCCCGCAGGATCTCCCTCAGCACCCGCCCGGCGCTCGCGCCCAGCGAAATGCGGATCCCGATCTCGCGGGTCCGGTGCGTCACCACGTAGCTCAGGACGCCGTAGATTCCTACCGCCGCCAGCAGGGCGGCCAACGCGGCAAACAAACCCACCAGTGAACTCAGGTAGCGCTGCCCCCGCGAGTTGTCGTCCACTACGTCGTCCATGGTGCGCTCGCGGAAAAGCGCCAGGCTGGAATCCACCCGGGCCAGCGCGCGCCGCACGTCCGGTGTCACGCCTGCGGGCGGCACCGCGGTGTGCAGCACCAGGAACACGCGGCCCGGAGCGTAGAGCGCGTTATAGGCCTCCGGGCCGGCCTTCTGCGCCAGGCCGCGCTGCCGCACGTCGCCCACCACCCCGATCACCTGCCTCCAGGGCCCGTTCTCGTCGCCTCCGCCGCCCGCGAACATCCGTCCCAGGGGGTCCTCGTCGGGCCAGAACTGGCGCACCATCTCCTCGTTGACCAGGGTCGGGTAAACCATGAGCGTGCGCTGCTCCGCCGGCAGCCGGATGCCTTTCCCATAGGCCTCCCGCCGGCGCGCGTCCATCCGCATGGCGAGATCGGCATCGCCGGGCGTGAACAGCCGCCCCTTCAGCAGGGGGATGCCCATGGCGCGGAAATACTCCGGCGTCACGCTGTGACTCTCCACCAGCGGGCCGCTCATGGGCTGCGCCGGCCGGCCGCGGATCTGCACATAGTAATTGCTTCCGCCCTCGAGCGGCAGGCGGTCGCTGAACGATGCCATCTCTACTCCCGGGATCCTCCGCACCTCCACCAGCAGCCGCTGCGCGAAGCCGGCGCGCTGGGCGTCCGTACGGTAGGTGGCCGCGGGGAGCTGGATGGCGCCTGTCCACACCCCGTCCCTGCGCACACCGATGTCGACCGTCCGCAGCCGCGCGAAGTCCTTCAGGAGCAGTCCGGCCGAGATCAGCAGCAGGGTCGAAAGCGCGATCTCTCCTGCCACCAGCGCGTTGGTCAGCACGCGCTTCCGGCGCCCCGGGCTCACCGAACTTCCCGACCCGCCCTTCAGTTCCTCGTGCAGATCGGGACGCGAGATCTGCAGCGCGGGCGCCAGGCCGAACAGCACGCCTGTACCTACGGCAAGCGCGAAAGTGAACGCCAGGACGGTTCCGTTGAGCTGGACCGGGTTGAAGCCGGGTAGCGGAAAGCTCCCGATGGTGGGCAGGACCGCGATGAGCCCCCACCCCAGGAGCAGGCCGAGCCCGCCGCCCGCCACGGACAGCAGCACGCTCTCGGTGATCAGTTGCCGGAGCAGGCGCAGCCGCGAGGCGCCCAGGGCGCTGCGCACCGCCATCTCCTTCTGCCGCGCCACCGCCCTGGAGAGCAGCAGGTTGGCGATGTTCGCGCAGGCAATCAGCAGCACCAGCGCCACGGCCCACAGCATCATCAGCAGCGAGTTCCGCGACCGGCCGATCAGATCCTCCTGCAGGGGCACTACCACCGCCCCGACCTTGTGGTTGCTGATCGGGTACGTCTTCTCCAGCCGCGCCGCGATCAGCGCCACGTCCGCGTAGGCTTTACGGACGGAAACCCCGGGCTTCAGCCTTCCGATGGCGTTATAGGAGTGGTTTCCACGCTCGCCCAGCCCCCGCCCCGACATGTCGAGGAGCGTCCACATCTGGGCCTGAAACGGAAAATCAAATCCCGCCGGCATCACCCCGATGACGGTGTACTTTCGCGCGTTTAACTCAACCGGCCGCCCCACCACCCCCGGGTCCCGGCCAAAACGGCTCTGCCACAGCCCGTGGCCGAGCACCAGCACATCGTCCTTACCCGGCTGGTCCTCGCCCTGTGCCCAGCCCCGGCCCAGAACGGGACGAACGCCCAGCAGGTTGAAGAAATTGGCCTCCGTCGGCACAGCCCTCACGTGCTCCGCCTGCCCGTTGTCGCTCAGGTACATGTCGGAGGGCCAACGGAATAAGACCATGTCCGAGAATGTCGTGTTCTGTGTTTTCCAGTCGATGAAATCCGGCCCGGCGAACGGGTACTTGCCGGGGGCGGCCTCGGTTTCGTACAAACGCACCAGGCGGTCCGGATCCGGATAGGGCAGCGGGCGCAGCAGCACTGCGTCGATGAGGCTGAAGATCGCCGTGTTGGCTCCGATGCCCGCGGCCAGCGTCAGCGCCGCCACAACCGTGAATCCTCGCGCAGCCACCAGCGTCCGGCCGGCGTAACGCAGATCCTGCACGAACGCTCCCATGTCTTCGAAGTCTATTACGCTTCGATTGTGGGGTTTGTTCCCGAATCGGGTTAGTTCAGACGCGGCGGGCGGCCTGAGGTTGAGCAGAGTCAGCCGCCAACCCGGCACGGCTATACCATATCCCGGGGCGGCTATTATCGTTGCGATGCGGTAATCCTGCGGGCCCGGAGAGACATTCCTCGGGCCGGGTGCAGTTCCGCTGCGGCTCGGCAACCTGAAGGCCGATTTGCAGCCGGCCTTCTCCCGCATCCCGCCGGCCGCTACTCCTCTTCTTCCTCCTCGCCGGCCTTGGCGGCCTTGGCGGCGGCGATGATCTTATCGGCCTGGAGCTGGGGCACGAAGTCGTAGTGGTCGAATTCCATGGTGAAGGACGCCCGGCCCTGGGTCATGGAGGTGAGGTCGTTCTGGTAGTTGAGCATCTCGGCCATGGGCACCTGGGCGCGCAGGATCTGGGTGTTGCCCCGGGTCTCCATGCCGCTGATGCGGCCGCGGCGGCCGTTCAGGTCGCCCATCAGATCGCCCGCGTACTCCACCGGCGCCTGGATCTCGACGTTCATGATCGGCTCCAGCAGCGCCGGCTTGGCCTGCTGCATGGCGGCCTTGAAGGCCTTGCGTCCGGCCAGCTTGAAGGAAAGCTCGGAAGAGTCCACGTCGTGGTACGAGCCGTCGTACAGGATGACCTTGAAGTCCACCATGGGATAGCCGGCCAGGAAGCCGTTCTCCGCGGCTTCCAGAATGCCCTTTTCCACGGCGGGAATGTACTGCTTGGGAATGGCGCCGCCGAAGATCTCGTTGGCGAACTCGAACCTGGCGCCGCGCGGCAGGGGCTCCATGCGGATCCGGCAGTCGCCGAACTGGCCGTGCCCGCCGGTCTGCTTCTTGTGGCGTCCCTGGACGTCGGCCGTGCCGCGGATGGTTTCGCGGTAGGGGATCTTGGGAGCCTTGAGGGTCACTTCGACGCCGTAGCGCTTCTTGAGGCGGCTGACGATCACCTCGACGTGCTGCTGCCCGCTTCCGGCCAGCAGGAACTCCTTGGTCTGGGGATCGCGGTAGAACCGCAGCGACTGGTCTTCCTCGAGGATGCGCTGCACGGCGTTGCCCATGCGATCCTCATCCTGGCGGGAATTGGCCTGAATGGCGAAGGCGATGGAGGGCTCCGGCAACTGGATGGGCGGGTAGGCGATGAGGGAATTCTTGTCGCAGAGGGTATCGCCGGTCTGCGTGTCCTTCAGTTTGGCCACCGCACCGATGTCGCCGGCGTGCAGTTCGGTGACCGGTGTGATGGTCTTGCCCATCGGGCAGCCCAGGTGGGCTAAACGCTCGGTGGAGCCGCGCGCCGCGTTCTGCAGGTTGGCGTCGTTCTTCAGGACGCCGGAGTAGACCTTGAAGAAGGAGATGCGGCCCGCGAAGGGGTCGGCAACGGTTTTGAAGACGAAGGCGGAAACCGGTTCGGAATCGGAAACCGGGCGGGCCACTTCGGTGCCGTTCTGCTGGCCGGTGACCGGGCCGCGCCGGCCGGGATGGGGAAAGTGCTCGACGATGAAGTTCAGGATCAGGTCGGCGCCGGCATTGAGGTAGGCCGAGGCGCACAGGACCGGGTACAGCCGCATTTCGGCCACGGCGGAGCTGAGGCCCTCCAGGATGCGCTCGGGTGAAAGCCCGCCCTTTTCGAAGAACTCCTCCATCAGCTCGTCGTTGCCCTCGGCGACCATCTCGACCAGGGCCTCGTGGGCCTTCTGGGCGGCGTCAGCGGCGGCGGCGGGAATGTCTTCGACCTTGCCCGTTCCGTTGCCGCCCGGTTCGTAAGTGACCGCTTTCATCTGGATCAGGTCGATGACTCCACGGAAATCACGCTCCGATCCCAGGGGGATCTGGATCGGCACCGCGTTGCGGCCGAAATTGGCCTGGATGCTCTCCAGGGCCCGCTCGAAGCTGGAGCGTTCCCGGTCCAGCTTGTTGATTACCAGGGCGCGCGGCAGCTTGTAATGGCTGGCGAATTCCCAGGTCTTCTCGGTCTGGACTTCGACGCCGGCAATGCCGTCCACCATCACCAGGGCGGCGTCGGCGGCCACCAGGGCCGCGCGGGTGTCGTTGATGAAGATGTTGTAGCCGGGGGTGTCCAGCAGGTTGATCTTGGTCTTCTTCCACTCGGCGAAGGCGATGGCGGTGGAAATGCTGATGCGGCGCTGGATCTCTTCGTCATCGAAGTCGGTGATGGTGTTGCCCTCATCGACCCGGGTGAGGCGGTTCGTGGCGCCGGTGGCGAACAGCAGGCCGGCGGTGAGGGTGGTCTTCCCGGAACCGCCGTGGCCGACAATGCCGACGTTCCGTATGTCCTTGGTATCGTAGGTCTTCACTTCTCAAATCTCCGTGGGATAAGAACGGCAATCGCAGGGCCGCCGCCCGGCGCGCGCGGAAGACCGCGGGGGCAGGCAGGCGGGATGGTACACACTCAGCGGCCCACGACTCCGGCAAGCGGGCTGCTGGCCGAGGCGTACAGCCGCCTGGGCATGCGTCCGGCCAGGAAGGCCAGGCGACCCGACTCGACGGCCAGTTTCATGGCCAGGGCCATCTTCTCCGAATCCTGCGCTTCGGCGATGGCCGTATTCATGAGCACCCCATCGAAACCCAATTCCATGGCGACGGCGGCGTCCGAAGCGGTGCCGACCCCCGCGTCCACGATGAGCGGCACCTCGGTGATCATCTCGCGCAGAATGCGCAGATTGGTCAGGTTCTGAACGCCCATCCCCGAGCCGATGGGGGCGGCCAGGGGCATGACGGCGGCGGCGCCGGCCTCGATCAGCCGGCGGGCGTTGACCAGGTCGTCGTTGGTGTACGGCAGCACGACGAAGCCTTCCTGCGCCAGCACGCGGGTGGCTTCGAGCAGTCCTGCATTGTCCGGGAACAGGGTGGTCTGATCGCCGATCACCTCCAGCTTGATCCAGTTGGAGAGGCCGACTTCGCGGGCCAGGCGCGCGGTGCGGATGGCTTCCTCGGCGGTATAGCAGGCGGCGGTGTTCGGCAGTATGAAGATTTTCGAGCGGTCGATGTAGTCCAGCAGCGACTCTTTGGATTTGTCGGTGAGATTGACGCGCCGCACGGCGACCGTGACCATGTCGGCGCCGCTGGCCTGATGGCAGCGGGCCATCTCCGGAAAGCTGCGGTACTTTCCGGTGCCCACGATCAGGCGCGAGCGGAACTCCCGCCCGGCGATCCTCAAATTGTCCATATCAATGTTATTCTAGCGTGGCGCGCCGCCTACTTGCGAATGCGCCGGCAGGCGGTCTCGGCGCCGGTGATGTCGATGGCGCTGCTGCCCTCCTCGATGTGCTGGATGCGGCCGTCGCGGTCGATGACGAAGGTGGAGCGGTTGGCCATCCCGCGCTCCTCGATCAGCACGCCGTACTCCCGGGACACCTTGCGCATAAAGTCGCTCAGCAGGGGGAAGGAGAGTTTCAGGTCCTCCGCGAAGCGTCTCTGCGAGGGGATGTTGTCGGTGCTGATGCCGAACACCTGCGCGCCCGATTCCTGGAACTTCGCGATACCAGCCTGGTACGCCGTCATCTCCTTGGTTCAACCACCGGTGAAGGCGGCCGGGAAAAAGGCCAGGACCACGGGTTGCTTGCCGCGGTAATCGGACAGGGTGACGGGCTTGCCGGACGTCGAGGGCAGGGTGAAATCCGGGGCCGGGTCGCCGGTTTTGAGGTGGGTTTTGGGGGGCGCCTGGGCGGCAGCGGGGATGAAGGCGCAGGCCCAGAGCAGGGAACGTCTCAACATGCTACGGTGTCCCTCCGACAGTGACGAGCCTAGCACCGGGGCGCGGGCGGAGTCAAAGGGCCCGCTCTGGCGAAGAAATCGTTTGACATCTCAGATTAGTTTGTGATACAAAATAGTTGGAGATAGTCAAATGGCTCGATCCGAAAGTCTCGGCGAGTTCCGGACCTTCGACCGGATCGCCTACCGGAATCGCGTGATGGACGGCCTGACGGAAGCGGCTGTGGCCCTGTTCCTGCTGGCCGTGGCCCTGGTGCTGCCGCACGGCGTCTTCGCCGCCGTCGTATGCCTGTTCCCCATCGCCCTGATCCCGGTTTTGCGCCGCGCGCGGAAGCGCTGGGCCGATCCCCGCATCGGGTACGTGGAACCTATGGCGGACAAACCTCGCGAGATTCTGCCCGGAATCGGACTGTTCATGCTCGTGCTCCTGGCAGCCGCCATCGTGCTCGCCCTGATCCTGCGGGGCGCCGGCGGCTCTTATTCCGTGGCCCAGCGCCTGCATGCCTGGGAGCCGGCCCTGGCGGGATTCGGGGTGGCGGGCGGCATGTGGTACACGGCGTCGCGGTCCGGGCTCAGGCGGTTTTACGCCTATGCCGTAGTTTCAGGGCTGCTGGGTCTCGCGTTGGCGGCAGGCTCGGACCTTGGGTTCGTCGCCGGACGGAGGACCGGACTGCAGTGGTACCTGCTGGCCATGGGGCTGCTGCTGGCCGCCGGAGGCGCTATCGTGTTTTCCCGTTTCCTGCGACGGCACCCGGTGGCGCACCTGGAGGAAAACGGTGGCCAGCGATAACCGGAAGGGGAAAAACGTTCCGCCGCTCACCGATCTGGACCGGGTGATCCACGAGCCGGCCCGGCTGGCCATCCTGGTACACCTGTACGTGGCCGATAGAGCCGACTTCCTATACCTCATGCGCCAGACCGGCCTGACGGGCGGCAACCTCTCCTCGCACATCGCGAAACTCGAGACCTCCGGATACGTGAAAGTGGACAAGAGTTTCGAAGGGAAGATTCCCAGGACCACCGTGCAGCTGACCGGGCCGGGCCGGAGTGCCTTCGAGAACTACCGCCAGGCCATCGTGCAGGCGCTGGCCGGCTCCGGGGGCGCGGGAAAGGGCTGAAAAGGATGCGAGAATTGAAGTATGCGGTTTCGCAGTGTGCTCGTCCTGCTGGCGCTTGCCGCCTCGCTGGGCGCGCAGATGACGCTTACCGTCGATCAGCTCTATTCCTTTGTCAAATCGTCGGTCCAGTTGCGCCATCCTGACAGGCAGGTGGCCAATTACCTGGGGAAGGTGAAGCTCTCGGAGAAGCTGGAAGACTCGACGATTCTGGAACTGCAGGCCCTGGGAGCGGGACCGCGGACCGTGGAGGCGCTGCGGAACCTGGAGAAAGCCTCGGCCGCCCTGCCGGCGGCCAGGCCGAAGCAGGCGGCGGCGAAGCCCTCCCCCATCCCGCCTCCTTCGGAAGAGGAGCAGCAGCGGGTACTGCAGGAGGTTCGCGAGTACGCCGAGAATTACACCAAGTCGCTGCCGGATTTCATCTGCACACAGGTAACGCGGCGATACGTGGACCCCAGCGGGCTGGAATTCTGGCAGATGCAGGATACGCTCACCGCCCGGCTCAGCTACTTCGACCAGAAGGAAGACTACAAGCTGATCCTGGTGAACAACACGATGACCAGCCAGAGTTACGAATCGCTGGGGGGCGCGACCTCGACCGGGGAATTCGGCAGCCTGCTGCGGGAGCTGTTCGCCAAGAGTTCCCAGGCGCGTTTCCGGTGGGAGCGCTGGGCCACCCTGCGCGGAAGGCGCACGCACGTATTCGCCTACCGGGTGGCCCAGCCGAACTCGCAGTGGCGCATCGATTACGAACGCCGCATGCAGATCATCGCCGGCTACCACGGGCTGCTGTACGTGGACAAGGACACCAACACGGTGGTGCGCGTCACGCTGATCGCGGAGGACATTCCGCCGTCGTTCCCGATCACCGAAGCCTCCACCGTGCTCGACTACGATTTCACCAAGATCAGCGACCGGGAGTACCTGCTGCCGCTGCGGGCGGTAGTGCGGATGCGCAGCGGGAAGCTGCTGACGCGGAACGCGGTGGAATTCCGCATGTACCGTAAGTTCGCGGCCGAGGCGACCATCACCTTCGACACGCCCGAGCCGCTGCCCGAGGATCAGGTCCAGGAACAGCCGCCCAAGTAACCCGTGGAGACAAGCTCATGACCGAATACCCGATGCGTATCGGCGGGCAGGACGTCCGCACGTCCGAAGCCCGCCAGGTGGAACTGCCGTACGACGGATCGCCGGTGGGGACCATCTACCTGGCGGGAAGCGAGCAGGTGGCCGCGGCCATTGCGGCGGCCGCGGCCGCCGCACCCGTGATGCGGGAGACGACTCTGGACGAGCGCTCGCGCATCCTGCGCAGGGCGCATGACCGCCTGGCGGCGCAGCGCGAGGAGATGGCCCTGGCGGTCAGTTCGGAGTGCGGCAAGCCGCTCAAGGAGGCGCGCGCGGAGGTGGATCGCGCCTGCCAGACCCTGCTGTTCTCCTCCGAGGAGGCGCACCGGCTCTGCGGCGAGGTGGTGCCCATGGATGCCTCGCCGGCCGGCAAAGGGCGCTGGGCGATGACGCTGCGCGAGCCGCTGGGAGTCGTCGGCGCCATCACCCCGTTCAATTTTCCGCTGAACCTGGCCATGCACAAGATCGGGCCGGCGCTGGCGGCGGGCAACGCGGTGGTGCACAAGCCGGCTTCGAGCACGCCGCTGAGCGCGGTGCTGATGGCGCGCCTGTTCGAGGAATGCGGTCTGCCCAAGGGCGCGCTGAACGTGGTGACGGGGCCGGGAGGGTCGATCGGCGACCAGTTGGTGTTCGACCCGCGGGTGAAGATGATCACCTTCACCGGCAGCGCGGAGGTGGGGGTGCGGATCCGCAACCTTGCGGGCCTGAAGCGGGTGACCCTCGAGCTGGGATCCAACTCGGCGGTGATCGTGGAGGACGATGCCGATCTGGATGAGGCCGTGCCGCGCTGCGTGGCGGGGAGCTACGCCCACTCGGGGCAGGTCTGCATCTCGGTGCAGCGCATCTTCGTGAACCGGCGCATCCGGGACGAGTTCGTGGAGCGCTTCGTGGCGGGGGCGGCGCAGCTGAAGATCGGGCACCCGCACGATCCTTCCACGGACATCAGCTCGCTCATTACGGTGGGCGAGGCCGAGCGGGTCGAGAGCTGGATCGCGGAGGCGGTGGAAGCCGGAGCGCGCCTGGCGGCGGGCGGCCGGAGGCAAGGAAGCACGATCCAGCCGGCGGTCCTGACCGGTGTCCCGCCAGAGGTGCGCATTTCCTGCCGGGAGGCCTTCGGCCCGCTGGTGGCGATCAACGCCTACGATACTCTGGACGAGGCGATCCGGCTTGTCAACGACTCCGAATACGGGCTGCAAGCGGGCATCTACACCCGCGATTTGGGCAAAGCTTTCCTGGCCGCCCGCCGCGTGCACGTGGGCGGGTTCCTGATCAACGAGGTGCCTTCCTACCGGGTGGACCAGATGCCCTACGGCGGAGTGAAACTCAGCGGCGCTGGCCGGGAAGGCCCCAAGTACGCCATCGAGGAGATGACCGAGGTCAAGCTGGTGTGCTGGAAGGGCTGAGTCTCCCCGGCGCTCAGCGCTTGTCATACACCTCGGTCCAGGTGAACAACCCGTCGGGACTCTTGAGTTCGATACGGCGCCGCAGGACCCGTCCGTCGCGTGAAATGGAGGTCCGGGTGCGCTCCACGAAGGCGCCGTCCCCGGAGTGGAATTCCGAGGCGATGGTGCGGGCGTCCAGCCGGCCGTCGATTACGCCTTCGAATTGAAACTGGCGGGAACCGGCCCCGGTGGCTTCCACCAGCGTGCCGGAGTACTTGAGCGAAGGCTCGCCGTGCTCGATGGTGACCAGCGAGCTTTGGGGGGCGCGTTTTCCTGCCACACTTTGGATTTTTCCAGGTTCAGCTTCCAGGCGCCGCTCAAGCCGGCGACCTGCGCCGCGCAGGTTGCGAGCGAGAAGCCGAGGACAACCGGAAGGATTCGCGCAGCAGATCGGGTCTTGGCTGCCTCTCCGGCTATCAGTGCACCGCCGAAATCCCGACTGGACTGCCTGAAGCACCCGAGCGGCGGCGGACTGCGAGATTCGTTGCCCAAGTGCTGCTTGCAGAATTGCTCGGGGCCGGACGTCTCTCGGAACCCGACCCTCACGTTCCGCTCATCGCGCTAACGCCTCGGCGAATTCACGCTTCCCGCCGGCAGAGCATCCAGAATCTGAACGAATTCCTTGTCCGCCGGCAATTCACAGCACCTTACCGCCTCCAGTTCGGCCGCCCGCAACTCCTCCCCTCCGAGTTCCACTGCCCGCGCCAGCAGCCCGCGGGCACTGGTCTTGTCACCGAGCAGGAACTGCAGGTACGCCTGGGTGCCTAACACGTAGGGGTTCTCCGGATTGCGCTCCGCAGCTCCGGAGAGATACTCTCCGGCTCTCTCAAGGTGTGCTTTGGCGCCCTGATCATCGCCTGCCAGCAGGCACCCCTTTGCCTTGCCAACGGCGTTGTCCGCGACGGCGGTTAGAGCCAGGACCACGACCTCGCCGCAATCCTGATGTTCATCGGCATCGAAGCGGGAAACGACACTATGCAACACCCTCTCGCCTTCTTCGAGTTGCCCAAGCTCACGATAGGCCAGCGCGCGATTGTATTGAGCCCAGGCGACGAGTCCGCGAACATCACGGCTCTCAGCCTTACCAAATCGATCATCAAGCGCCGCGTACGCTTCAAGGCTTCCCGCGAAATCTTTAGCCTCGGCACAGGTGACTGCCTTGTTATAGAGTGCCCGCGCAAGCTGGTATGCGACTCCAGGCTCTGTCCAGGACCCACAGCTGACCCAAACTTCATCATAGGCCTGCAAGGCCTCGTCCATGCGCGCCATCGCGCCCAGTACATTCGCCTTGTTCACCAGAGCCTTGGCAACACACTCCCTGGTTCGCGAGTCGTCCAGCCGCTGGGCGATCAGGGCCCTTCCGGAAGCGGCTACCCTCTCGTAGGCCGCCAGTTCCTCGGGCGAGTTCTCGGAGAGCCGTGAGGCGGCCAGCAGCACCGTTTCCATCAACTCCCGGATCTCGTCTTCATCAATCTGCGTGTCGACAATTGTTGAGGACTTCTCGATTGCCTCCCGATACTGAGACCGGCGGACCGCGTCCCGGACGGCTTCCAGCCTCTGTTCGACCGCCGTCAGGTTCAGACTGGCCCTTTCGATTCTTTTGATCACCCGGCGAATCAGATAGGGGTCCGGACGGACGCGACCGCTCTCGTCCGGCGGGAGGGAACGCCGCAGATGCTGGGCAAAGAACCCAAGCGGATCGCGCGTCAACGGGGGCGCCTCCAGGGCCAGCATGGCCACAAGGGCGTCGAGCACCTCGCTGGCCGCCAAAAATGCCGAACCGGTCCTTTCGCTAACGGCCGCCTGAGAAGTCCGTGGGTCCTGCCGCCTGGCAGCGCGCCTGAAATCGGTTTCGCTTCTGCCCGGCTCCGGTACCACGAAGAATACGTTTGGGTGGTCGGTCAGGTCGCGCGGCAGATTCTGAATGGCGCTGCGCTGATAACAAAACCAATACAGGTTGTAGGGCAATCCGCGCCTCAGCCGCCGCTTGAGGGCAGACATAAAAACGTCTCCCTCCCAGCCGCTATATCCCAGAACCAAAGGAGCACGGTTCGTGAATACGTGATCGAGGAAATCGGCCATCGAGAACGCATCCCGTCCGGATCTTCCGGACCGGGCCTTCACTTCACCCGCCAGGTTGCAGCAGTCATAAAACCAGTAAGTGCCGTGGACGTGGACGATCTGAAGATCATCGCTCTCCGGATCGATACGCTGAATTGTCTCCGGATGGTCACAGATCACGTGTGGCTCATTGAATATCGTAAGGGACCGCGAAACGAAGTCGTCGAAGTTAGTCGTGATCAGAAGGTTGGTGAGTGTCTTTGACAGCAAGAGGTGCGCCAGCCGTAGATTGGCCTGTGAAACGAACTGATTTTCGATCAGGCCGCGAAGATAACATTGGCGGTCGGCGGGACTGTGAAAAGCACGCTGAAACCACCAGGAGTACTCTGCCATGGCGTCCAGGGACTGGGGGGCCTCGCAGGGTCCAGTTTCTTTTCTGCAAGCATCGACTATTTGCGAGGCGAGCGGCACCGGAGGATATGAGACCCCTGCCCCCACCATAAAAAAGAACGGCCGCTTGTGGCGCCTGGAGGTCTTCGCAATGTGAGTTGCGGCTTCCGCCAAAGTAATTTCCTGCGCCGTGGGCATAGGCAGTATTGTAATCCAGGTCTCTGGAACATTCTGCGCCGCCCGGGCGCGCTGGATGTGCTTTCGGGCCGCTTCGGAGATCGGTGCCGGGCTCAGCAGCTTCCCTGGGCGCGGGCGGGACTCCCGGTAGAGCTGCCCTCCCCCGGCTGTCAGTCTGCCGCCGGAGCGGCGGGACGGCATTCAATAGCGGGAGATGACCAGGCTGTGGATCTTGAGCAGCAGCTCGATTTCCTTGAGAGGCACGGCCAGGGCGGCGGCGATTTGCTCGGGGCTCTCGCCGCGGCGGGTCATGCGCACCGCCTGGGCGCGCTTGCTCAGGTTGAGCGACGAACAGAAGGGCTGCGGAGGGAGGGCGGCGATGGCGGTTTGGTTGTTGACCTCGGCGCTCATGGCTTCCAGCCTGGCCTGCAGTTCGGCCAGGGAAGCTTCCAGCGCCTCAGCGCGCCGCCGGATGCGTTTTTCGGCGGAGCGGAGGCCGGCGTTGACGGACGCAAAAAGAACCAGGGTCAGGATGAGGCCGGCGCCGAGCAAGACGTAGCAGGCCGCCGGGCCGGCCAGCCATTGCAGATCCATGGTTTCTCCTTTTGGGAAGAACCGTGTCCCCACGATCGAGGACGCGGCAGGTCAGGAACGTGCGCCACCCTAGCGCACCGTCCGCAGCCGTTCCTGGCGGCTGATGATCTCGGTGATCTTGACTCCATAGTTCCCTTCGACCACTACCACTTCGCCCCGGGCGATTACGGCGTTATTGATGATGAGTTCAACCGGCTCGCCCACGGCGCGGTTCAGCTCCACGATCGAGCCGGAGGTCAGCTTCAGGACCTCGCGCAGCGGAAGACAGGCCCGGCCGAAGGAGAGGCTGACGGGCAACTCGACCTCCATGAGCAGGTCGAGGGTCTTCGGATTCAGCGGGGCCGCCGGCAGCGGCTGACCGAGCGCCTGCTGCAGGGCTTCGGAAGACCCGACGAGCAGGGGCAGAGTCCGCCCGTCCAACTCGAGTTCCAGGCGCGAGAAAGCGACGGCGGGCGGCGGCGCATCCATAACCTCGGCCGAACCGGAACTCACCGGCGCGTTCCACCGGCCGCGCAGCCACTCGGCCATCCCGCGTGCGGCCCGGCCGGCCATCTCCAGCCGGGCCTTCGGGCGCCCTTCCGTCTCCGGGCAGAGCGCGTCCGAGGTTTCGTCGGGAATCCCCAGGAAGAGCCGCGCGCCGTGAGGGCCGCTGAAGGGCAGAGCATACCACCAGGCGCCGTCGGGCGTTTCGGACGGAGCCGGGGACAGGCGCCCGGGTCGCGCGTCCTGGCCGGTTACGGCGGTGGCGGCCAGGGCCAGCCGGGAGGCGAATTCTTCGGCCAGGCCGCGGCAGTCCGGGGCGGCATTCGGGTCAGGCATCCAGGTCATCGGTTCAGCTTCCGCGCTGGTTTGGCCAGCGCTTCTCCATGTACGTTCTCAGCCGGAGAATGGCCTGCGACTTCAACTGCGATACGCGGGACTCGTGCAGGTCCATGACCCGCGCGATCTCCCGGAGGGTGAGTTCCTCGTGATAGTACAGGCCGAGCACGGTGCGCTCCACGTAGGGCATGCGCTCGATGGCCTGGGCCAGCAGTTTCTCCAGTTCGGCCCGCTCGAAAACCCGCGACGGCCAGTTCTCTTCGCTGTCAGAGACGAATTGCAGGACATCCCGGGGCTGCTCCGAATTGCCGGCGTATTCCAGGTTTCCGAGGTTCACACCGCGGATCTCCACCAGCCACTCGCGATATTCTTCGAGCGGCACCCCCAGCTCGGCGGCGATCTCGTCCTCGGTTGGCAGGCGCTGCAGGCGCTGCTCGGCCGCGGCTATGGCGGCTTCGATCAGCTTGGCCTTCTTGCGCTTCTGGCGGGGAGCCCAGTCCAGCTCGCGGAGGCTGTCCAGGATGGCGCCCCGGATCTTGTACTCGGCGTAGGTCTTGAGCTTGACGTTGTGGCTGGCGTCGAAGTTGTTGATGGCGGTGATGAGCCCCACCACTCCGGTGGAAATCAGGTCGTCCAGGCTGACGCTTTCGGGGAGCTTCTCGTGGATGCGCCGGGCAATGAGCCGCACCTGCGGGAGATGCTCGAGGATGAGCCGTTCCCTCTCCTCGGCCGCGGTTTCGCTGCTGGTAGGATAGCTGTACATCACACGCTCCAGCGCCTCTCCGGTCTCAGCCTGCGCTGGCCAGCACTGCCAGCCGGCCGGGTTCCGCCGCCTGCGGCCGCCGCCCCTCCAGGAGCAGGCCCGCGATGGCGGCCTGCGTGGCGGCTTCCAAATCCTCGGGGATCTCCTGGCCGAAGGTCAGGAAGGAAACCGGCAGCCCGGTCCGGCAGGCCTCGTTGAGAACCGCGCCGTAGGTGGCGGTTTCATCCAACCGGGTAAAGAGCAGCCGGGCCGGCCTGAACTCCAGGAAGCGCTCGGTCACAGCGGATAGATCGGCGGATTTCGCGGAGGACGATAGGACCAGATGCGTTTCGATATCCGGCCGGGAGGCGAGGAAGCGGGCCAGGTCCTGGGAGAAGCTGGAATCGCGGGGTCCGAAGCCGGGGGTATCGATGAGGATGAGGCCCTTGTGGCGGTGCTCCTCGAGCGCCTGGGCGAGGGCGCCGGTGGTTTCGCAAGCCTGGAAGCCGGCCCCCAGGATGGCCGCGTAGCAGCGCAGTTGCTCGGCGGCGGCGATGCGCCAGGTGTCCATGCTGAGCAGTTGCGTGGGCCGCCGCGCGGTGACCCCGTAGACCGCGGCCAGCTTCACCAGGGTGGTGGTCTTGCCGGCTCCGGGCGGGCCTACCAGGGCGACGACGGCCGGTCCGGAGGACGCTTCGCCGGCGGACAGGCCGGGAGAGACCCGGATGCGGCTCTCCAACTCTGCCGCCAGGGCTTCGCCTGCCTGGCGGGCTGAGAGGGAGGCCGGCCGGCGGATTCCCGCTACCATACCCCCGGTTCCTTCCGAGGCCAGCCGCTTCTCCACCGACTTGACGATGGAGAACGCCAATCCGGGCTCGACCCCGCTGTCGACCAGCCGGGCGAGGCATTCGGTCAGGTGCGGGTGGGAGAATTCCTGGGAGGCGGCGCGCAGGCTGGAGCGGGAGACCGCCTCGGACATGCGCTCCAACTCGCGGCGGATGGCGGCCACCTCGGCCGTCAGGTCCGGGCCGGCGGCGGCCGGCCGGACGGGAGCCGGTTCCACGGCGGCCCGTGGAGGCGCTGGTGCAGCGTCCGGAACCGCGGGCCCGGCCGGCAGGCCGAAGACGACTTCATAGCGGCCCAGGTAGCGGGCCTCGGGCGAGGCCTCCCGGCTGCGAAGCAAGAGGGCGTCCTCACCCATCTCCTGCCGCGCCAGGCGCAAGGCCTCTTCGACGGTTCCGGCGAAATACGATTTGACTCTCATGTTAGATCAGCCCCATGGAGGCCACCGTGGCCCCGGGTGGAATTTCGTTGTGGGACAGCACGAAAAGGTTGGGCAGCACCGGCTCGACCATCTGGCGGAAGAAGTAGCGCACCGCGCTGGAGGTGATGACCACCACCGGTCCCTCGGCCCCGGCCAGCGCGTTTTTCAAACGGTCCATGACTTCGCGGATCTTCTGCGGCGCCAGGTGGAGCTGGCTGGAATGCTCGCCGTGCTCCACGGCGGACTCGATCTGCTGCTCCAGCGCCGGATCGAGGAAGAAGGCGGGCAGCTCGCCGCCGGCGCCGAGGTAGGGCTTCACCACCGCGCGGCTCATGGCCTGGCGGGCGTACTCGGTGAGCAGCACCGGGTTGCGGGTGAACTGGGCGGCTTCGCCGAGCGCCTCCAGAATGGTGACCGCATCGCGGATGGAGACGCGCTCGCGCAGGAGGTTCTGCAAGACCTTTTGCACCGCGGCCAGGGGGAGCAGCTTGGGTACCAGGTCTTCGATGACCTTGGGGTGCTCCTCGGCCACGCGGTCCAAAACCTTCCGGGCATCCTGCCGCGAGAACAGCTCGAAGGCGTGTTTGCGGGCCAGTTCGGCCAGGTGAGTACCTAACACGTTCGCGGCGTCCACCATCGTGCAGCCGGCGTTGCGGGCCGCCTCCACCTGTTCGCTGCGGACCCAGAGCGCGGGGATGTTGAAGGCCGGCTCGCGTGTGGCCGTCCCCTGAATAGGCGGGGCCGAGGCTCCACCGGGTGGAATGGCGAGCTCGCAGCCCGGCCGCAGTTCGAAGCGCGCGATTTCGACGCCCTTGAGCAGGATGACGTACTCGTGCGACCGCAGCGACAGGTTGTCGGTGACCCGGACGGGCGGCAGGATGTATCCCAGCTCGGAGGCCAGCTGCCGGCGGATGCCGGCGATGCGGCGCAGCAGCGGCGAGTTGGGTCCGCCCTCCACCAGCTTCACCAGGCCCAGGCCGACCTCGACGGCCAGCGGCTCGACCCGCATGAGCGCCTCCAGATTCTCGCGGGCAGCCGCCTTGGGCTGCGTGGCCGGCGCCTTTTCCGCCAGCAGGGCGCGGCGGCGCATCCGCCAGGCGGCCGCGCCCACTCCGGCGCCCAGAACCACGAAAGGCAGCTTGGGCAGGCCGGGGAAGGCGGCCAGCACGAAGAGGGCGGCGGAGGCCAGCAGCAACGGCTGGGCGCTGCCGAAGAGCTGCCGCCGCACTTCCATCCCGAGGCGGTTTTCCGAACTGGCGCGGGTCACGATGAGGCCGCCCGAAACCGAGATGATGAGGGCGGGAATCACGGTGACCAGCCCGTCGCCGATGGTCAGCACGGTGTAGGTTTCCAGCGCCCGGCGCAGCTGCATGCCGTGCTGGAGGACGCCGATCAGGAAGCCGGCCGCAATGTTGATGACCGTGATCAGAATGCTGGCCACGGCGTCGCGCTGGGTGAAACGGGTGGCTCCATCCATGGCCCCGTAGAATTCCGCCTCGGCGGCGATCATCTGGCGCCGTCTGCGCGCCTCGGCCTCGTCGATCAGGCCGGCGTTGAGGTCCGAGTCGATGGACATCTGCTTTCCGGGCATGGCGTCCAGCGTGAAACGCGCGGTGACCTCGGAGATGCGCACGGCGCCGTGGTTGATGACCACGTACTGGATGGCGATCAGGACCAGGAAGATCACCACGCCGATCACGTAGTTGCCTCCCACCACGAAATTGCCGAAGGCCTCGATCACCTGCCCGGCCGCGGCCGTTCCCGTGTTGCCGTTGAGGAGAATCGCGCGGGCCGAGGAGATGTTGAGGGCCAGGCGGAACAGGGTCATCAGCAGGAGGGTAGTGGGAAAAACGCTGAACTCCACCGGCCGGCGTATATACATCGAGACCAGCAGCACGATGACCGAGACGGTGATGTTGCAGGAGATCAGCAGGTCGAGCGCGAAGGCCGGCACCGGCGTGATCATCAGCAGAACGATGCCCAGCACGGCGGCCGGGACCCCGAAGTCTCCCAGGGCGGCGAGGCGCGAATTGGCGGGCGTGGCGGTCATCCGAGTCTCCGGTTGGTGAGGCGGAAGATATAGGCCAGAATCTCAGCCACTGCGCGGTAGAGCGCGGGTGGGATCTCCTGCCCCACCTCGGCCGATTTGTAGAGCGCCTGGGCCAGGGGCGGGTTCTCGATGATCGGCACCTGGCTCTCGATGGCCCGCTGGCGGATGCGCAGGGCCAGGTAGTTCCTCCCCTTGGCCACCACCACCGGGGCCGACATGCGCTCCATCTGGTAGCGCAGGGCCACGGCATAGTGTGTAGGGTTCACGACCACGGCGGTGGCCTTGGGGACTTCCTGCATCATCCGGCGGCGCAGCAGGTCGCGCTGCAGGCGGCGTATGCGCCCCTTGGTCTGAGGATTGCCGT
This sequence comes from Bryobacterales bacterium, assembly GCA_020852755.1. Taxonomy (GTDB): domain Bacteria; phylum Acidobacteriota; class Terriglobia; order Bryobacterales; family Bryobacteraceae; genus JADZAF01. The sequence goes on from JADZAF010000084.1 coordinate 30,272, forward strand.
CGGTCTCCTTGGCTTCCTCGCGGATTTCCTGCCTGGTCATGCGAAGGTCGCGCTCGTAGCGGCGGCGCTGCCGGAACAGATCGACGGCTCCCCACACCAGGAACAGGGCGGCGGCCTTCCAAAGCACGCTCTCCAGCGCGGAGAAGGTGAAGCGGATTCCGGATTCGACCCCGGCGAAGGGCAGTTGGAGGAAGGCGTCCAGGTTGTCGCGCGCCACCGCATAGACGGCGCCGCAGAACAGCGGCAACAACAACAGGGCCTGGAAGAACTGCGTGAGGTTCTGGCGGGGCAGTTCCTTCAGCTTGCGGAGCGGGTTGAGCCGGGTGAAATCGGGCGCCAGGCTTTTGGCGGCCAGGCCGCCGCGGGTGGTGCCGAGCTGCGTCAAAACGGTAACGCCCATCAGGACGCCGCCGGCGATCAGCAGGGGCATTACCAGGCGGGCCAGCAGCAACTGGAGCAGGCGGCGGACCTCGACCGGGCTGAGCTCGGTGCGGAAGGCTTCGGCCAGCAGAAAGCGGCAGGTGATGCGCAGACTGTGAAACCATTCCTGGCCGAATCCTGCCAGCAGGGCGATGAAGACCAGGAACTGCAGGGCGGAGACGAAATCCCGGCTGACGGGGAAGCGTCCCTCGCGGCGCGCTTTCTCGACCCGCCGGGGGGTGGCCTTTTCGGTCTGCTGGCTGCGGTCGGCCATCAGCTTCCCAGGAACTCCGAGATCGACCGCGCGGTGCGCGCCGCCGCGCCGGAGTAGAGCCGGGGAAAGGCCGCAGCCAGGGCCGCGAACAGGGCCAGGGCGGCCAGCATCTTGACAGGGAAAGCCAGGGTCAGCAGCTGGAGCTGCGCATTGATGCGGCCCAGTAATGCGAAAGCCACATCGATGAGCACCAGCAGCGCAAGCACGGGCAGGGCCAGCCGCACGGCGGTCGAAAACATGACCGAGCCGAGTCCCAGGATGGCTTCCACGCCTCCGGCCGAGACCCGAAAGCTGCCGGGCGGCCACACTTCCAGGCTTCGTGCGAAGGCCCGGATGATGAAGCGGTCCAGACCCCCGGCAAGGAACAGCAGCCAGGAGATCAACTGGGCGACGACCAGCAGGACGCCGCTGTCGGCCTGGGTGGCGGGATCGACGGTGGAAGCGTACGAATAGCCGGCCTGAAGGCCCATGGCCTGGGCGGCCAGCAGCAGGCTTTCATACAGGAAGGCGACCGCCAGGCCGACGCCGATGCCCAGTGCGGCCTCCGAGGCCAGCCAGATCAGGTTCCCGCCCAGGGTCAGCCCGGCGGCCGCGACCGGCCAGGCGGGCCACAGGGTGAGGGCCACCGCCAGCGCAAGCACCACCCGCGCGGCGGCAGGAGCGGCCTGCATGCCGGGCAGCGGCACGAACACAAAGGCGCCCGACACCCGGGTCAGGACCAGCAGGAAGCCGTACGCCGCGGCGGCCGGGAGCTCGAAGCTATCGGGCATAGCGCCCCAGGTCGCTGAACAGGCCGGTGGCGTAGGACATCAGGCGCATCAGCATCCACGGCAGAAACAGGACCAGACCGGCCAGGAAGGCCGCCAGCCGCGGCACGGTATTGAAGGCCGAATCCTGCATCGAGGTGACGATCTGCACCAGGCCGATCACAATGCCGACCAGGAAGCCGAGCGCCAGCAGCGGCGCGCTCAGCCAGAAGGTGGCCAGCAGCATCTCGCGCAACAGGTGAACGACGGAATCAGGGGTCATCGGGAGCCTCCGCTCCGGGCCGGCTGACAACCGGCTTGCAGGCCGATAGCCAGCCCCACAGTTCCTGCCGGCATCAGTAGAAGCTCTTCACCAGAGAGCCGACCAGCAGGTTCCAGCCATCCACCAGGACGAAGAGCAGGATCTTGAAAGGCGCTGAAATCATCACCGGCGGCAGTTGAATCATGCCGATCGACAGGGTGACCGAGGCCACCACGATGTCGATCACCAGGAACGGCAGAAACAGCACCGCTCCGATCTGAAAACCGGCCCGCAACTCGGAAAGGATGTACGCCGGGATGAGCACCTTCAACTCGAGGTCCTGCACCTTGGCCGGCGCCGGCGCGCGCGAAATCTCGAGAAACAGCTTGATGTCTTTTTCCCGTGCGAAGCGGGCCAGGAAGGCCTTGAGCGGCTTGGCGCCTTCCTGGAAGGCCTGGGCCGGCGTCAACTGGCCCTTCTCCATCGGTTCCCAGCTCCTGGCGTAGATGTCGGCGGCCACCGGCTGGACGATCAGGATCGTGAGGAACAGCGCCAGCCCGATGAGCACCTGGTTGGAGGGCGTGTTCTGCGTTCCCAGCGCCTGGCGCAGGAAGTGCAGCACCACGCTGATGCGCAGGAAGGGCGTGACCGACATGACCACGGCCGGCAGCAGGGTCAGCAGCGCCAGCAGCACGGTGATCTGCATGGGGACGCTGTAAGTTCCCTGGGCGGGAGTGCCGTTGAGCGAGATGCCCAGCAGGTTGCCCGGCTGGGCGGACGCGGCCAGGACCAGGATCATATGCTGTCCTCCGTGGCGCCGGCCAGTTCCCGCCAGGGCCGGGACTCGATCAGTGCACAGCCGGAGCCGCAGGTGGCCACCACCACGCCGCGCCCGGCAATCCGGACCAGGTGGAGGGTGTGTCCGGGAGACAGCGGGCGCGATTCGACCAGTTCCAGGAAATGGCCGCGGCCGCGGGAAGCCCGTCCCGCCAGGCCGTTCCTTCGCAGGAGCCAGATCGCCGCGCCGAGCAGGGCGAAAACGAAGCCGATGGAAAGCAGCGGTCCCAGCATATCCATGGTTTATTCCTGGCTCACGAAATCGGTCACCCGGAGACCCATGGTGTCCTCGATCACGACAATCTCCCCGTAGCCCAGCAGGCAGCCCTCCACCAGCAAGTCGACGTTCTCGCCGGCCGAGCGGCTCATCTTAAGCACGCGGCCGGTATCGAGTTCGAGAATCTCCCGCACGGTCATGATCTTGTGATCCAGTTCCACCTGGATCTGGAGCGGCAGGGCGGCCAGGTGTTCAATCTCTTCGAGAGCGGTCATGGCGGTTTCAACGCTTCAGATTGATGGTTTCCTGGCTGAGCTCGTCCACCGTGGTCACGACCCGGGAGTTGGCCTGGTAGCCGCGCTGCAGCACGATCAGGTTGGTGAATTCGCGCGCGATGTCGGTGGTCGAGTACTCAATGGCTCCGCCGGCGATGGTGCCGCGGCCCCCGGTGCCCGGCAGGCCGATGGCCGGGTTGGCCGATCGGGCGCTCAGCTGGTAGTTGTTGCTGCCGACGGCGATCAGCGATTCCGGATTGCGTATGTTGGCCATGGCCAGCTGGCCGACCACGATCTGCTGCCCGTTGTCGTACTGGGCCAGGATCACTCCGCCGTCGCCGATGCCCGCGCGCACCAGTTGCGCCGGCGGCCAGCCGTCCTGCTCGTTGGCCGAAGGGGCCGAGGGCTGAGCGAACTGCGTGAGGCGGGCCGCCCCCTGCGGCGTGTACAGGTTCCAGTAGAGCTCCAGGGGCGCGGCATTGTTCGCCAGCGTGATGCTCTCCAGTTGGATGCCGTCTGGCGGCGCGGGCGTGACCAGCGCGCCGTTCTCGTCAAACTCGATGCCGGCGGGCGTCACGTTCACCGTGGAAGGCTGGCCTGGCGTGCCCCCGGAAACCTCGTCACCCGGGATGGTGGCGGAGACGGTCCAGGCGCCGGGCGCGGCATCGCGGGTGAAGGTCAGGGTGACGACGTGCGCGTTGCCCAGCGAATCGAACACCTGCACCGGGGTGGAGAAGGTGTCACCCGCGGCGGCGCCGGAGTCCAGGTTCAGGTCCACCGAGAAGGCGGTGCTGGCCCGGGGCGCTTTCAATGTACCCACCGGAATGACGATGTCGCCGATGGGAGCGTTGGTGTTCACCGCGCCGGTGATGTCGAACCAGCCCTGCACACGTTCACCGGTGGAAGTGAGCAGCTGTCCGGCCTTGTTCACCTGCAGATGCCCGCCGCGGGTGTAAAGGACCGCGCCGGCGTTGTCCCGGACCACGAAGAAGCCGTCGCCCTGGATGGCCGCGTCCAGGGTGGCTCCGGTGGATTGAATGGCGCCCTGCGTGAACTGGCGCAGCGTGGTCGGCCGGGCCACTCCGAAGCCCACCTGAGTTTCGCCCAGCCCGGCGCCCACGGACTGCGTCACCAGGTCGTGGAAAGCGACCGCGCTGGTCTTGAACCCGGGCGTATTCAGGTTGGCGAGGTTGTTTCCTACCACGTCCACCGCGGTCGAATGGGCGTTCAAAGCCGAAAGAGCCGTTGAGAATGAAGTGAACATGCGTGATTCCTCCCGATCGTCAGGCCGTGGCGGCGCTTTCCTCCGCCGGGCCCGGCGCGCTTAACTGCTCGCGGATGGCCTGGAGTTCCGCGCGGATCTCCATGGTCTGTTCCAACTGGCTGAACTGGGCGAGTTCGCTGAGAAACTCCATCCCGTCGGCCGGATTCATAGGGTTCTGATTGCGGATCTGGGCAACCAGCAATTTCAGGAACATCTCCTTGCCGGCCAGGGCCCCATTGGTGGTTTGGGAAGCAGCCTGGCTCCCGGCCCCTGATTCCGCGCCGGTGACTGCCGTGGTGGTCATGCCTCTTCTCCTTTCTGTTGAGCGGCCAGCATCTGCAGCCAGGCCGGCTGGCCGGGCTGTCGCCGCCTCTGGCCCTGGGACGGCGTGTGCTGCCGGGATTCCTGATTCCAGTCCGCCGGCTGGCGCGAGGACTCGTCCCGGGGCGCCCGATGGGCGGCCCGGGTCTCGTCGTGAGTTCCGGCCGGATGCCAGGTTTCGGCCTGGTAGCCCTGTTCTTCGAAACGGGCCGCCAGTTGACTGAGATCGCCGCGCAGGGCGGCGGCGGTTTCCCGGTCGGGCGTGTGGACAGCCACATAGACTTCGCCGGAACACTCGACCAGGCGGATGGCGATATCTTCCCGTCCGGAAGCCGTTTGCCGCGCGCCCGGGATCAGCAGGGAGACATCCCGCACGGCCGGTTCCCGGGGAGTGGACACGGGCGGTTCGGGAAGCGCCGGAGGAGCGGCAGGCGCGGCTGGCGCGGCTGCGGGCCGGGTTCCGGCAGGCAACTCACGGCCGGATGGGTTCCCGAAGACCAGGGGCGCTGCAGGCGCCGCAACGGGGTGCGAACGGGGAACGGGCGGCGCCTGAAGCACGGGATCGTCCGGCAGGTCCGGTTTCACGCGTGGACCTGCAGGTTCCGCGGGTCCCGGCGGCGGGGAGCTTTTGGGGGCGGCCTCAGGCGGAGCCTCGCCGGCCGTCACCGGGTGGCTTGACTCGGTGCGTGCAAGGCGCAGGGCGAACGTCAGCGACTGCGGCTGCGGCTCGCCTTCCGGCGCCGGCTGCGTATCCGGAAGCCCGGCGGAAGGCGCGGCGGAGCCCAAAACCGGCCGCGCCGCCGGCGGCGCTATCGCGCCGGTCTCCGGATACGAAGGTGCCGGCGGCGGACCAGCCTGTGGAATCATCAAAGCGATAGCCGGCGCCGCCAGTTCACCGTCCGGCGCTTTCCCGGCCGCCTCTTCCCTCTCCGGCAGCGGATGGCCGGCTTCGCCCTGCGTGATTTCCTCACCGGGAAGGAGCAGCGCCAGAAGCTGGAGGAAGCCTTCCGCGCCGCTTGAAAAGGGGATCGGGCCGGGAATGAATCCGGCCTCGAATGGAACCGGCAGAGACGGGACGGAAACCGGAGAGGTCACGAGGCGTGAGGTTGCAGGGAACGGGCCACTTGCGGGCGCCCCGTTTTCAAAGCGATAGCCGGGCGCGGGGTGACGGGAAGTTGGCGCACGGGCCGCCGTGACAAAATCCTGCCGCCCTGGCAGCGGCTGCCTTCACTCCTTATCGGGCGGTTTCACCGCCATTTGAGCGATTTTTTGCTGCCGGCGGTTCCCGGTCGCGCAATTGCAGAGTCCTGTTCCGGGAAAACCGCCATGGACCCACTGACCATCAGCGCCGCCAGCGGATTGCGGGCCCGGATCGAATCCCTGGAAATGCTGGCCAATAACATCTCCAACGCCTCGACGGCGGGGTACAAAGCCGATCGAGAGTTCTACGGTCTCTACGCTTCGGCCGAGGCGCAATCGGCCGGCGCGTTTGCCGAATTGCCGGTCATTGAAAGCAACTGGATCGATTTCAGCCAGGGAACCCTGACTCCGACCGGCGGAGCGCTGGATCTGGCGCTTTCGGGCCGGGGCTTCTTCGTGGCCGTTTCCCCCTCGGGTCCGGTCTACACACGCGCGGGCAACTTCCGCCTGTCGCCGCAGGGAGTGCTGGTCACCCAGGAAGGCTATCCGCTGCGCACGGCGGACGGCAAGACCATCCAGGCCGGACCGGGCGGACCCCTGGAGTTCCAGCGCGACGGCGAGGTGCGGCAGGACGGCCGTCCGCTGGGACGCCTGGAACTGGCCGATTTCGATCAGCCCCAGCGCCTGGACAAGCACGGGCACAACTACTTCCGGCTGGCCGGCCAGGGGGCGCCGCGGGCGGCCGGCGGCGTCGAGGTGCACCAGGGCAAGCTCGAAAGTTCCAACGCCCATCCGGGCGAAACGGCGGTGCGGCTGGTGAACGTGATGCGGCAGTTCGAAATGCTGCAGCGGGCTATTGCCCTGGGCGGCGAAATGAACCGGCGGGCGGTGGAGGAAGTCGCCCGCGTGAATTCGTGAGCAAGGAGAATCCATCATGATCCGAGCCTTATATAGCGCGGCCAGCGGGATGACGGCCCAGCAGCTGAATGTGGACAACATCGCCCACAACCTGGCGAACGCCAACACCGTGGGCTACAAGGCGCGACGGGCGCAGTTTCAGGACCTGCTCTATCAGAACCTCGTGCAGCCCGGCGCGGCGGCCGGGGCCCAGACGGTGGTGCCGAGCGGGTTGCAGGTGGGTTTGGGATCGCGGGCGGCGTCAAACGAAATTCTCTTCTCCCAAGGCCATTTCTCCGCGACCTCAAACCCGCTGGACCTGGTGATCGAGGGCCGCGGGTTCTTCCAGGTGCGAAGGCCCTCGGGCGACCTGGCCTACACGCGCTGCGGTTCGTTTCACCTGGACCGGGACGGCAACCTGGTGACGCAGGACGGCGATCCCCTGGAACCGCAGATCACGGTGCCTCCGGATGCTCAGTCCATCACCATCGCCTCCGACGGCACGGTGAGCTATTCCCAGCCGGGCCAGACCGCGGCGCAGCTGGCCGGACAGATTCAGCTGGCGAACTTTCAGAACCCGGCCGGGCTGGACAGCATCGGGCGGAACCTGTTCCTGCCAACGGACGCGTCGGGCGATCCGACGGTAGGCAACCCGGGCGGGCAGGAAGGACTGGGTACGCTGCTGCAGGGCTACATCGAGCAGTCCAACGTCAGCGTGGTCGAGGAGTTCATCAACCTGATCATCAGCCAGCGGGCCTACGAAGCGAATTCCAAGGTGGTCCGCGCGGCCGACGAGATGTATCAGCAGGTCAACAACATCACCCGGTGACGCGATCCCTTCATCCCCGCGTTCGGCGGCGCCGGCTCCCGGCCTGGCGTGCCCGCGTTCCCGAAAGCGCCGGACGGTGGACCATCGGCTTGCGGGTGGCCCGCCTGGCGGGTCTGGTGGCAATGGCGCTCAACGCGGCCTGTGTGCCGGTCGAAGGGGAGCGGATCGAAGGCCGCCACCTGGCTGCGGCGGCTGCGGAGTTTGCCGGAATCGCTCCCGATGCGCCGGTCGCTTACGCTCCGGCGCCGGGCGTGAAGCGTCGCTTCAGTCCGGCCGGTCTGCGCGCCCTGGCGGCGCGTCACGGCTTGCGGGTCGCGGATGGAACGGAATTGCCGGAGGCCTGCTTCGAGCGCAGGGCAAAGCCCCTGACGCGGGAGGCAGTGGAAGCGGCGGTGCGGGCTTCGCTGCCGCCAGCGGGCGTTACCTGGGAGCTGCTGGATTTCAGCCGCGCGCCGGCGCCGGACGGGGAACTTATCTTCCCCGCTGCCGGTCTGAGCAGGCCGCCGGCGGGCGCCCCGCGAAGCCCGGTCTTCTGGAGGGGCCGGCTGAAATACGGAGGCCACAGCCTCCCGGTCTGGGCGCGGTTGCGGGTATGGCGGACCGGCCGGAGGGTAGTCGCCGCGGAGGCGCTGCCGGCGGGCCGTCCGGTCGAAGCCGGGCAGTTGCGGCTGGAGACCATCGAGGGCCCGCCCTTCGGCGAGCCCGCGGTCTCCCGCATCGAGGAAGCCGCCGGCCGCGTGCCGCGGCGCACCCTGCGGAAGGGCGAGCCGGTTACACCGCGACTGCTCGCCGCGGCTCCGGACGTGCGGCGCGGAGAGACGGTCCAGGTGGAGGTAATGGAAGGAAGCGCCCGGCTGCGCTTCGAGGCCCGCGCCGAGTCGGGCGGCCGGACCGGAGAGACGATCACGGTTCGCAATCCCGGGAGCGGGCGCCGCTTCCGCGCGCGCATCGAAGGCCGGGGTGCGGTGGTGGTGGGACAGGCAAATGAAAAGAATCGGTACAACCGCAGTGCTGTTGGGGCTGGTCCTGGCTGGCCCGGCGGCGAGTGAGAAACGGAATCGGGACGAGGCCACACCGCTCGACCGCTATGTCGAGCAGGCTACGGCCAGGCAGACCGTGCAGACTGGAGCGACTCCGGGCTCGCTCTGGAGTCCGGCCGCGCCGCTGGCGGATATGACCCGGGATCTTCGCGCCAGCCGGGTGGACGACCTGGTCACCATACTCGTCGCTGAGCGAGCCTCGGCGGCGTCCAAGGGCGCCACCAATACCTCGCGCAAGGCGGATGCCAAGGCCTCGGTCGGCGCGCTGCTCGGCCCCACACGAGCGGGCGGCGCGCTGGCCGACCTGGCCGGGCTGGGGAGCGAATCGCAACTGCAGGCCCAGGGAGCGACCAGCCGGGAAAGCGTCCTGACCACCACCCTGGCCGCACGGGTCACCCATGTGCTGCCCAACGGCTACCTGGTGGTGGAAGGGGTCAAGGACATGCAGGTGAACGCGGAGCGGCAGTTGATCTCCGTGCGGGGCGTGGTGCGCCCGGCAGACCTGAGCCCGGGCAACCTGGTGCGATCGGACCGGCTGGCGCAGCTGGAAGTGCGGATTAACGGCAAGGGTGTGGTGGGGGACGCGATCCGCCGGCCTATGTTCCTGTACCGCCTGTTGCTCGGCCTGCTTCCGTTTTGAGTTTTATGAAGGCGATACCAATCGGGCTTCTGGCTGCCCTGCTGGCGGGGGTCGCGGAGACGGCCGTTCCCACCAGGATCAAAGACCTCGCCGCCTGGGAAGGAGTGCGCGACAACCAGTTGATCGGCTACGGCCTGGTGGTCGGCCTGGCCGGCACCGGCGACCGCAGGCAAACGGTCTTCTCGGTTCAGACGCTGACCAACATGCTGGAACGCATGGGGCTGTCGGTGCCGCCGGCGGCCATACGGGTGAACAACACGGCGGCGGTCATGGTGACGGCGACGCTGCCTCCGTTCGCCCAGCCGGGCACGCGCATCGACGTTACGGTTGCTTCGGCCGGGGACGCTTCCAACCTGCAGGGCGGCCTGCTGCTGCTCACTCCGCTGCGGGCCGCGACCGGCGAGGTGTTCGCGGCCGCCCAGGGAGCCGTGGTGACCGGCGGCTTCGCGGCCGGAGGGCGCGGGGGCGCCACCCAGACATTGAACCATCCCACGGTGGGGCGCATCGCCGGCGGCGGGCTCGTGGAGAGACCGGCGCCCTCCGTCTTTGCGCCCGGCCCGTTTCGCCTGCAGTTGCGGCGGGCGGACTTCGCCACCGCGGCCCGCATCGCGGAGGCGGTCAACAAGCGATGGGGCGCGGGCGAGGCTCCCGTAGCCCGGGCCGAGAATTCCGCGCTGGTAGTGATTGAAGCCCCCGATGCGTACAGGGCGCGGCCGGTGGAATTCATCGCCCAGGTGGAATCGCTCGGCGTGGAGGCGGACCGGCCGGCGCGTGTGGTGGTCAACGAGCGCACCGGAACGGTAGTGATGGGCAAGGAGGTGCGCATCGCGCCAGTCGCCATCCTGCACGGCGCGCTGAGCGTGGAGATCCAGACCGCTCTCGCGGTTTCGCAACCGTCCCCGCTTTCTTCGGGCGAAACGGCGGTAGTGCCGCAGACTTCAGTGACGGCCCGCGAGGAGCGGGCCCGCAACGTGGCGCTCCAGGAGGGGGCGACGGTGGACGACCTGGTGCGGGCGCTGGTGTCCATCGGGTCCACGCCGCGTGATGTGATCGCCATCCTGCAAAACCTGAAGGCCGCCGGCGCTCTCGATGCCGAACTGGAGATCCTCTGATGATCGGGGCAGCCGGATGGAAGGATTTCGCGGATGTGTCCGGACCGGCCCAGGGTGGAGCGCTGCGCGAGGCGGCCGCCAGGTTCGAGGGCCTGCTGATCGCCGAGATGCTCAAGGCCGCCCGGGAAGAGGGCGGCGCGGGCCAGGAGGGCGACACGACCATGCGGGAGGTGGCCGAGGAATGCCTGGCCCAGGCGCTCTCCGCTCAGGGCGGCCTGGGACTGGGCCGCCTGATCGAGCGGCAGTTGCGTTCCGCGGTCCAGCGGAGGGCGGATTCGTAAAGCCTGACCACCGGCGGCCGATAAGGGAGTGGAGGACGGACGGTGCGCATCGAAGACTTTCCGCTGCGGAACGTGAGCACGCCGGGCGCGGGTCTGTCTCCCGGCGCCTCCCCGCCGGCCCATGGCGCGGGGGCGGGTACGGGAGAGATGGACCGGGCGGGGCTCTCACTGCTGGCCCAAGCGGTTGCCGGATGCGGGCCGCAGCGGTTGGAGAGCTTGCGGCAGGCGGTGAGTTCCCGGACTTACCAGGTCCCTGCGGCGGCCCTCAGCCGCCGGATGATCGACTACTACCTGGGTTGATCGTCCTTCTCCGGAGCCGCGCAGCCCTCGGCGATCTGCTGGATTCGGCGGACCTTGAACCGCGGCGGCTGCTCCACGGGCTCCCGCCTGACACCTCGCGCCGTTACCCGGTTGCCGACGTAGCGGGCGAAATTGTTCTTCGGAAAACCGTCCGGCTCCAGAATCGCCAGGATCACCAGTCCTTCATCGTCGCGCAGCACGAAATCCTCCCCGGACTGGTCCATGCAGCCGGTAAGTGTCTCCAGAGGCGGACCGGCCTCCGGGGCCGGGGCTTTCTTCTTCTGCGCGGCGGGCAGGAGCAGGGCCATCGACAACAGCAGGAGCGGGAGGATCCACTTCATAAGTCCTCACTGGATGGGAGAGTAGGGAGCAGCGCGGTACAGCGACATCTGGATGATGCTGGAGATCTGGCCGTGGCGGTCGATGGACTCCTTGCGCACCCGGACCCACTCCGGATCGGCGCCGAACGCTTCCCAGGCTTTTTCCCGGGCTGCCAGGGTGTCGAACGGAATCAGGTAGGTCAGGTTAGGCATGTTGGGTCCGGCCAGAGTCTCCGTGTAGAGCACCGGATGGACGCCGGAACGGTGGAAGATCCGGATCTCGGGCCCGGCGAAACGTTCGTGCAGCGCGCCCAACTGTCTCCACGTCGGCGAATGGTAGACCCGCAGTTCGAAGATGCGGGGCCTGGCCGGGCGGGAAGCCGGAGACGCCGGCTCGGGCGAATAGTCGGTGGCCTTCAGCAGCACCTGCGAGTAATGCTCATAGGGGGCCTCGGAGTGGTTCTCCCAGGTGCTGAGAGCTTTCTGGAAAGCCTCGTTTCCCGACAGGCGGGACCGCAGGGTGGAGAGGGGGTCCAGCGATTCGAGGCCGATGAAGCACGCAAACTGCGGCATGTGGGCCGCCACCAGTGCTTCCAGGAAGATCTTGGGGCCGGGCAGGACGGCATCGAGAGCGGGTAGCAGGCCCTGGCTCATGAACTCGTGGATGCGGCTCAGCTGCGTGCCATTGCGCAGGTAGAACTGCTCGAGCAGATAATATGCGGTCTTGCGCGGCTGCGGGGCCGCGCCGCCCGGGGCGGCTGCCATGGCGCCTAATCCTCCCATGCTCTCCAGAAACGTTCGTCGTCGCATCGCGAAACGGCTCAGCGTTGTTATAGCACACTGGGGCATGATTCAAGCGCGCTCCTGATGCTGGAGGGCCCTATGGATCGCGACGGCGGCCCTGGCTCCCTCGGCGGCCGCCACCATGGCAAACTGCACATCGCGGCAGGCGTCCCCGGCTACATAGAGTCCGGTGACGCCGGTGGCCTGCATGCGGTCGGCCCGGACCGCGCCCCGGTGGGTGAAGCGGCATCCCAAGGCGGCGGCCAGCTGCGAGCGCTGCACCTGACCGGTGTTGAAGAATATGCCGCGGCGGGCCAGCGTCTCTCCGTTCTTGAATGCCACCCTGCCCAGGACCCCGCCCGCGCCTTCCAGCCTGGCGATGCGTTCCTCGCGCAGGGGCACGCCGCGGCGCTTCAGGCGCTCGCGCTCCTCCTGCGAGAGTCGCGCCGGCCCATGGGTCAGCAGGACCACGTCGCGGCTCCAGGAAAGCAGGGAAAGCGCCAGGCCGGCGGCCGGTTTTCCTGGGCCGAGGGCGGCCAGGGGCTGGTCGCGCATCTCCCATCCATCGCAATAAGGGCAATGGAAGACACTGCGCCCGTAGAACTCCTCGATCCCCGGAATGGGCGGAACGCGGTCGACAACGCCGGTGGCGAGCAGCAGGGTTCTGGAACGGCAGCGCCCGCCGCTCTCGAGGACCGTTTCGAAACAGCTGCCACAGCGCGCCGCGCTGACCGCGGCCTCCCGATGGATCTCCACGCCGTAGCGCCGCAACTCCTCGCGGCCCAGGTGGGTCAGCTCCAGCGGCAGCACGCCGTCGCGGGTGAGAAAACCGTGCAGGCCGCCGGAAGCGGCGTTGCGCGGGCGTCCGGCATCGCATAGCAACACCGTGCGGCGGCAGCGCGCCAGAACCAGGGCTGCATTCAATCCGGCTGGACCGCCGCCCACGATCACGGTATCGTACAGAACGGACATCCGCGAAGCGCGTCCCTCTCCTCGTGGTCTCGAGAAGCACGCGGCAGGCCGCAGTTGGGGCAGGGAAAAGACGGGGAAACGCACATTCGGGAAGGCCCGTCACAAGGGTGTAAAGCTAAGGAAGGCCGTTCATGACGAAGTACATTGGAATTGCGGTCCTGGTATTGGCCAGCACAGTGGCCGGAGTGATGTTCATGAAGCGGAGCGTCCAGCAGCCGGTGGCGCCTGCCCCGGCTGCCGGCCAGCAAACGGCTGTCGCCCCGGCTGTCATTCCGGAAGCGGTTCCCCCGGCCCCGGCTCCGGCGCCCGAACCCGCCGCTGAACCTCCCGCCCCGGCGGTTCGCAAGCCCTCGGCGATGGCTCCCCGGCGCAACGCGCCGCGCGCCGCCGAACGCGTGAAAGAGCGGGAAGTTGCTGTTCAGGCGCCGCCCACGCCGCCCGCCCCGGCGGCTCCAGCAGCTCCGGCAGTTCCGGCCGTTCCCGCCGTTCCCGCGGCTCAGGCCCCGGCCGCCCCGGCGCCGGCCCCCGAGACTCCCAAGCCGGCCGAGCCGCCGCCTCCCGCGCCCCGCAAGGCGACCCTGGAGGCAGGCACGATGCTTCCGGTTCGACTGGTGGAGGCGCTTTCGAGCGATCGCAATCAGGTGGGTGACACGTTTACCGCCACGCTGGACCAGCCGCTCGTCGTGGATGGCTTCGTGATCGCGGAGCGGGGCGCCCGGCTGGAGGGCCGTGTAGTGGAGGCCGCTCAAGCGGGCCGGGTGCGGGGTCTCTCCAGCCTGGTGATCGAATTGACCCGCCTCTCCACTTCCGACGGGCAGAAGGTCGCCATCAGCACCGATACCTTCACCAAGCAGGGAACGACTACTAAAGGCAAGGATGCCGCCAAGATCGGGGCGGCCGCCGGTATCGGAGCCGCCATCGGCGCTATCGCAGGAGGGGGCAAAGGCGCCGGCATCGGCGCCGCCATCGGCGGCGCCGCGGGAACCGGAGGCGTCATGGCTACCCGCGGCGAGCCGGCGGCCCTGAGCACCGAAACCCGGCTCACCTTCCGGCTAAAAGAGGCTGTCACCCTCACCGAGCAGCGCAAGTAGCGGGTTCCGGCCGGGAAGGAGCGGCTAGCGATCCGCCGTTCCGGTTCCGGATTCGGGACGCGGATCCTCGCGCTCGTAGAGCCGCTGCAGCTCCGCCACGGTGGGTGTGTTGCGAACCATTTCCTGGGCGTCGTGGGCGAACTGGCGCATAATCTCGAGCAGCTCCATCTCACGTCCTACGGAAGTGTACAGTTCGACGCCGGCAAGCAACAAACCGAGGCACTGATCCCCGCGCCCGGTGACTTCGTCCCGGAGACGTCGCAGAGCCAACAGCGATTTAGGATAGGGCGGTTGGCAAACCATCGTCGGTCTCTCTCCGCAGTTCACAATCTGAGTGTCTTGCAATCACATTTTATCATTACATGACTTGACAAAATCAGTGCGCCGTGACAAGATGGCGTCTGGAAGGTTCTCCGAGAGGGTCGGGACTCACTCCCGGCATCCCGGTCCGCGTTCGCCGGACCGGAACTTCGGGAATGCTTTCAACCGCGCTTCCGGCGCGGGCGGCCCCACCCCTCTCACTCCAATCCATCGGAACCGCAAAAAGGAGGAACGTATGTTGAGCACCCGATTTACCAATGATGTTCGACAGACGTTGGACCAGTTCCGCCGTTCTGTCGATCAGATGTTTGAAAACTTCTACGGCTACCAGAGCCAGGCGGCGGCCAGTGGAGAGCGTTCCTGGACCTTCAGCCCGGTAGTTGAGTCCGGCTGGACCGACGATCACCTGAACCTGCGAGCGATCCTGCCGGGCGTCTCCGAGAATGACGTGCGGGTAACCGTGCAGAACAACCAGCTGGTCATCGAGGGCGAGCGCAAGGCTCCGGAAGGCTTCGACAAGAGCGCTTTCACGCAACTCGCATACGGCAGGTTCTACACCGCCTGGACGCTGCCCGCGGGACTGGATCTGGACCATGTGATCTGCCGGCTCGACAAGGGTATTCTGGAGATTCAGGTGCCGATCATGGAGGCCAGCAAACCGAAACAGATCCAGATCACCAGTGCGGCCGGCCAGAAGGCCATCAGCGCCTGAAAGGGCGGGACCGGCGGCCCGCTTAGTGGAGTTCCGGTTGGGGCGCTCGCCAGGGGCGCCCTATTGTATTTTCTGCCTGCCGGATGTCCCGGATTCGACAAGCGGAGAAAGGGGCTGCTTAGTGGATGTCCTCATGATTGTAAGTCTCTAAGACTCCGTTGGCGGACCGGTTCATCTCATTGGGGTGTGACATTTCGCGCACGTTTTCGGCGCGCGATTGACTCTTCCGGCGGGTGATGCTAATCAGAAGGACGAGAGGCTGGCAGCGCCCGCCTCCAACTTATCAGGCACGCGACCATGCGCATTGGGATGCTCGCGCCGGTCTCCTGGCGCGTTCCGCCCCGGCACTATGGCCCGTGGGAACAGGTTGTCTCCAATCTCACCGAAGGGCTGGTCGAACGGGGCATCGATGTTACGTTGTTCGCGACGGCCGATTCCATAACCCGCGGCCGCCTGGCGGCGGTGTGCCGGCGCCCCTACTCGGAAGATCCGGCGATCGATGCCAAGGTGTGGGAATCACTGCACATCTCCAGCCTGTTCGAACGGGCCGGAGAGTTCGACTTGATCCACAATCATTTCGATTTCCTGCCCCTGACCTACAGCGGCCTGGTGAGAACGCCGGTCGTCACCACCATTCACGGCTTTTCCTCGCCGCGGATCCTGCCGGTTTACGAGAAGTACAATGGCCGCGCCCACTACGTGTCCATCAGCCGTGCGGACCGGCATCCCGCCCTGCAGTATGTCGCGACGGTACATCATGGCATCCCGGTGGACGAATTCGAGCCGTGCTACGAGCATGGCCGCTACCTCCTGTTTTTCGGCCGAATTCACCAGGAAAAGGGTGTAGCCGAGGCCATCGCCGTGGCGCGGCGGAGCGGGCTTCCGCTGCTCATCGCGGGCATTATCCAGGACCAGGACTACTTCGAACATGAGGTGGCGCCTCACCTTGGCGACCATGTCCGCTACCTGGGACCGGTCGGGCCGGAAGGCCGCGGCGAACTGTTGGCGAAGGCTCGCGCGCTGCTGCACCTGATCAACTTCCGGGAGCCGTTCGGGCTGAGCATGGTCGAAGCGATGGCCTGCGGCACTCCGGTGGTAGCCCGCCCCCTGGGCGCGGTCCCGGAAATCGTCCTCGACCGGCAAACCGGCTTCCTGGTGGACGGCATCGACGAGGCGGTGGCCGCCGTGGGCCGGGTGGAAGAACTGGACCGCCGGGAGATCCGCCGGCACGTGGAAGGCAAGTTCCGCCGCGAGCGGATGGTGGACGACTACCTGAAGGTCTACCAGAGAATCCTTGGGCTGGAGGATGTCCGGAGG
Source organism: Bryobacterales bacterium (assembly GCA_020852755.1). Taxonomy (GTDB): domain Bacteria; phylum Acidobacteriota; class Terriglobia; order Bryobacterales; family Bryobacteraceae; genus JADZAF01. Next base: position 46,643 of record JADZAF010000084.1, read on the forward strand.
GTGCGGGGCTGTACCCGGCGGGTGGCGGCGCCATGAAGTTCCGGACGGGCATCAACTACTGGCCCGCGGCCAAAGCGATGCTTTGGTGGCGGCGGTTCGATGCCGGGGAGGTCCGGGCGGATTTTGAGCGCATTCGAGCGGCGGGCTTCGATTCGGTGCGGATATTCCTGCTCTGGGAGGATTTTCAGCCGCTGCCCGGGGAAGTCTCCGAGCGGAGCCTCTACCGGCTGCTTCAGGTTGCCCGGATTGCGGGTGAGAGCCGGGTCTCGCTGATTGTGACCCTGTTCACGGGCCACATGAGCGGGGTGAACTGGCTGCCGGCCTGGGCCCTGGAACGCGGCCGCCGGTCCCCTCGCTTCCCGGTGGTGAGCGAGGGCTGCCGGGGAGAGGGAGCGCCGCGCAACTGGTACAGCGACCGGGGCGTCCGCCGGGCGCAGGCGCTGCTGGCCCGGGAGGTGGCGCGTGCCGTGTCGAAACACCCGGCGCTATGGGCCTATGACCTGGGCAACGAGAATTCCAACTGCGTCGAGCCGCCCTCGCGCGAGGAGGGCATTGCCTGGCTGGAGGAGATGGTCTCGGCCATTCGCTCCGAGGATTCCTCCCACCCCATCACCCTGGGACTGCATGCCGAGGATCTGGAGGAAGACCGCCGGCTGGGCCCGGCGGAAGCCGCCCGGGTCTGCGACTTTCTCTCCATGCACGCCTACCCGATGTACCTGAGCTGGGCGGGGTCAGTCGACGACGAGGAGATCCCGGCCTTTCTGGGCCTGGTGACGGGATGGCTGGGCGGCCGCGAGGTTCTGTTGGAGGAATTCGGAGCGCCTGCCGCTACCCCCTCGCCGCCCACGGGCGTGGTCCCGATCCTGGGGGAGGAGCAGGCAGCGCGCTTCACCGGCCGGGCACTGGCCGCCATCCACGAAGCCGGCCTCTCGGGCGCCATGCTGTGGTGCTACGCCGACTATGCGGCTTCGTTGTGGGCCGATCCGCCTCTGGACGAGGCTCCCCACGAACGCTACTTCGGCCTGTGGCGCGGCGACCACTCGCCCAAGCCGGCCCTGGCCCGCCTCCGAGCCTTTTCAAGCCTGCCGCGGCGCGAACCCCTTTCCATGGACTGGATCGACTCCAGGCCTGAGGACTTCTACCGGGCCCCGGCGGCCAATCTGCGCCGCCTGTACGGCAGGTTTCGCGAGTTCCGAGCCCGGGAGGGAGTGCTGTGTTGACGGCCCAGGCAACAGCCAGGCGGCGCAGCCCATCGAAAAGGCGAACCCGGGCGGGCTTGGGCCGGATCGCAGTGGTCGGGAACTACATTCCGCGCCAGTGCGGCATCGCCACTTTCACCACCGACCTGTGCGAGTCCCTGGCCGAGCAGTTCCCCGACGTGAACTGCTTCGCGCTGCCGGTCAACGATACGCCCAACGGCTACGCCTATCCGCAACGGGTCCGCTTCGAGCTGGCCCAGAACGATCCGGCATCCTACCAGAGCGCGGCCGACTTCCTGAACATCAACAATATCGACCTGGTGTGCGTGCAGCACGAATACGGCATCTTCGGCGGCGCGGCCGGCAGCCACATCCTGACCCTGCTCCGCGAACTGCGCATGCCGGTGGTGAGCACCTTGCACACGGTTCTGGAGGAGCCGGACGGCAGCCAGCGCCGGGTGCTGGAAGAACTGGCCCAGTTGTCGGACCGGCTGGTGGTGATGAGCCAGCGCGGCGCGCGCTTCGCGCAGGACGTCTACGGGATTCCGGAGAGCAAGGTCGACCTCATCCCTCACGGGATCCCGGACGTGGCCTTCGTGGACCCGAACTTCTACAAAGACCAGTTCGGCCTGCAGGGCAAGATCGTGCTGCTGACGTTCGGCCTGTTGTCGCCGAACAAGGGCGTCGAGCACGCCATCGAAGCCCTGCCGGCGGTTCTGGAACGGTTCCCCAACCTGGTCTACGTCGTGCTGGGGGCCACGCATCCGCATGTGAAGCTACGCGAGGGCGAATCTTACCGGCTCTCCCTGGAGCGCCTGGCACGGAAGCGGTCGGTGGAGGGGAACGTCATCTTCCACAACCGCTTCGTGAGCCTGGAGGAGCTGGTAGAGTTCATCGGAGCTGCGGACATCTACATCACGCCTTACCTGAGCCCCAGACAGATCGTCTCCGGGACGCTGGCCTACGCGGTTGGCGCGGGGAAAGCGGTAATTTCCACACCGTACTGGTATGCGGAGGAGCTTCTGGCCGGGGCGCGCGGCGTGCTGGTTCCCTTCGCGGACCCGGGGGCCATCGCCTCTCGGGTAATCGGCCTGCTGGAGAACGAAGCCGAGAGACACGCGATGCGGAAACGGGCCTACCTGCTGGGGCGCGAGATGGTGTGGTCGAATGTCGCGCGGCTCTATATGCGGACTTTCGAGCGGGCGCGGGAGGAACGCAGCCGGCATCCCAAGGCGGCATATGCGGCTTCCACGCTGCAACAGCGGAACGCCGAACTCCCCCTCCTGTCGCTTCAGCACCTGGAGAGCCTGACGGACGACACCGGACTGCTGCAGCACGCCATCTTCACCGATCCGAACTACGCCGAGGGTTACACGGTGGACGACAACGCCCGCGCCCTGGTGCTGGCCGTGCAGTTGGAGCAATGCGGCGCCCGGTTGGAGAAGACCCACCGGTACCAGGCCTTCCTCTGGCACGCCTTCGGCCGCCAGAGCGGGCGGTTCCACAACTTCATGTCGTACGACCGGCGATGGATGGACGAGATCGGGTCGGAGGACTGTCACGGGCGCTCGTTGTGGGCCCTGGGAACGGTCCTGGGGCGCTCGCAGGACGCCGGGCTGCGCGGATCGGCCGGCCGCCTGTTCGAACTCGCGCTGCCCGCGGCCTGGAGTTTCTCGAGCACGCGCGCCTGGGCCTTTACGCTCCTGGGGATTCACGAGTACCTCATACGGTTCCCGGGCGACCGTGCCGCCCAGGGCACCCGTGAAGAGCTGCTGCAGCGCCTGATGAACAGCTACCGCCGCTCCTGCGCGCCGGGCTGGGTCTGGTTCGAGGACATCCTGTCCTACTGCAACGCCAGGCTGCCCCAGGCGCTGCTGGTGTCCGGCCGCAGCATGTCGCGAGCGGAGCCGGTGGAAGCCGGGCTGGCGACGCTCCGCTGGCTGGCCGAGATCCAGCGGGCCGAAGACGGCCATTTCGTGCCGGTCGGTTCCAATGGCTTCTATCGGCGCGGCGGCCAGCGGGCGCGTTTCGATCAGCAGCCGGTGGAAGCCCACGCCATGGTGTCGGCCTGTCTCGAAGCCTGGCGCATCAGCGGCGAGGTGTGCTGGCGCGATGAGGCTCAGCGGGCCTTTGAATGGTTTCTGGGGCGCAACGACCTCGGCCTGCCGCTCTATGACGCCTCGACGGGCGGCTGCCGCGACGGCCTGCACCCCGACCGCGTGAATCAGAATGAAGGAGCGGAGTCCACGCTGAGCTTCCTGATCGCACTGACCGAGATGCGGCAATCGGCCGACGTGATCCAGTCCTGACAGGTATGAGCCAAGCCAGCAACCGGCACCCTATTCTCTTTCACCGCCACCCCGGCAACCCGATCCTCACGGCCGATGACTGGCCCTACCCGATCAACACGGTCTTCAATGCGGGCGCCACCCTGCTCCCGGACGGGACTACGCTGTTGCTGTGCCGTGTGGAGGAGCGCTCCGGGATCTCCCATCTCTGCGCAGCCCGCTCGGCGGACGGGATTTCGAACTGGGTCATCGATCCGGAGCCGACGCTGCGACCCGACCCGGACGGACATCCTGAGGAGGTGTGGGGGATCGAAGACCCGCGCATCACTTTTGTTCCGGAGTTGAACCAGTACGTCGTGGTCTACACGGCATACTCGCAGGGCGGCCCGGGCGTGTCACTGGCCCTGACGCCGGATTTCCGCCGCTTTGAGCGGTACGGCGTGGTCATGCCGCCCGAGGACAAGGACGCGGCCCTGCTTCCCCGGCGGATCGGCGGGCACTGGGCGCTGATTCACCGTCCGGTCACGACCTGGCAGGGCGCGCACATGTGGATCTCCTATTCTCCGGACCTGCGCCACTGGGGCAGCCACAAGCTGATTCTGCGCGCCAAGCTGGGCGCCTGGTGGGACGCCAATAAAATCGGCCTTTCGCCGCCTCCCATCGAGACGCCCCGCGGCTGGCTGGTGATCTACCACGGGGTGCGCCAGACCGCCGGCGGGTGTCTCTACCGCCTGGGCCTCGCCCTGTTTGATCTGGAAGTCCCGGAACGCTGCCTGCTGCGGGGACACAGCTGGGTGTTCGGGCCGGAGGAGCCGTATGAACGCCATGGGGATGTGGCCAACGTAGTGTTTCCCTGCGGTCACACGGTGGGCCCCGACGGCGACTCCGCCAAAATCTACTACGGGGGGGCGGATTCCTGCATCGCGCTGGCCACAGCCAGCATCGGGGAGATGCTGGAGTGGCTGGACAAGCACGGCACACCGGAATCCTGATGGCGGCCCTGTCTTCGCTTACCGGCCGATGACCACGTTGACGGCGGAGGGGGCGATCTCCAGCCGTTCGACCCGGTGGCCGAGCTCGAACGGCTCATCGATCTTGGCGTCGGGGTAGTTCGGCAGCACGTAATTACGGACCAGATAATCCAGCAGACGTCCCTGGATGGAGACTCCCGAAACCTCCACGCTCTCCACTTTGACCTGCGCCTTGCCGCCGCCGGAGTCGATGCGGGCCGTGACCCTCACCGGCCGTTCGCCTTCCAGCAGCCAGGAGGCGAGCAAGCCGGGCGGCTCGCCGTGTGCCTGGCGGAGCTTCAGAAAGTCGATCAGCGCGGAGCCGGAGGCGGATCCCTGCCGCAGTTCCACCCCTACGTTGCGTACGCCGGCGGGAGCTTCCTTCTCCGCGTAAGCTTTCAGTTCGGCCGGTGTAAGCAGGACGCGGGTTCCGGGGCGGAGCCGTTCCTTCTCGATCGATTCGAGCTTGCGTTTGGCCGAGAGGTAATCGGACGTGTTCGAAGCCAGCAGCGAGAATGCGGCCGCGACGGCCAGGCACAGCCTCATATCCCGTTTAGATGCCGCGGAAAGCGGCTCCGTTTCCCCGCGCCCGCGGGTGATAGAATGCACGTCGATGGACGCTCAACAAAAAGCACCCGCTTCCAGCATAGACCTGATCGGGACCATCCAGGGCTCGATGCTGGAGAATTTTTTCCCGGCCGGCTGGGACTTGAACCGCATCGACGCCTGCGCCGGCCATCCGCCGGAGTCCGTGCTCGATCGCCAGCCCTGGTGGAACCCGGGTTTCGAGTTGATCCCTTGCGCGACTGTGGCCGACTTCGACACCATGCTGGGCCACGAGATCGCCATCCAGATCCGCCGGGCGAGGGAGGCCGGCCGGAAGCTGGCCCTGATCCTGCCCGTGGGCCCCATGGGGATGTACCGCTGGGCGGTCTACTTCCTGAAGGAATGGGGTGTGCGCTGCGATCACGTCTACGGATTCAACATGGACGAGTGGAGCGACGGGCAGGGCAACACCCTGGCGCCCGACAATCCCGGCGCCTTCCGTTTCGCCATGGAGCAGGCCCTGTACGGTCCCCTGGGAGAGTTGACCGTTCCGGAGAAGCAGCGCAATTTCGCCACTCGCGACGCCCTGCCCGGCTACGCGCAGCAGATCGCCGATCTGCGCCGCGCGGGCGCGGAACTGCAGGTGGTGTTCGGCATCGGACGGGTCTGCCACATCGCGTTCTGGGAGCCCCATTTTGCCTCCGAGTTCGCCTCCGTCGAGGAATGGAAGGCGCAGACGCACCGGCTGGGCGCCAAACTCCACCCGCTCACCATCGAGCAGAACGCGCTGACCAGTTTCAAGAGCCGCACCACGCTGGTGCCTGCGCGCGCCAACACTATCGGCCCGGGCCTGTTCCTGGCGGCGGACCGCATCATCGGCGGTGCGGACGGCGCTTTCGGGCGGGGCATGCAGTGGCAGGGCCTGAGCCTGTGGATGACGCTGCGCTATGGCCCGGACCCCTGGGTGCCGTCGAGTTTCATGCCGGCGCTGCCGGGCCGGCTGTTCTTCCTGAAGGAGCTGGCCGGACCGCTGGTGGCGGATTGTAACTGAGGCCGCCGGAGCCGGGGCGAGCGGGGGCGCGGGACGAGCCACCCGGTTGAATTCGTTTCGCGTTGGGACTAGCATTGAAAGGGGAAGGACCCAATTCAGATGAGATTGTCTTTAATGCTGAGTCTGCTGCTTGCCGCCGGCGTAGCGCTCGCGCAGCAAACCATGCCCCGCATGACGGGGGTGGAGCCCGGCAACGGCAAGATCGGCGACGTGCTGACGGTAGCGGGCGAGAACCTGGACAAGACTCTCGTGGACCAGGTATTCCTGACCGACGGAAAGAGCGATCTCAAAGTCGAGATGACCGAGCAGGCGGCCACCGCCATCAAGTTCAAGATCCCCGGCAACGCCAAGCCGGGGCGCTGGGCTTTGATGGTCCTCACCCGGGGCAAGGAGCCCAAGCTGATCGAGCAGCCAGTGAAAGTCACGGTGGAGTGACGGTGACGCATTCCCCGGGTTCCGAGCTGTCGACGGCGGGCATGGCGGGTTGGCGGGGCTGGTAGAGCGGCGCTAGTTCCTCGGTTTGGGCCGCCGGTAAGGAGAGGAGAGATAGCGGCGGCATTCGCGTGCCGCGTCCGCCTGCGGCGCATAGCGTATGGCTTCGGAGTACGCGTGTAAAGCGTGCTTCCGGCATCCCTTCAAGTCGTGGATTTGCCCCACTCTCATCCAGGCCAGCACTCCGGTATTGAGGTCCGTTTCCGCCCCGCCGGCCGTCACCCGCTGCATGTTCCGCAAGGCGTCGTCCAGGTCGTTGTACCAGAACTGGATGGTTCCCAGCTGGAACCAGATCTTCTCCCAGGAGACGCGTTCGTAGCCGGGCGCGCGGTTCTGCTTCAACCGGGCCACCTCTTCCACCGCCGCCAGAGCCTTTCCCTTTTCCCCCAGCGCACTGTGCATCTGGGCCTGCTCGAAGCGCAGCAGGTAATTGCGCGGGAATCTCCGGACCAGGTCCTCGAGCAGCGGCAGCGCCTGGCGCGGGCGTCCCTCGCGGCGGTACAGCGCGCACAGCAGGATTTCGGCGTCGACCCGGTTGCGGCGGCCCCGCCGGGCGACTTCCTCCAGGGTGCGAATGCCTTTCTCGCGATCTCCGCGGAAGCCGGCCACGAAGCCCAGCATCTTGTAGAACAGGGGCAGGCTGCCGACCACGTAGTCGTGGACTCCCGGCACCAGCCGGGCGTCGTAGTTTCCGGGGTTCAGTTCCACCACCCGGTTATGCCGCTTGCGGGCGGCGGTGGCGTCGCGCAAGGCATCGATCCAGGCTTTCCGGACCAGAAAGTTATAATTGGCCCGCAGGCCGTGCGCCACACCCAGCGCGTAAAGCGCCTCGGAGTCCGCGGGGTTTTCCTTCAGGCGGGTCTGGCAGATGGCCATGGCCGTGTCGATGGCCTGAAAGAAACGGCGCTCAGCCTCCGGCGGCGGGTTCATCTTCGGCCGGCGCAGGAAGGGATTGTTTCCGGACACCAGTTCGCTTTCGAGCGCGCCCACGCGGTACATCTCGCGATAGAGAATCGCCTGGGCAACGAAATTCTGATAGTCGGCGTGCCCGGGGTCGCTCTGGGCAAGCTTCTCGAACTGGTTGATGGCCTGATCGTAATCCAGGTTATAGAAGGCGTCGAAACCTTCCGGGAGGGAGCGGTCCGGCCCGGAAGCGAGGGCCGGCAACAGAAGCCAGGCCGCCAGGCAGGCCATCCCGGCCGCCTTACAGGATCCGTTCCAGAGTCCAGCGAGCATGTTCGGCGACGGTCGGTTCATCCGATTGTGCCAGTTTCTCCACCACCGGGCGGCAGCGGGCCGATCGGCTGTTGCCAATGGCTACCAGGACGTTGCGCAGAAACCCCGCATAGCGGGCGCGCCGGACCGGGCTGTGGCGGAACATCTCCCGGAACTCCGCTTCGGTGATGGCTGCCAGCCGTTCCAACGGCGGGGCGAACCATCGGGGAGCGAATTCCGGGATGCGCTCCCGCGGGGCGCGAATGTTCCAGGGACAGACCTCCTGGCAGATGTCGCAGCCAAAAACATGGTTGCCCGTGCCCTCTCGCAGCCCCGATGGGATGGGGCCGCGCAGTTCGATGGTGAGGTAGGAAATGCAGGTCCGGGAATCGACTGTCCAGGCCGGACCGCCGCCGGGAGCGGGAACGATGGCGCCGGTCGGGCAGGCATCGATGCAGCGCGTGCAGGAACCGCAGCGGTCCGTGGCGGGCGAGTCCGGCTCGAGTTCCAGCGAGGTGAGCAGTTCCCCCAGGAAAAACCAGGAACCGCGGCCCTGGTGGATCAGGCAGGAGTTCTTCCCGATCCAGCCCAGGCCTGCTCTGAGCGCCAGGGCGCGTTCCAGCAGCGGGGCTGTGTCCACGGCGGCCCGCCACTCAAAAGGTGGGAAGCTCTGACGCAGGCGGGCGGCCAGGGTTTCGAGCCGGCTTCGCAGGATGCGGTGGTAGTCGCCGCCCCAGGCGTAGCGCGAGATCCAGGCGCGTTCGGGATCGCTGAAGCGGGTGGAATAGGGCTCCGGACCATTATAAAGAAGGCCCACACACAGGACGGAGCGGGCTGAAGGAAGCAGGCTGCGGGGATCGGCACGCAAATCGGAGCGGTGATCCGTGAGGTAGCTCATGGTTCCCGCGTAGCCGGCCTGGATCCAGTTCCGGTAGAAGGCGAACTCGGGAAGGGATTGGGCCCGGCATACCCCGGCCAGTTCAAATCCGCACTCCCGAGCCAGGGTTTTGACAGCTTCCAGCCTCACCTCTCTTCAGTGTACCGCCCGCGCTGAACCCCTGTTTTCCCCCGTACAACAGGAAAATCCCCCAATTTGACAATGGTTTGTGGTCTCCTCCGGAACGACTCCCTATACTGGCCCTATTGCCGGGTGCCGGTTCGGCGAGCGGCATATCGCCGGGCTGCAGCCGGCGGCGGTTGCCTGGGAGCAACTGCAGGGACTTGCAGAGGAGCAACGCATGCATAAGCCTGTAAAATACGCGGAGAAAGCGCTGAGTTACGCCGCCGGAGCAGCGTGGGCGGTCTTCGACAAGCTGAACGCTGTCCACCGTAACCCCTCGTTCACGCCCAAGTGGTCGGACAAGCCGCTGCTGAAATCGTGGGAGAAGGAGAAGCCTCCGCTGGGCTGGCCGCGGGAGACCGATTCGCTCTGCCCGCGCTGCGTGCCCGAGATCCGCCAACAAATCCTGGACGGCACACGCCCCCTGACCGACCTGATGAACCAGCGGCCCGGAGAGATCAAGGCCACAATCATCGAGCGGGACGGCAAGATCCTGATGGTGAAGGACTGCCCGGTGCATGGCCATTTCGAGGACGTGATGGCCATCGACACCGCGTTCTACCGCCACCTGGAGCAGACTTTCCCGGGCCGCGATATCCGGGCGCACAACGACGAGAGCCTGCACTGCCACGGGTCGAGCACGGTCACCCACGGCCGCGGTTCCGTGCTGACCATCGACCTGACCAACCGCTGCAACATGATGTGCGATCCATGCTTCATGGACGCCAACCAGGTAGGCTTCGTCCACGAGCTGACCTGGGACGACATCCGGACCATGCTCGACAACGCCATCAGCATCAAGCCCAAGCGGCAGATGTCGGTGCAGTTCTCCGGCGGCGAGCCGACGCTTTCACCGTACTTTCTCGACGCGGTTCGCTACGCCCGCAAGGTAGGCTACAACAGCGTGCAGGCGGCCACCAACGGGATTGAGTTCGCCAAAAGCGCGGAGTTCTGCCGGAAGGCGGCGGAAGCCGGGCTGCGCTACGCCTACCTGCAGTTCGACGGGATCGGGAACGCGGCCAACTCGCACCGCAAAGTGGGCAACCTGTTTGACGTCAAGCTGCAGGCCATCGAGAACCTGTACGCCAACGGCGTGGACATCGTGCCGGTGATCACGCTGGTCAACGGCATCAACAACGAGCAGGTGGGGCGCATCGTGAAGTTCGCCCTGGACAACCCCAAGCGTTTCCCGTTCCTGGCCTTCCAGCCGGTTTCATTCACCGGCCGGGACGAGGCGGTGACCGACGAACGCCGGGCCGCCCAGCGCTACACGCTCTCGCATCTGGCGCACGACGTCAAGAACCAGACCGGCCTGGGCGAGCCGGCCCGCGACTGGTTCCCCCTCTCGTTCGTGAGCACCTTCTCGGACTGGAGCGACCTGGTCCACGGTCCCAACGCCGATTGGGGCCAATTGAGCTGCGGCTGCCATCCCAACTGCGGGGTAGGCATGGCCGTTATGGTCGACAAGGAAACCAACGAGGCGGTGCCGGTTACGGCCTTCTTGAACGGCGACCGGCTGGCCAACGACATCAAGCGGGTCAACGACGCGGCGCGCGGCAAGTGGCTTTCGATCTTCGGCATGGCGCTGGCGCTGCTGCGCAACTACGATCCCTTCCAGGCGCCTACCCACTTCCGGTTCAGCGACCTTTTGAAGAAGTTCGACAAGACCTTCGGAGCCACCGGGCGCAGTTACGGCCGGGTGGACGGCGCCCGCACCATGGACGACATCTGGAAGCGCCGGGCGGACCGCTGGAACTTCCTGCTGATCGCCGGTATGTGGTTCCAGGACCTGTTCAACTACGATTTCCGGCGCACCGAGCAGTGCATCATCCCGTACGCCACCCAGATGGGCGAGATCTCCTTCTGCGCCTATAACACCGGCATCGGCTGGCGGCAGATCGTGGAGAAGATGCACATGACCGCCACTCTGACGAAGTGGTACGAAGAGCATGGCCGGCATGAGATCTTCGCCGGCGGCAAGAAGGTGGACCTGGCCCGCAAAGAGCACTCCCTGGTGCTGCGGGACGAGCTGGTTACCCAGGAGGAGCAGCACGACCTCGACCGCCTCGGGGTGGCCAAGAACGCCCGGGAGGAGAAGATCCGGGCCCGCAACGAGCGGCTTCGCAAGCAGCAGGAGGACGCCCGTATGGCCAAGCTCTACCGGCAGCACGTGCTGGGCGAGAAGTCCGGGCCGGAACTCGTGCAGATTGAAGCACCTGGGAGCAAAGTTCAGGAAGAGGAGCGCGAGCAGGTCGGCTCCTTCGGCGACTAAGGGAAGACCGGGCGGCGCCCGCTGGGGGCCGCCCCGTTCCGCCATTCAGACCCGATTCTCCCCATTGAACCACGGGATTTTACCGTTAGGCCCCGGTCCATAGGCCCCGGGCTATCCTCCTCCCTATAATTCCGTTTGGCCCCACATCCGATCCCGAGGAGGACTGTCTGTTGAGCACTTTGACCTTCGCCCCCAGCAAGAAGTCGAGCTTTACCATCATCCAGCCGGAAACCACCTACACGGGGGCGCCTATCGAACCCATTCAAAAAGGCCTCCCGAAGTTCACCCAGTCGCTTTGCCCGGAATGCTCCGGCCTGATCGAAGCCCGCATCTTCGAGGACGACCGGGGCCGGGTGGTGATGGAGAAGACCTGCCCCGAGCACGGCTACTTCTGGGACGTGGTGTTCTCCGACGCCGAGATGTACCGGAAGATGGAGGAGTGGGACTTCGGCGACAACCGCGGGGTGGAGAACCCGGCGGTGCCCGATGCCACCACCTGCCCCTTCGACTGCGGCATCTGCTCGATCCATACCAGCCACAGCGGGTTGGCCAACGTCGACCTGACCAATCGCTGCAACCTGACCTGCCCGGTGTGTTTCGCCAACGCCAACGCGGCCGGTTACGTGTACGAGCCCAACCTGGAGCAGGTCCGAACCATGCTGACCGCCCTGCGCGACGAGAAGCCGGTGAGCGGGCGCATCGTGCAGTTCTCCGGGGGAGAGCCCACCATCTACCCGCATTTCTTCGAAGCCATCCGGATGGCCAAGCAGCTGGGCTTTTCGCACGTCCAGATCGCCACCAACGGAATCAAGTTCGCCGACCTGGAATTCGCCCAGAGGGCCAAGGAAGCCGGGCTGCACTCGCTCTACCTGCAGCTGGACGGCGTTTCCGATGACATCTACCTGCGCACCCGCGGCCGGCGCTTGTGGGAAATCAAGCAGCAGTGCATCGAGAACGTGCGCAAGGCCGGTTTGAAGATCGTGTTCGTGCCCACCGTCGTGAAGGGTCTGAACGACCACCAGGTGGGCGACATCGTGCGGCTGGCGCTGGAGAACATCGACTGTCTGAGCGGCATCAGCTTCCAGCCGGTCAGCTTCACCGGGCGCATCTCGCGTCACGAACTGGAGGCCAAGCGGTTCACTCAGGCCGACGTGGCCCACGCCATCTGGGAGCAGACCGGCATTGCCAAGCCGCTGGAGGACTGGTTCCCCCTCTCCTGCGTGGTTCCGTTCTCGCGCCTGATCAGCGCGCTGCGCGGCGAACCGACCACCCATCTGAGCGCCCACCCGCACTGCTCCATCGGCACCTACCTGTTCGTGGACCGGAACAGGAAGGGCGTTCCGGTGACCCGTTTCATCGATGTGGGCGCCATGCTGCAGGAGATGGACCTGCTGGCGCGCAAGGCCGGCCGCCAGAGCATCAAGCTGTGGTCCAAGATGCAGGCCTGGAACGTGCTGCGCAAGCACTTCCACGAGGACCGCGCGCCGGAAGGGTTGAGCTTCACCAAGTTCCTGCAAACCCTGCAGGGCATGATGGACAAAGATTACGGCCGGGGCAAGAGCGAGGCCGAGGGCTTCACCTACAAGACCCTGATGGTGGCCGGCATGCACTTCATGGACCACTACAACTACGACGTGGAGCGGGTGAAGCGCTGCATCATCCACTACGCCGCGCCGAACGGCCGGATCTACCCGTTCTGCACGTACAACTCCGGCCCGACCTTCCGGGAGAAGATCGAGAGGCAGTTCTCGGTGCCGCTGGAGAAAGGCGGCGTGAACGGAAAGAACGGCTGCGGCATCTGCGTCGCCTGACGGGTGAAGCGTAACCTCCGAACAGCGCCGGGCTGCGGTCCGGCGCTTTTTAGGGCGACCGCGCTGTGTGCTACAATGTAGCACATGAGGAAGGCTTCCGTCCGCGACCTGCACATCCGGACATCCGAACTGGTGCGGGAGGCAGCCGGCGGAGCGGTGATCGTGATCGAACGCCGCGGCCAGCCGGTAGCGGAACTCCGGCCGGTTTCCCGGAGAGCTGCCGGATCGCGCCTGCCCGACCTTACGGTAATCTGGCAGCGGTTTCCCTCCGTGCCCGGAGACAGCGGACGTTTCCTGGAAGAGGACCGCTGAAGGATGTACCTGGACTCTGCGTACATCGCCAAGTATTACGTGAATGAGGCCGATGCCGGCGCGGTGAGGCAACTGATCCGGCAGGCAACCGATGTTTGCTCGTCTGCATGGGCGCTGGCCGAGGTGACCTGCGTTCTTCATCGGCATGTGCGGGAGAACTCCCTCAGTCCGGCACAGGGACGCGAACTGATCGACCTGTTTCGCGATCACGCCGAAAGGGGCTTCTGGAACCTCCAGCCGGTCACCGCCGGGCTGCTCCGAGCCGCGGCCGCTTTGGTCCGGGGATTACCGGAAACGGTGCATCTGCGCGCGGGCGACGCGATCCACCTCGCGACCACGCTGGAGACCGGCGAACGGGAGATCTGGACCAACGACCGTCACCTCCTGGCCGCGGCCCCTCACCTGGGCATCGCGGGCCGCAGCGTGTGAGGCGGCTCATCCTAACCTTGTTACGGCGCCCGCGCCTTGGTGGCCAAATCGTTCGGTCACGGGCAGCGCAGGCGTCCGGCCGGACAGCCTTGCGCCGATAGACACCTGAAGGAAGACGCACTTCGTTGCTCGCGAGGTCCCCGTGACGCACCCGCGCGGTCTGGGGCAGCAGGCTCCAGCTGCAAAACCAGCGCCAGCCACGGCGATGACGCCGGGCGGCCGCGCCCGCGATGGGGCCGTGCAGCAAAGCCGGAGCCGCCGATCGGGAGCAGCCCATCAAACGTAGGGGCGGCCCGGGCTCGGGCGCCGCGATTCCCGATAGACTGATTCCCGATAGACTATCGTGTTGAGCCGATTCAGCGAAAGGAGGCTGCCACGATGTTCATGCGCTGGTTGATGCCCGCCGTTCTGGCCTGCGGGGTTCTGCCCGCTCAGTTGACCTATCAGAAGCCGCCCAAGGAGATTCTGGAGGTACTGCACGCGCCGGCGCCGCCCTCGGCCACGGTCAACCCCTCCGGCACCCACCTGCTGCTGCTGGAACCGACACTGTATCCCCCGATTGCCGAGCTGGCCGCGCCCATGCTGCGGCTGGCCGGACTGCGCATCAACCCGGCCAACAATGGGCTGCATTCGCAGTTCCGCTCGTTTCACGGCATCACGGTGGTTCCGATCGGCGGCGGGGCACAGAAAAAGCTGGCGGTGCCGGAGGGCGCGCGTCTGGAAATGCCCGAGTGGAGTCCGGACGGGCGTCAGTTCGTGGTGGCCAACGCTACGGCCGGGTCCATCGAACTCTACCTCGGCTCGGTCGAAGCGACGGCTTTGCGAAGGATTTCCGGCGCGGCGCTCAACGCCACCACGGCCGAACCGGTTCAGTGGTTCTCCTCCAGCCGGGAGTTGCTGGTGCTTCTGGTCCCGCCCGGACGCGGGAAGCCGGCCGCCGAACCGCCGGCGCCGGCCGGGCCCAACATACAGGAAAGCGCGGGAAAGGCGGCCGGAGCCTGGACTTTCCAGGACATGCTTTCCAGCCCGCACGACGAAGCCCTGTTCGACTACTACGCGACTGCGCAACTGGCCTCCGTGAGCCTGCCTTCCGGCAGGATCGCCCCCATCGGCAAGCCGGCCATCTTCGCCAACGTGTCCCCGGCGCCGGACGGGCGGCACATCCTGGTTTCGCGCATTCAGCGCCCCTACTCCTACCTGCTGCCATACACTCGCTTTCCCAGGGAAGTGGAGGTGTGGGACAGGGCGGGCCACACGGTGTACAGAGCCGCCTCGATGCCGCTGGAGGACAAGGTCCCGGTGGACGGCGTGGTCACCGGACCGCGCGGGCATCTCTGGCGTCCGACGGAACAGGCCACGCTGTTGTGGTGGGAGGCGCTGGATGGCGGCGATCCCAAGGTGAAGGTCGAGCAGCGCGACCGGCTTCTGATGCTCAAGGCCCCGTTTTCCGGAAGCGCCCGGGAGGTGCTGCGGACGGAGCACCGGGGCACGGGCGTTCAGTTCGGCGAGGCGGGCGGCCTGGCGCTGGTCTCCGATTTCGACCGCGAGCGCCGCTGGCGGCAGTCGTTCCGCGTCTTCCTGGACGACCCGCAGGCCAAGCCCAAGCTCGTCTGGAGCCTGGATGTGCGCGACCGCTACAAGGATCCGGGCAGTCCCATGTACCGTGTGCTGCCCAGCGGCAAGATGGTGATGCGGCAGCAGGCCGGCTGGATCTTCCTGCGCGGCAGCGGCGCCACGCCGGAGGGCGAGCGTCCCTTCCTGGACCGCATGGACCTGGAGGCCGGGCAGACGGAGCGGCTGTTCCGGTCCGGCCCCGAGGGCTACGAGCAGGTAGCGGCCCTGTTGTCCGAAGACGGCTCGAAACTGCTTACCAGCTACGAAACTCCCGCCGGCCCCCCCCCAACTTTTTTGTCCGGGTGAAAGGCAGCGAGAGCCGGCAGGCTGTCACCGATATCCGCGACTCCACCCCGCAGATCCGGGGCATCCGCAAGGAACTGGTGAAGTACAAACGCGCCGACGGGGTGGACCTCTCCTTCACCCTGTACCTTCCGCCGGGCTACAAAGAAGGCGTGCGCCTGCCCACGATCCTTTGGGCCTATCCGCTGGAGTACAACGACCCCTACACGGCCGGCCAGGTTACCGGATCCACCGAGCGTTATACCGCCCTGCGCGGCGCCTCGCACCTGTTCCTGCTGCTGGCCGGATACGCGATTCTGGATAACGCCACCCTGCCCATCGTGGGCGACTTCCAGACGGTCAACAACACCTACGTCGAGCAGCTTACGGCCGGCGCCCGGGCGGCCATCGACAAGGCCGTGGAGCTGGGGGTGACGGACCGCAGCCGGGTGGGAATAAGCGGGCACAGCTACGGCGGCTTCATGACCGCCAACCTGCTGGCCCACACCGACCTGTTCCGCGCCGGCGTGGCCCGCAGCGGGGCCTACAACCGGACTCTCACGCCCTTCGGATTCCAGTCGGAGCGCCGCACGTTCTGGCAGGCCCGCGAGACCTATCTGCGCATGTCGCCGTTCAACTACGCCGACCGGATCAACGAGCCCCTGCTGCTGATCCACGGCGAAGCCGACAATAACGCCGGGACGTTTCCCATCCAGAGCGAGCGGCTGTACCAGGCAGTGCGCGGCCATGGCGGCGTCGTGCGTCTGGTGATGCTGCCGCATGAGTCGCACGGCTACCAGGGGAGGGAATCGATCGAGCACGTTCTGTGGGAGACCTTGCGCTGGTTTGACACGTATGTGAAAAACGCGCGCTGAAGGCGCGAATTTGGTGAAACCCCGCACAGCCGGGGTGCCGGGAGCGGCCGTGACTTGATATTCTGAATCCGGAGGTGGCACAGGTCATGTCTCTGTCTCGGCGCGAGTTCTTGGGAGCGGCGGCGGCAGGCGCGGCTGGCGTGTTGGGTTCATCGCCGGCCAGGGCCGAACGGACGCCGCAGGCCTTTTTCGGACTGCATCCTTTCATCGAGGCTCATCCGAAAGCGGTATTTATCCGCCGGACGAACGTTCCTCACAAGATGGACGAGCCCTCCAAGCTGCGCGAAGGGCTGACGCTGGCGCGGGAGATCTTCGTGCCGATGGACCGCCCGGGCATCCCCGTCACGCACCGCATCGTGCTGAAGCCGAACCAGTGCAGCGTGCGCGACCGCCGCAGGCCGGACGTGGAGAACTGGGGTACCGGCACCGACCCGCAGTTCTACGAAGGCATGGTGAGAGGCATCCAGGAGCTCGGGCCCAAGAAATTCTGGTTCGTGGAAGCCAACAATTTCCATGCCTGGAACTACCGCGGGTTCGTGGACATCAACGAGCGGCTGGGCATCGAGATGAACGAGCCTGACCGCCGCGCGCGCAATTTCAAGGAAGACTACGAGATGGTGTGGAGCAAGGTGCCGGACGCGGTGGTCTACAGCCGCATCCCGCACTACGCGCCGGTGAACGAGCCCGACACCTGGCTGCTGAACATCGCCAAGTGGAAGGCCCACGGCATGTGCCTCACACTTACGGTGAAGAACGAGCAGGGCCTGGTGGTGAAACCCTTCGTGCGGTTCTGCCCGGGATGGGACGGGGTGACGGGCGTGGCCGACTGGATGAAGCCCGACATCTGTCCGGACGTGGAGCGGCGCGTGAAGCGCTACTTCGAGAACCACGTGAAGCTCGGCTATGCGCGCTACGACAGCCCGCACCGGCTGAGCCCGATGCACCAGGAGATCTGGGCGCACAAGACCTGCGACAACATGAGCGTGCTGAAGACCGGGCTGGCCGTGATCGAAGGGATCTACGGCCGGGACGGCAACGGCTTCGGCATCGGCAACGACTACCTGACCAACCTGGTGATGTTCGGCAAGGACAAATTCCGGGTGGACATCATCGGGATGTACCTGGGCGGTCATGAACCGGGCAACGTGCACCTGTTCCGCATTGCCAAGGAGCGCGGCTTGAGCGATACGTTCAATCCCTGGGAGATTCCCGTCTACGAATGGGTGAACGGCGAGGCGGTTCCGCGCAAGCTGACGGATTTCACGCGCACGCCGCTCAAGACCTACTACCTGCAAAAGGCCGGCGAGCCTGAATTCCACCTGGTCAACGAGCCGTTCGACTACGACCGCATCAAGGTCTGAGAAGCGGAGCGGCGGCACGCCCAAGGCGGCGGCGCCGGCGTGCCGCCGCTAAGACCCCGGGTGCGCGATACAATCTGAGGTCATGAGAGCCCCGGTCGCGCGCCGCCGATTCCTCCAGTTCCTGCCTTTCGCGTCCTCCGCGTTTGCCGCCGTCCCCAAGGTGAAGATCACCCGGATACGGGCGATTTTCACCGGTTTCGTTTACGTGAAGGTGGAAACCGACAGCGGCGTGTTCGGCGTGGGCGACGGCTCGTGCAGCGACCGCGATCACGCCGTCATCGAAACCATCCACAAACACTTCGCCCCGGCTCTGCTGGGCCGCGACCCCACGCGCATCGAGTTCATCTGGCAGGATGTTTTTCGCGGCAATTTCTGGGTTGCGGGCCCGGTGATGCAGAGCGCGCTCTCGGGCATCGACATGGCGCTGTGGGACATCTTCGGAAAGCTGACCGGGCTTCCGGTGTACCGTCTGCTGGGCGGCGCCGCGCGCGACAAGGTGCTGGTCTACGTGCATATCTACGGGAAGACGCCGGAGGACCTGGCGGGTGTGGCGCGCAGCGCGGTGGCCAAGGGGTTCCGGGTGCTGCGCATGTCGCCGCCGGGCGGCCGCATCTTCGAATTCCCGCGCATCCTGAGGGAATCGGTGCGGCAGGTGCAGGCGGTGCGGGAGGCGGTGGGCGACGATATCGAGATCGCCTTCGACGCCCACACCCGCTTCACGCCCCAGCAGGGGATCGAATTGTGCGAGCGCCTGGCGCCCTACCGGCCCTACTTCGTCGAAGACCCCATACGGGCCGAGGACATGAGCCTCTACCGCCTGCTCCGCTCACATACCAGGGCGCCTCTGGCCGCGGGCGAGCAACTGAATCACATGTGGGAGTTCAAGCCCCTGATCGAGGAGAACCTGGTGGACTTTCTGCGCGTGGACCAGAGCCATGCGGGCGGCATCTCGCACGCGCGCAAGATCGCGGCCATGGCCGAGGCCCATCACCAGGAACTGATCGTGCATTACACCTCCAGCCCGGTGAACAGCGCGGCCAATTTCCATCTCAACATGGCGATCCCGAACTGCGCCTGCCAGGAATACTCGGTTCCGGGCCAGGCCATGCTGGAGATCTCGCCCAACGCGTTCCTTGCCCGGGACGGCTGTCTTGCGCCCAACGACGCGCCCGGCCTGGGACTGGAGTTCAACGAAACCGCCGCGCTGGCCCTGGAGCGCAGGTTGATCGACAAGCCGTCCAGCCAGTTGCTCAACCTGCGCCGCCCGGACGGTTCGGTCAACAACTGGTAACAAGGAGGGCTGCATATGAACCGGCGCGAATTCCTGCGGCGCGCGGCCGCCGTGGTCCCCATCGCCTGGAGCGCACCCGGCGCCGTGGCGGGACTCGGCTCCATGAACATCCGCCGCGTGGTGCTTTCCATCGTCACCGTCCCTGAAACCAGGTGGTGGTGGTCGGACGACGTATACGGCCAGCCGGCCCATCAGCGCGAGGAGCACTACTTCTTCGAGGTCGAAACCGACCAGGGCCTCACGGGCCTTTCCGAAGTGATCCGCGCGCCCATGGAGACGATCCGGAGCGCGGCGCGGCAGTGGGTCGGCATGGACGTGCTGAAAGTGAACCTGGCCCGGCCGGAGACCCCGCTCGCCGGGGCCTTCGAGCAGGCCGTGCTGGACCTGCGCGGGCAGGCGCTGGGCGTGCCCATCTGGCAACTGCTGGGGGGCCGTCTGCGCGACCGCATCTTCGTCACCCAGTGCACCGGCTACAAGACGCCGCAGAACACCGTCGAGCAGGCGCAGTGGGGCTGGGAGCGAGGTTTCCGCGCGTACAAGATGAAGTGCATCACCACCGAGGATTCGCCGGAGAAGCGCATCCGCTACGTCGTGGACCGGGTGGAGGCGATTCACAAGGCGCTGCCGGAGATGATCGTCCGGCCGGACATCCGCTGGCGCCTGGAAGAGGTGTGGGTGGCCCAGGAGCTGGCCCGGCGGCTGGAGGGGCACCGCATGGATTGCCTGGAGAGCCCTATCGCGCGCGTGCGCGGCGCGCTGGACGAGTGGCGGCGGCTGCGCTACTCGATCCGGCTGCCGGTGGGGGACCACATCGCCGGAACGGACCTGGTGGCGGCCTCGCGGGCCGAAGCGCTGGACTACGCCATTGTGGGCTCGGACAGCCACCTGGCGACCCTGCGCGACTCGCACCTGGCGCGCAGCCTGGGCATGGGCGGCTGGTCGCAGGCGGTGGCCTACGGGCCGGGCAGCGCGATGGGCCTGCACGTGGCCGCCTGCATGCCCAATCTCAGCCAGGCCTACGACATGGTGGGCCCCATGGCCTGGCAGCATTTGCTGGTCAACGAGCCGTTCCCGTTCGAAAACGGCAGTTTCCTGGTGCCCGACCGCCCGGGCCTGGGGTACACGCTGGACCGTGCCGCGGTCAAGAAGCACCTGATCCGGCAGGAGGTGTTCGGGTAGCGCTGATGCATAATGAGTGAACTATGCATCGCCGCTCATTTCTCGGAAGCCTGCTGGCTTACAACGCTTTCCTGCTCGATGCCCGCTCTCAAGGCACTTCCCGTGCGCCGCGCCTGAAGATCAGGGAAATTCGCGCCGTGCGCATGCGCGACATCAACCCCCGCTTTGTTCGCGTCTACACCGACCAGGGCCTTACCGGCACGGGGGAGACGCTGGACACCATCGGGGCCGAAGACATTATCAACCGGCACCTCGGTCCGGGACTGGCGGGCCGCGACCCGCTGGATATCGAAGGCATCTGGTACGACCTGTGGACCTGGAAGCAGGTTCCCGGCGGCATTCCGCCGGTGTTCATGCGCGGGATGGGCGGGCCGTACCTGGCGGCCATGAGCGGCATCGAGATGGCGCTCTGGGACCTGGCGGGCAAGGCCATGGGTGTTCCCCTCTACCGCCTGTTCGGGGGCCGAATGCGGAACAAGGTCGCCGTCTATTTCCATTCCGGCAATCCGAAGCACGCTTCGGACCTGGTGCGCAGCAGCGGCGTCAGAGGCATCAAGACCGGGCTGGACAGCATCACGGGACAGAACAACGACAAGAAGGGTTACGACCCGGGCAAAAACTGGAATTACACCCTGACTAACCCGCAGATCGATGAACTGGCCCAGCACACCGCCGCCATGCGGGAAGCGCTGGGGCCCGAGGTGGCCCTGATGCTGGAGTGCCACACGCGGTACGACACCGAGAGCGCCATCCAGATCGCCAAGGCGGTGGAACCGTACCGTCCCACCTGGCTGGAGGAGCCGGTGCCGGCCGACAACCCCGAGGCCATGGCCAAGGTGCGGCAGGCCACCCGTATTCCGATCGCGACCGGCGAGAATATCTATACCCGCTGGGGGTTCCTGCCGTACCTGGAGAAGCAGGCGGCCAGCATCATCCAGCCGGACATGGCCAAGGCCGGGGGGCTGTGGGAGGGCCGCAAGATCGCCGCCATGGCCGAGGTCTACCATATACCCATCGCGCCGCACGGCGTCGCCACCACGCTGGGCAAGGTCGCCTACGCGCACGTCTGCGCCACGGTTCCCAACTTCATGATCCTCGAGTGGGCCCACTTCGGGAGCAAGCCCATCGACGCTCTCACCACTCCGGCGAATTACAAAGCCGGCTTCGTGGAACTGAGCGAGGCGCCCGGCATCGGCGTAGAGGTGAACGTGGATGCGGTGAAGGAGCGGCTCGAGCCGGGGATCCAGGCATTGTAGTATCACTAACGTTCGCATCGTAACAGTAATCACGTTCTCGATTGACCGGCTTCCGGCGTCCCCCGGATACTGAGAGCAGGAGGCGGAACTCCTGCTCGATTTCTCCGGTTCCTCAGGCCCGTCTCATCGAATCGAGGAAAGAGGCACGGTATGTCCGAAAGCCGGGGCGGGATCCTGGTGGTGGATGACGCCGAGGGGATCCGGAGCTTTGTGCGCGCCGCGCTGCGCTCGCGGAACTACGAGGTGTTCACAGCAGCCGACGCCTGGGAAGCATTGAAGATCTTCGACCAGAACCGGGACCGCATTCACCTGCTGCTGGCCGACATGGTGATGCCGGGCATGAACGGTCTGATGCTGGCCCGCGAAGTGGTGAACCGCTGTCCCAACCTGCCGGTGCTGTTGATGACCGGGTACCCGCACGACTGGCTGGAGTTCGAGGTGCTCGACAAGCCCTTCGGCGTGCACGAACTGCTCGGCCGCGTCAGCCGGTTGCTGGAGCATGGCCGCGAGGCCGGCAAGACCTTACACGCGCGGTAGTCTGTCTGTTGCGCCTACGGGCGCGGCCCGACGCGGCTGAGATCGATCGGTTTGAATCCCATCTTGAGCGCGGGCGATTCGGGGCGCAGGCGAAAATCGTAGTTGCCGGCGTTGACGAACAGGGGATCGGCCACTACCGAGCCGAGGTCGCGGCCTCCCTGCTGCCACTCGCGGAAGGATTTGCCCGCCATGCGCATCTCGCCGCCGCGCACGTCGAAATAGACGTTGCGGCCCAACTCGAAATTCTCCCCGGTCCAGTTGCTGCCCAGCAACTGTCCCTGGTCGAAGTAGACGATGTTGTTCACGAATTTGAAGGAGAGGTGGGGCTCGGCCCGGGTGCGCATCACCTGGTATTCGGAACCGAAGGCGAAGACGTTGTTGCGCACCAGGTTGTTGCGCCCGTAGTGCTGGTGGAAGCCGGCGCTCTTGGTCCGGTAAACGACATTGTCTTCGATGAGCATTTCGCTCGAGCCCTCGTCCGGGTAGATACCCCAGCCGCCGTAAGTGAATGACCACACGTCGTGAATCAGGTTGTTGCGGATCACGGTGCCGGGCTGCTCGCCCAGGGTGTAGATGGCGCCCATGTCGCTGAGCATGTCCTTGCCGATGTGGTGCAGGTGATTGAACTCCAGCAGGTTCCCCTTGGACTGGTTGGCGGTATAGCCCCAGGTCCAGCCGACCGAGATGGCCGTGTAGTAGAGGTCGTGAATGTGGTTGTGCGAAATGGTGTTGCGGCTGCTCTGCGCTACCCAGATGCCGATGGCGGCCGGATAGACGACGCCCAGGTGATGCACGTGGTTGTCGGTCACCAGGTTCTCGAAATTCCGGTCGGCCTCGCTTTGCCGCTGCTCGGTCTCGCCGAGCTTGATGCCGCCCGCGCCCATGTCGTAAATATGGCAGCGCTGGACGCGGTTGCGCTTGGACCCGCGGCTGAACCAGACGCCGTAGCTTCCCATCTGGGTGAAGGTGCAGCGGTCCAGCGTGATGTCCTCGGCGCCGATGGCTTCGAAGGCTGCGCCGGCGGCGAAGGCGGCCTGGGTGTCGGCATAGCCTTCCTTGGGTAGGGTCCAGTCGGTGTGGCGGAATTCGAGGCCGCGGAAGGTGATGTTGCGGATGAGCCGGCCTTCCTCGGGCTTGCCCTCCAGGCGCACCACCTGGGTGAGCGCCGGCGCGACCACCTCTTCGTTGGGCACGTCTTCCCCGGCCCTCGGCCGGTACCGCAGAATGCCGCTGGCTCGGTCCAGGTACCACTCGCCGGGCGAGTCCACCCCTTCCGGCGTGTTTTCGATCCAGTAGCGGGCGTCCGCTTCGCGGTTGGACGGACGCGGCATGCCGGCCAGCAGGGCGATGCGGCCCGCCGGGTCGACCGAGACGATGGGCATGCGGATCTCGGCCCAGGCCAGCAGGGCGACCACTTCGGCCTCGGTGCCCTCCCAGGCCTTGCGGATGTCTTCTCCGCGGAACTTCAGCTTGAAACGTCCTTCCTTGGGATGCGGGCTCGGGCCTTCGATCCGGTAGAACCCGTTATTGGGAATGCGGGAGCGCAGGGCTCGCGCCCCGCGCACGAATAACTGCCGGAAGTGCCAATTGCCTTCTTTGACGCCGGGGACCTCGGCCGTCCAGACGTTGTTCTCACCCTTCTGCCAGCCCTGGATCCTGCGCCCGCCGCTGAAAACGGGCCGCTCGCCCGGGTAGGCCTGGTAGACGATGGGCTCCTGGGGGGAGCCGGAATCTTCGGGCGTGAGCACCAGCGGCTCGGACATGAAGTAGATGCCGCCGCGGACCTGCACGGTGACCGGACCGCCCTTGCCGGACTGACGCAGGGCGCGAATGGCGTCGCGCGCCTCGGTGAGCGACTTCAGCGGGCCGTCCGGCGAGACGGTCAGGGTGGTCTGGGCCCACAGGCAGGCCGTCCAAACGGGACAGAAGAGGAAAGCGGATATAGTGCGGCGCATGTCCGCTATTGTACATGCGCCTCGCGGTCACACGTCCCGGGGACGCAGGTACCACTCGATGGCCTCGGCGCGGCCCAATCCCTGCGGTTCCCCCGCGGCGTCCGGATGCGTGGCGCGGAAGCGTTCCAGCATCCGGGCCTCGAAGCGGTCCGCGATACCTGGCTGCCTGGCGGAGACGTCGGTGAATTCGCCCGGATCGGTTTCCAGATCGTACAACTTGCGATACCGGCCGGGGGTGGGGTTGCCGGTGTCGTAGCCATCGCCGCGGGCCCGGCGGCCCGAGCAGAAGATGAACTTGTAGCGCGTGTCGCGCAGATACGCTTCCTCGTTCTCCAGGTAGACGCTGAAGACGGGGTGGCGCCGCGGTTCCGGGGAGCGGCCTTCAAGGTACGGCCGCAGCGAGCGGCCGTGCATGACGGGCAGCGGCTCCAGGTTCATCAAGTCGATCACGGTGGGCGCGATGTCCACGGCTTCGGTCAGGTCGCGCACCTCGCCTGAACGAACCCGGCCCGGCCAGGAGACGATGAAGGGAATGCGCAGGGCAGGCTCGTACCCGCAGTGCTTTTCGAAGCGGCCGTGCTGCCCCAGGCTGTAGCCGTTGTCACCCAGGTAAATCACCAGCGTGTCTTCCTCCAGCCGGAGCCGCCGCAGGGCGTCCAGCACGCGCCCGGCATTGCGGTCCAGGAAATGGACTGAGGTGTAGTAGGCCGCGGCGATTCCGCGCTTGTCTTCCTCGGAGAGGTCGCGGAAGATCCTGGGAATCTGCCAGGCGTCCTCCGGCCCGGCGGCGGGCGCCCGAAAGCGGGAGTGATCGAAGGTCCGGCGATCCTCGATAGGGAAGTCGAAGGGGGAGTGCGGTTCCTGAAAACTCACCCACAGCGCGAACGTCCTGTCGCGGTTCTCCTCCAGGTAGCGGATGGCCTGGCGGGCCAGGAAGCTGCTCTTCATCTCCTCGTCGCGGCGTGCCACGGGGAGTTTGTCGGCATTCAGCCAGATGCGGGCGGGGTCTTTGAAGGGCCGCCATACCGGCTTGGTGCGGATGCCTGGAGAGACGGGCGCGGATTGCACCGCGGCCTGCCACGCTTTGTTCAACTCGCCTTCGGTGAGCAGGTAATCGAAGCCGTGAAGGCCCGGCGCGGCCGGCCGGTTGAAGTGCATCTTGCCGATCACCGCGGTCTGGTATCCGGCACGCTGGAACTGTTTCGCCAGGGTCGGCTTGTCCGGCGAAAGCGCGGTGGGAAGCCGCGTGACGCCGGCCATGTGCGGCATCAGGCCGGTGAAGAAGGACTGCCGCGAAGGGGTGCAGACGGGCGAATTGCAGTAGTGGCCGGCGAAACGGGTCCCGGAACGCGCCAGGCGGTCCAGGTGCGGAGTGCGGGCCAGACGGTTGCCGTCGGCGCCGAGCACGTAGCCGGCGTGGTCGTCGGCGATCAGAAAGAGGAAATTCGGTTTGCGCCGGGCGGCGGCGGCAGCCAGCGTTCCGGCGAACTCGCGGCGGGTCATGCCCCAATTATGGCGAGTTTCGGTGACAGGCTACATAACCACCAGCTGCTGCCGGAGGGCGAGCCGTCACCGAAACTCCTAAGAATAGCCAAGGATACTTGAAATCTCTGAGGACGGGAGCTTTCAGCGATCAGCGGTCAGCGTTCCGCTTTTGAAGCAGCGCGGTGAGCATGCGTTGCAACTTTGTCGCTCGTTCGGCCAGTTCGTGATGCTGCTTTGGCGGGATGAGCTTCAGGTCTTTGGCCAGCAGCAGGTGGTACTCCAACTCGCTGGCCGATCCCATCGCGATGGAGCAGAAACGGGCGAACTCGGCATCTCCGTTCCGACCGCATCCCTCGGCGAGGTTGGCCCGAGAGGGCGGCTCGGCCGCCCGCCAAGAGTGAAGCGGCATACCACAAGGCTGATGATGCCATCGGGAAGCTGATCCATCTGCTTGCCGCTTGAGGCGGAGTGCCGCCACCCACCTGCACCAGAAGCGATCGTTACCGCGGCCTCCCGGTCGTCTGCGCGCCGTAGCCCAAAGGGAACCAAACCTACGGTTTCGTTCCCTTTGGAAACCCTTTCTTCC
>JADZAF010000085.1 GCA_020852755.1 Bryobacterales bacterium
CTTTCGAACTCCTTGTACCGGTTCTCTGAAGCTCTCTACATTCATCTTGTTACTCCGAGGCTCCTATGGCGCCTGGTTCCACGCGGGTTCATACTCGGCAACCAGGCGGGCGTGCCGCGCCGGCTGCCTCTTTGTGAGAGCCGGGTCGCCTTGCCGCAAATGAACTAGCAAGGAGGACTGTATGTTGTCGCTCTCTCCGATGCAAATCCACCGCAGCGCATTCGAAATCCCGTAGACCCCGGACACCGGGGGAGCGTTCGCGCGAACCGATGTCGGAGTAAGAGACCGTGGAGTGACCCGTTCGAAGGGCATCCGGATGCTCCATGAGCCGCCTATCTTCCGGCTACGGCCGGAATCTCGGCTTGTTCAGAAGCCTGGCCTTTTCGAGCTTGGCTTGTTCCGCCTGCTTCTCTCTGGCTATCCGCTCGGCGTCCCGCCGGGGCGCCTCCTGCTCGTCCAGTCGCTGCGCTTCCAGGATGGCGGCCTGGGCCGGGGCTTCCAGTCTCTTCAGGACCCCCGCGAGCCGGAAGGCCCGCCCGTACGACAGGCGGATGAGGTCAAAGCACTGTTCCGGCCCCTGCCACCGGGCCAGAACCTCTTCCCGGTCGGGGTAGAGTTCGGGCGCGCCGGAGAAGCGATCGGGAGGTTTGACGGCCGTTCCGTACATTGCGGAGATGGCGCCGACAAGATCTTCGGGCCTCAACCCCTCGATCTCGTACTGGTCGTAGTCGACGGCAATCCGGTACAGTTCGTCATTATAGAAGCTGAATACCACTTGCCTGACTGACTCGGTTTGGGATGAAGGCCCGACGGGTTGAGGGCGCCAGGCGAGGTCCTGGATGAGAGCCGGGCGGCTGTGAATAACCCTCGCATCCGACGGGCTCACTCCCGCCTGCCTGGCGATGTCCGCCAGGTTCGCGCCAAACTGGAAGCTCCGATATCGGGAAAGATCCTGCGCTGCCGCAGTCCCCGGGATCTCTCCCAGGGCAAGGAATGAGGCTAGAAGCAATCCCGGTAAAGTTCTCGTAAGTTTTCTCACGGTGTCTCTCCTCTATGGGGCGGGGTGTCTAAGAGGAAGGATCAGATCATCCGACTTAGTTCAGATCACCTGTGAGTGGGCGGGAGTGCTCAATCACTTATCATTATAAGTGAAACGCCTCGATTTGTCAATCGGAACACCTGGCCGCGCAGCTAGGCTCGGTGCTTCCTGTCCGGAAATGAAGAGGATCCCTGAGGTTCTGCAGCTCGCGGTAGTAGTACAGCGCCACCGGCCTTCGTTCCGTGAATCGCAGCCGCTTCAGAAACTCAATCTCCTCTTCGGTGGCATCCGCGCTCAAGGAGGCGTCTCGCAGAAAGTCCTCGAAACCGGGCTCGATCACGGACGGCGCTTCTACATCCTTCTCCACGAATTCAAACCGCTTGAGACGGTCGGGAGTGAGGCGGCGGTTCAGTACGATCTCCATGCCGAAGGTTGTCATGTCGATGTCCCAGGCCTCGATCAGAGGATCCAGGAAAGAAACGCAGTTCTCCAGCGAGACGTCCACAATATCCGTATCCAGGAACTCGAGGACCATGACCCGCATCTCCTCGTAGCTTCGATCGCTGAGCCGGGCCACCAGCCGCAGCCAGCTTTCATTCTCCAGTTCCTCCCGGGCCACTCTCTTGGCGACGTCCAAAAGCTTTTGCGTCACCAGGCGCTCCAAAGCGCCGAAGGGCTCTTTCTCGAAGATCTCCCGAATCCGGGTTTGCTGGGCGCCGTCGCACTTGCGGAGGGTCAGCTCGCGAAAGTCCTTGAACAGGGGCTGCAGCGGCGAGCCGGCTCTCTTCCTCAATTCGTGCTGGCGCTCCAGTTCAGCCAGCCTGGCAAGCTCGCCCTCCGGCAGCTTCAAAAACCGGCTTAGGCGATCGTAGAGGTCGGTGCGGCCGGGAGCGGGAGGCGCCTTCTTCCGGGCGAGCAGTTGTGAAATGTAGGACTCGGTGACTTGGGCGGCGGCGGCCAGATCCTTCTGCTCAAGCCCTAATTCCTTGAGGCGGTGCCGGATCACAAGCGCGACGTCCAAAGGCACTCCTCCGCGCTTATCCTTAACTTTTTGCGGTAAATCACGCTGCCCTACTATGGCACGGATACCTTGACAAGTAAAGGAAATTAACCTAGACTGGTTAACGATTGAGCGCTCCCGCCCACTCACGGATGGCCTGGAACTAAGACAGGTGATCTGATCCCCGCCCTTAGGACAACCGGATTTCGAGGAGTCTTTCCATGCAGGGTTTTCGAGTGCTCGCCACGATTTCAAAACTGGCTGCCATCGCCGCCACCTTTCTGGCCCTGGCCTTCGGGATGTCCGTTCAGGAGTACCAGGTGCTGATTGCGTTTACGGTGTGCGTCAGCGCGCTCGTTGTCGTGCATCAGGCACTCTCCTCGGCCAGGTATTCCTGGGCCGTGGTTTTCTTCCTGATCGCCGTCATCTTCAACCCGGCCGCCCTCTTTTTGACCTTCTCGGGCGCCGGATCTCTCCTGGTGATATCGGCCACGGCCGCCCTGTTCGCGGTTTCGTCGGCCGCAATCAGGACGCGGACTCTCTTCTCCATTCCGTCGATCACGGACCGGACACCGGGAAGCGAGTCTTTGTGACCGGTGGATTGGGAAGCCAGGGGAACCGGGGGCCCGTTACGCTATGCCGGCTAAGGCAGACCCGAACAGCCGAAAGTCAGTCCGCTGCGGAGAGAGGGATCAGACCGTGAAGCAAGTGACTCTGCAGTTCACGCTGGAGGAACTGCGGCTTTTGACCGTTCTGGCAGCCGACCAGCTCTTCCGGAAGGAGTTCATTGACCCGAGATATCCGGGCCATAAGTCCAACATCGAGGAGATCCGGTTGGGCAAGTCTCTGGTCGGGCGCTTGCGTGTGGCCCTGGATAAAGAACTTTCACCCGGAGCGGTAGCGAATTTATCAAATGGTCAAAAGTAGGACCGACGCAGTCAAGTCAAGTCGAGTCTCTCTGTCATGAAGATTCTCCTCTATAACCCGGACAACGGCGTCACCCGCAACTTCATGCCGCACCTCTGGATGTTTCTGTTGCAGGCACTCACTCCGCCGGAGCACGAAGTCCTGCTGGTGGACGGCAACGCCCAGCCGATGACCGATGCGGAACTGGTCCGGTTCGTTTTGGACAAGGGTATCGGGCTGGTTGGCATCGGCTCGATGACGCGCATGATCGCCAAGGCCTACCGGGTGGCCGACGCCGTTCGCGCCGCCGGTGTGCCGGTGGTGATGGGGGGACCCCATGTCACCGAGGTGCCGAAGGAAGCGTTGGGGCAGGACGGCGGGCCCAGGCACGCGGACGCGGTGGCGCTGGGCGAAGCGGACGAGATCTGGCCGCGGATCGTCGAGGACGCGGTTCACGGCCGGCTTAAGGACGTGTACGCCGCGCGCGACAGCCAGGGCCGGGACCGCAAGCCGGACCTGCGGGAGTACCCCCGCATCCCCTGGGACTCGCTGAACCTGGATCCCTTCAATCGCATTCCCGGCTTCCTGCGGCCGGTAATGAAACACTTCCGCACCCACTGGGAGACCTTTCACATCATCCCGGTCGAGTCCGGGCGCGGCTGCCCCTACGGGTGCGAGTTCTGCACCGTGACGGGATTCTTCGGCGACTCGGTGCGCTTTCGCTCCAACCAAAGCATCGTGGACGAGTTGCTGCTGTTGAAAGCGCGCGCCCGCCGCACCGGGGGCGAGATCGCCGTCTTCTTCGTGGATGACAACTTCGCCATCAACGCGAAGCGGACCAAGTCCCTCCTGCGGGACATCATCGCGGCCGGCGCGCAGCTCTCCTGGGTAGGCCAGATCAGCGCCAACCTGCTGCGGGACGAGGAACTGGTGGACCTGATCGCCGATTCCGGGGGCCGGTGGATTTTCGTGGGGATGGAATCGCTCGACCCGTTGAACCTGGCCACGGTAAACAAGAATTTCAGTAAGCCCGCCGACTACGCCGCGGCGCTCCAGCTCCTGGCGCAACGGAACGTGTACGCGATCACATCCTTCATCTTCGGGCTGGACCATGATGCGCCGGGCGTTGCCGGGCGGACGCTGGGGCAGATGGCAGGCTGGCCTCCGGGTCTTCCCGTCTTCGGACAGATCACCCCCTATCCGGCCACTCCGCTTTACGAGCGCCTGGAAAGAGAGGGCCGGCTGACGCGCCCCAAACACTGGCTTGATTTCGCGGCCTTCCACATGGCTCATACCCCCCTGAGGATGAGCTGCGACGAGGTGCAGGCCGAGGTCAGGTACGCCTGGAGCCACGCCTACAGCCCGGCCGCCACACGGCGGGCCATGGAATTGCTCAAGAATGAGCCGACGGCGTACAAGATCAGCCACCTCATCGCACGCTTGTTCTTCCGGGGCATCTTTTTCCCCCAGAAGAGCGCCTGGGGATGGCTGAAACTGGCGTTTCAGAACCGGACCGCGATTCTCGCCGTGCTCCGGGAATCCTTCAGCGGGTGGAACGGAACCGGGGGCGGCAGAAAGCTGACGGAACTGGAAGTCGAGCCGGCGGGCAGGGCGCCGGACTCGGTCTGACCGGGGCCGGGCTCCGGCCCGCCCAGCCGGACGCGCCGCATGCGCCCGGATCCGGACCGGGAACGCCCCCTGGCTCTACCAGCGCGACCGGCGCTCGCGCGGCCCGCCGCCGCCGGTCTTGGGCCGGGCCTCGTTCACGTTGAGAGCGCGGCCTCCCAGGCTGGTCCCGTTCAGGGCTTGTATGGCGCGGTCGGCCTCCGCGGAATCGGTCATTTCCACGAAAGCGAACCCTCGCGCGCGGCCGGTGTCGCGGTCCGTTACGAGATTGACACGTTCCACCGTTCCGTGCTGTTCAAAGAGAGAACGCAGCGATTCCTCGGTTGCGCCGAAATCCAGGTTGCCTACGAAAATGTTCTTCACAGTGTGATCTCCTTGCTATTTGAAGGCTGGCTATTCCAGGCGGGGAGGATGGTGCGCCCAGTTTGGCGGGACGATCAAACGCAGCTTCAGTATAGCAGTATCCGGGATGCGCTTCACCTGGCCGCCGGCGGCGGCGCTGCGTCCCAGAGGAGCAGCGCATCCGTTACATTGAAACGGCGCTCGCGGAGAGCGGCCGCGGGAAGCCGCCTGTCCCCGGCGGCCGCCCGCGGCCCGTGCCGGTCCCGGTTAGCTTTGACGTCCTGCCGGTCGAGCCGGCCGCTTGCGGCGGAACACGCGGCTGCCGGCGCCGAGGAGGCCGGCGCCCGCCATCAGCAGCAGGCTGGAAGGCTCCGGCACCTGGGTCACCGCGAAGTTAGCCGCTGAGAAGGACGGCATCGCGTCGCGGCCCGCCTGCCCCGTCAGATTGGTCAGGCGCGCGAGAATCTTGAGATCGGCCGTCTCGTCGCTCAGATCCGTCGAGTATACGAGCCGGAGCAGATCGAGACCGCTGTTGAAGTAGATGAAGAAGCCGGGCGTCGGCACGGCGATGCGGCCGGCGATCAGGTTCGCGGCCGTTCCGGCCCCGAACGGAGTGGCGGGGTCGGCATCGTTATCGAATGTCTGCAGGACAATGACATTGGCGCCGCTGGCCGGCACGTTGTCGATGACATCGTTCACGACCGTGAGCCCGCTGCCCACCGCGAAGAAGGCGGGATGGAACAGGAAAACGTCCGAGGCGATGGTGAACGGCGTGAACAGCTCGCCGCCCACAATCTGCCGTCCGGGCGTGGTGAGCGCATTGGACCCGGCGAACGGGTCGGACGCGAAGTGGATGGTGCCCGCCTGGACCGTGGGTGCGGCCAGTAAGGCGGCCGCCAGATACAGCTTGGAACAACGCACTACTCTTTTCCTCCGGATGTGGATTTGGTTCGAGTAAGTACATCATCCTGACAGGTGCGAAAACATGTCAACTTATCC
>JADZAF010000086.1 GCA_020852755.1 Bryobacterales bacterium
ATTTCGATCCCTGGGGATCCTGTTCTCAAGCCCATGATGCGTTTTGAAACTACCGTCCAGCGTACTGTCGAGGCCCGCGGCGTGGGCCTGCACCACGGCGTTCCGGCCACCATCCGGATCCGTCCCGCGCCCGCGGGCACGGGAATCGTATTCGTGCGCACGGACCTGGATGGTTTCCGGGTACCGGCCAGCTGGCGCTACGTGGCCAGGGTAATCTACGCGACCAGCCTGATGCGGCAGGGCGTTCTGATCTCCACCACCGAGCACCTGTTGAGCGTTCTGTACAGCCTGGGAATCGATAACGCGCTCATCGAGATCGACAATCTGGAAGTCCCCATCCTGGACGGCAGCGGCAAGCCTTTCGTCGATCTGATCGCCGAGGCGGGCATCCACAGGCACCGCCGCAAGCGCCGCTACCTGCGCTTGCGCCGCCTGCTCTCGATCGAGGATCGCGGCCGGCGCATTTCCATCCTTCCCGCCGAGAGCTTCCGGCTGACCTGCGACGTGTTCTTCGATCACCCGCTGGTGGGGCAGCAGAGCCTGGAAATGGAGGTGACGCCGGAACGGTATGCGGAGGGCATCGCGCCGGCCCGGACCTTCGGATTCGAGAGGGACCTGGAGCAGTTGCGCAACATGGGCCTGATCCGCGGCGCTTCGCTGGAGAACGCGGTGTGTTTCGACGGCGCCCGGGTGATGAACCCCTCAGGCCTGCGGTTTCCCGACGAATGCTGCCGCCACAAGGCCCTGGACCTCATCGGCGATCTGGCCCTGATCGGACGCCCGCTGCTCGGGCACGTGATTGCGGAGCGCGCCGGCCATGCCATGCATACCGCCCTGGTGGCGCGCATCATGTCCGACCCGTCGCTCTATGAGATCCTGACCTTCGATCAGCTGGCCGGGCGCGTGGCCGCCGCGCTGGTGCCGTGAAATTCCGGACGTAGGGATTCAGGGCCTGCGGGCGGCTCTTGCCCGTGGAAGAGGCCGGTCCTAATCGACCGCGGATTCGATTCTCTGGGAAACCTCTTCCCATTCGCCGAGCAGGAGGTCGAGTTCCCGGCGCCGGGTTTCCAGCAGGCCGGTCAGCCGGATGGTCTCCTCCGCGCTCTCGTAGTTCGCCAGGGCCCGCTCGCATTCGGCGATCTCGGCTTCGGTCCGCGCCACCTCCTCCTCGAGGACCTGGCAGCGCTCCTGCATCTGCCTCAGCCGGATGGGATTGATGCGCTTCTCGGCCGGCCTGCTTTCCGGCGCGGCAGCCGGCTTCCCGGCCGCGGCAGCCTCCGCGGGCTCCTCCACCGGTTGCCCGATCCTCTGCTTGCGCCACAGGTACTCCTCGTAGTTGCCGGAGTAGCTGGTGACGGCGCCGCCGGCGACTTCGAACACCCGGCCGGCCAGCCGGTCAATGAAGTAGCGGTCGTGGGACACGAACACCACCGTTCCGGTAAACTCCTGCAGGGCGTTGAGCAGCACGTCCTTGGCGCGCATGTCGAGGTGGTTGGTGGGCTCGTCCAGCAGCAGGAAGTTCGAAGGATGCATCAGCATGCGCGCCAGCGCGTAGCGGTTGCGCTCCCCGCCCGACAGCACCCCGATGGACTTGAAAACATCGTCTTCGGAAAACAGGAAACAGCCCAGCACGGTGCGCAGCTCGGTCAGGGTAGCCCGCGGCGCCACCGCCCCGAGGTCGTCGATCAGGCGCGCCGCGGGCTCCAGCTCCTTGTACTGGTCCTGCGCGAAATAGTCCGGCTCGGCGTTGTGGCCCAGGATGTACTCGCCCCGGGTCACCGGCTCCAGCCCGGCCAGGATCTTGATCAGCGTCGACTTGCCCGCGCCGTTCACTCCCACCAGGGCCACCCGGTCGCCGCGCTCGATGACGAAGTCGACGCCCGCGAATACCTCCTTTTCGCCGTAGCTCTTGGCCACGCCTTTGAACTCGGCCACGATGCGCCCGCTCGGCCGGGGCTGCGGAAAGCGGAACCGTATGCTCTTTTCCTCGGGCGGCAGCTCGATGCGGTCGATGCGCTCCAGTTCCTTGATGCGGCTCTGCACCTGCTTGGCCTTGGTCGCCTGGTAGCGGAAGCGGTGGATAAAAGCTTCCAGCTGCCGTATGCGGTCCTGCTGGTTCTTGTGCGCGGCTTCCAGCTGCGCGCGGCGCTCCTGCTTCTGCTTCTCGTACGCCGAGTAGTTTCCGGTATAGAAGTGCACGCCCTTGTTCCACAACTCGACCACCTGCCGCACGGTCACGTCCAGGAAATAGCGGTCGTGGGAAACCAGCACGAAGGCGTGCGGGTACGCGGCCAGGTAGGTCTCCAGCCAGTTGCGCGCCTCCAGGTCAAGGTGATTGGTGGGCTCGTCGAGCAGCAGGAGGTTCGGTTTTTCCAGCAGCAGCCGGGCCAGGGCGATGCGCATCTGCCAGCCGCCGGAGAATTCCTCCGTCCGCCGCTGCCAGTCGGATTTGTCGAAGCCGAGGCCGGAAAGCACCGTGCCGATCTGCGCCTCAATGGCGTAGCCGTCGCGCGCGCGGAACTGGCTTTCCGCCTCCTGGAAACGCTCGGCCACGCGCCGGTATTCCTCGCCCGCCGGATCCAGCTCGGCCATGCGGTGGCTGAGCTGCTGCTGCTCTTCCTCCAGGGCCCGCAGGCTGGAGAACACGGTCATGCACTCGGCGAAGACCGTCCGGCCGGAGAGGCTCAAACCGTCCTGGGGAAGATAACCGGCGGAGAGCCCTTTCATCACCGTCATGCTCCCCTGATCGGGGGACTCCTGCCCGGCCAGCATCTTGAGCAGGGTGGTCTTGCCCGTCCCGTTGGCGCCCACCAGCCCGATGCGGTCGTGGGGACCGACCATCCAGTCCAGGTTCTCGAAGAGAATTTTCGGGCCGAAGCGCTTGCCGGCGCCGTTCAGTTGAATCATCGCTTGACGATGCGGCCCGGCCTCTCTCCGGTCACCTTTCCGTTCTCGACCACCGGCCGGCCGTTGACCAGCACCAGGTCGAAGCCGGCGGAGTACTGGTGGGGCTGCTGGAAAGTCGCACGGTCCTGCACCTGTCCGGGATCGAAGAGCACCAGGTCGGCGGCGAAGCCGTCGCGCAGCAGGCCGCGGTCGCGGAAACCGAACGTGCGGGCCGGCAGCGAGGTCATCTTGCGGACGGCATCCTCCAGCGTGATCGTGCCCCGCTTGCGGACGAACTCGGCCAGCACCCGGGCGTTAGTACCGTACGAACGGGGGTGCGGAACGCCCACACCAAACTCGCGCACCCCGCCATCGCTGCCGATGGCCGTGT
Organism: Bryobacterales bacterium; assembly: GCA_020852755.1. Lineage (GTDB taxonomy): Bacteria > Acidobacteriota > Terriglobia > Bryobacterales > Bryobacteraceae > JADZAF01. The sequence continues at coordinate 3,278 of JADZAF010000086.1, forward strand.
TGGGGTAGCGCAAAATGGTTTCCACGTCGCGCTCGCTCATGGAGTGGTAGACCATCTGGGCGCCGCCGGCGGCCTGCAGGTCCAGGATGGTCTGAATTTCGTGTTTCAACCCTTTCCTGCGGCCCTTCTCGCGGTTGATCTGCGTGATGGTCTTGCCTTCAAGCGAACGGTCGTGCTCGCAGGCGGCCACCATCGCGTAGGAGTAGTCCTTGTGCCCCAGGGCCTTCACCATCCGCTCCATTTCCTTGGCGATCCTGGCGCGAGTGGCGGGGTCCGCCAGCCGCTCCCTGATCTTCTCCTGCCCGTCGGCCAGCGCCCAGCTGGGCAGAAGGATGCCGGTTCCGGTGCTGGAGCGGTCGTAGGGATACTGGTCGACCACCACGTCCACGCCCTCGCGGCGGAACTTTTCCACCAGCGCGATGGACTTCGGGCTGGAGCCCCACAGCCTGCGGTTGTCGATCTTGAAGTGAGCCAGTTGCACGGGCAATCCCGCTTCGCGCCCCACCCGGGCGGCTTCCTCGATCGCCTCCAGCACGCGCGCGCCCTCGTCGCGCATATGGCTGGCATAGACCCCGCCATACCGGGCCGCGGCTTTCGCCAGCGCCACCACTTCATTCGTATCGGCGTAGGTGCCCGGGATATAGATCAGGCCGGTGGAAAATCCCGCCGCGCCCGCCTGCATGGCCTTTTCAACCAACGCCTGCATTTTGCCGATCTCTTCCGGGGTGGCCTGCCGGTTGGCGGTCCCCATCACCTGGCGGCGCACCGTGTTGTGCCCCACCAGCGAAGCCACATTGATGCCGGTGCCCAGCTTTTCCAGGCGGGAGAAAAAGCCCGGAAGGTCCTCTTCCGAACCTCCGCAGTTGCCGGTGACGACGGTGGTGACGCCGTCGGTGACATAGTTGTCCGCTCCGGGGACTTTCTCGATGGTCCCTTCAATGTGGGTGTGAACGTCGATGAAGCCGGGGGCCACGACGCGGCCCGCCGCGTCGATGGTGCGGCCGGCGGAGGCCTGGTTCAGCCTGCCGATGGCCGCGATCCGGCCGTCCTTGACGGCCACATCGGCGTGATACCAGGGATTGCCTGTGCCGTCCACGACCCGGGCGTTTCGGATCAGGATATCGAAATCAGCCGCCTGCAGCGCGGCCAGAAAACAGGAAATCAGGAGAAGGCGCATCTCTTAAGCCATTCTAGACTGCCGGGCGGGCGGCGGCAGCCCGGCCGGCGGCGCCGCTGCCCGGAGCGCGCCGGAACCGCCGGCCGCTTGCTGCCGCGGCTCGGCAGGTCAATGCTGCCGTTCGATCCGGAGCCGCTGCCGGAGGGAGCGGTGCAGGCAGCGGCGCCCTGGCCGGAAAGCGGTGAGCGGCCCAAGCCGGAACGGCCTGAGCGTCACTTGGACGGACGGTGCTTCCCGCCCGGCAAGCCCAACCGGACCGGGCCCGTAAACTCTTCCGGTATAACCGCTTACAAAAACGAGCCGGCGGGACGGGGCGCGTGAACTTCCTTTCACGATTTCGCGTGCTTTTCTCCCGATTCCGTATTACAATAACGCTGGATTCATATAGCCCGCGTTGATCCGGTCTCATAGAAAGGGAAGGAGGTTACGCAGATGTTCGATAGCCTCTCGGATCAGATGAAGCACGACGACGCGGAGTCGACCAAGACGTCTGAACGCGTCATCCAATGGCTGGCGGTGGCCGTGATTTCCGTGCTTCTGTTTGGCGGCCTTTACTTCGGCATCAAGATGCTCGAAGCGTGACCCATTCCGGCGAGGTAGGCTCGTTCCAAACGGCGGTCTAGTTCGCGATCCGCCTCATCAGCGAGGCGATGCGGGAGGGGTAGCTCGCGTCCACGCAGTTGTAGTTCCGCAGTTTCTGATGCAGGTTCTTCCCGCGGTAGAGGCGCGACCGGGAGAGTTGATAAGCCACCCAGTAAATACCTTCGCCGGCTGACGCGAATTGCGCCCGCCCGGAATCCCACCCGAACCAGTTGTTGTTCCTGGCGTTCTTGCCCCCTCCGGACTCGACGATCGAAATGCTGGGCAGGAGCCGCCAGTCCAGTTGGTATGCATCCGCCGCGAGGATGAAGTCCTCGGCCAGGCCGGCTGCCGGACTCTCGCTACGCTCAAAGAACGTGCGCAAGGCGTTCAGGCGCGGGTCCCGCGTCTTTTCGACCTGCGGCTGGGGAAGAGGACCGGAAACACGCGCCGGCAGAGAAACCACACCGAAGAAAACCAGCCCGCTCGACAATAACTTCCTCATCTTCCAAATCCTCCTGAAAACGTGGCATCGAGCAGTGGCGCCCAGATTCCCCCTTGGGGGGCCCCTCCGCGGCTCCCTCTCGGAGACAACTGCGGAGCCGCCGGATGTCGTTCGGCGCGGGGAACCGCACCCTGTCTCCAGGCTGCCTCCTTCGCTCAGCCTGCCGGGTCAGCGGATAATCCTGGCCGAAACTGGAAATTCTAGCACACCCCTCCGGGCGGCTTTCCAGTTACCGTGCAGTTCTTTACATTCATTACGTACCGTACGGTTCAGGCCGGGCGGAGTAGGACAGGTGGTATTTTGCCCTGGTTTTGCCCCCATATGGGGGGGACGGAGCGCGCCAACCGGCCCGCACCGTTCGTCCGGCAAGGCTGCATCCGGGTGATATAATTTGGCCTATGCCGTTCTCACGAATGCTTCTTGTCCGGCAGCACTTCCCCAGCCACGTGGTCCAGGACATCCCGGCCGAGGTGCGCCGTCAGCTTTCCGGAGCGGGCTTCGCCGCCCGCTTGCAGCCCGGGGCCAAGGTGGCGATCGGCGTCGGCAGCCGCGGAATCACCAACCTGGCGACCATCGTGCGAGCGGTGGTCGATTTCTGGAAGTCGCAGGGCATGCGGCCCTTCCTCTTCCCGGCCATGGGCAGCCACGGCGCGGCCACGGCGGAGGGCCAGGCCGACGTGCTGGCGCATTACGGCATCATCGAAGAGACCATGGGGTGCCCCGTTCTCAGTTCCCTCGAGGTGGTGAAGCTGGGGACCACGCCGGAGGGCATCCAGACCCACATGGACCGCCACGCGTTCGAATCGGACGGCGTAATGCTGGTGGGCCGGGTCAAGTGGCACACCGACTTCGCCGGCAAGATCGAGAGCGGCCTCTACAAGATGATGGCCATCGGGCTGGGCAAGTTCGCCGGCGCGCAGCACTACCACACCTACGGGTACAACCTGGGGCTCGAGGCCGTCATCCGCAGCATCGGGCGCGAGGTGCTGAAATCGGGCAAGATCCTGGGCGGGCTGGCGATCCTGGAAGACGCCTACCACAACACCGGGCAGTTGACCGCCGTGCGGGTCGAGGAGATGGAGCAGCGCGAAGAGGAACTGCTCGCCCTGGTGAAATCCTGGGCCGGCCGCATCCCCGTGGACCTCGACATCCTGATCATGGACGAGATCGGCAAGAACGTCAGCGGCGCCGGCATGGACACCAAGGTCATCAACCGCAGCATCCTGGGCGAGTACAATCCCTGGCCCGCAACGGCCCGGATCCGCCGGATCTTCGTGCGCGACCTGAGCGACCTGAGCTACGGCAACGGCGTGGGCATCGGCATGGCCGACGTGATCACCGACCGCCTGCTGGCTAAGATCGACTGGAAACCGACCCAGATCAACTCGCTGACCGCTTCCACTCCGTCGGCCATCCGGACCCCGATCCACTTCCCGACCGACAGGGAGTGCCTGGAACGGATCGCCCCGACGGTGGGCAAGTTCTCGATCGGAGACGTCACCCTCGGCTGGATCCGCAACACCATGGAGGTCGGGATCATGGGGCTCAGCGAAAACCTGCTGCCCGAGATCCGCAAGAACCCGCAGATCGAAATCCTGGGCCCGGCGCGCGAGCTCGAGTTCGACGCCAAGGGCAACCTGGTGGAGATGGTGGCCGCCGAACTGGCCGCGCACGCCCATTAACCGCGCGCTCCTCCGGTCGCGCCGGGCAGCGCTTCTCCGCTGCCCCGCCCCGGCTCTTTCGGGCAGGGCCAGGCGCTCCTGCCGCCCTACCGCTCTCGCTCAATCCGGTCAAGCTCTTCGATCGCGCGCCGGAACTTGCGTTCCTGACTTTGCCTGAAGGCGGCCATGCAGAGCGCCCAGACCACCAGGAGCGCGACCAAGGGCGCCGCCATCTTCACGAGCACGCCTTTCCCCGCAACCGCAACAACCAACATGCCCATCAACGTGCCGAATGCCAGAAAGAGCGGTCCATGGAGCCACAAGAGCGCGCCGCGATCGAACCGGATGTGCCGTTCAAGCTCTCGCCGGCACGAGTCCAGGCTGGTCCGCGCGCCTGCGCCTTCCAGCAGCGACGCTTGCCTCTTCGCGCGATGCAGGAAGAACTGTCCAATCAGTACCCACGCCGCCGCCGCCGCGAACGAGACCCGGGCCACGGGAGCGTCCGTCCATAGGCTTCCGTAGACCGAACCCGCGGCAATCAGGAGGGCCAGGACGATGCTGTTCAGCAATTCACGGCGGCTCCTGGACCGCAGGTCTCTGGCCTTTTGCCGAAGCACATGGCTTTCCAGTTTGATTTCCGCCGGCGCCACCGGCTGGCTGCGCCAGATCTCTTTGGGGTCGTTTTCCGGGGCTTTATCAGGCATGACTACCTCCTGCTGTGAAATCGGCGCGCCAGAACGTCCTTGACGCGGTGGATTCTCATTGCCACGCTCGCCGCCGACAGTCCGGTGATCTCCGCTATGGAAGCCGCGTCCATGTCTTCGAGATACGAGATGATGACCTGGCGGTCGAGCGGCTTCAGCTGCTGAATCAATCGCTCCAGGCGGTCGAGGTTTCTGCGACGGTCCGTGTCGGCCTCGATATCGGCGGGTTCAGTATCGGGGAGCTTCTCCAATTCCTCCAGGCTCAGCAGGGCCGACAGCTTCCGGCGTTCACGGAGAACATGGGATGCGGCGACATGGTGGGCGACTCGATAGACCCAGGTCCGCAGGGAACAGCGCGCGTCGAACGACGCAAAGCTCCGCCACAACTGGAAATGAATCTCCTGGCTGAGGTCGCGGCGCTTTTCGGGGTCCATCTCATATCCGCGAGCGACCCGCGCAATCGCCGCGCCGTGCTCACTCGCCGCGGCCGCGTACAGCGCGTCCTGAGACCACTCTCCAGTCAACGTCGTTCCGCTCCCACACCTAGGGTAGTCGCTGCCGCGAGAACTTTTTAACACGTTTTTTCGGACCCCTCCTTCCTTCCGGCCGTCGCAGGCTCTTCTCGTTCGCGCGCGAACCGGCTCCCGGGAAACCCGCCGCCGTGGCGCGGCACGGCCGTCCTGGCCGCCGCCCGCTCCTCGTACTTCCTCCCGCTCGAACAGGACCGCCGGCCGGCAGCACCGGCGGCGGACCCCCGTGATATTCTGAACGGTGGTTCCAGTTCAACTCTAGGAGGAATACACGTGCGAGTCGGCGTTTTCACCGCCCTGCTGGGGAATCTCTCTCTCGACGACGTTCTCAAGAAGCTCACGAGCCTGGGCATCGCCACCATCGAACTTGGCACCGGCAATTATCCCGGCGACCCCCATTGCAAGCTCTCCATGCTGGACAATGCGCCCGAACTGCAGGAGTTCCAGAAGAAGCTGGCCGGCGCCGGCTTCTCCATCAGCGCGCTGAGCTGCCACGGCAACCCGCTGCACCCCGACCAGTCCATCGCCAGGGCCAACCAGGAAGTGAACCGCAAGACCATTCTTCTGGCCGAGAAGCTGGGCGTGCCCGTGGTCATCGATTTCTCCGGCTGCCCGGGCGACCAGGAGGGCGCCAAGTTCCCGAATTGGGTCACCTGCCCGTGGCCTCCCGACTTTCTGGAGATCCTGGAGTGGCAATGGGAGAAGAAAGCCATTCCCTTCTGGACCGAGCGGACCAAATTCGCCGCCGATCACGGCGTCAAGATCGCGCTCGAGATGCACCCCGGCTTCCTGGTCTACAGCCCGGAAACCATGCTCAAGCTGCGCGCCGCCGCGGGCCCGAACATCGGGGCCAACTACGACCCGAGCCATCTGTTCTGGCAGGGCATCGACCCGATCAAGGCGATCCGCGTGCTGGGCGACGCCATCTTCCACGTGCACGCCAAGGACACCCAGATCTACGACTTCAACCTGCCCCGGACCGGCGTGCTGGACACCAAGAAATACACCGACGAGCGCAACCGCTCCTGGATGTTCCGCACCGTGGGCTACGGGCATGGCGCCGAATGGTGGAACGAGTTCATCTCCACCCTGCGGATGTACGGCTACGACTATGTGCTCTCGATAGAACACGAAGACAGCCTGATGTCGGCCGAAGAGGGGTTGACCAAGGCGATCCGGTTCCTCGAGAACCAGGTCATCAGGGAGATCCCGGCCGCCGCCTGGTGGGTCTAGCCCGGCCGGCAAGCCTCTTCCCAACAGGAACGGCAGCAACGCGCGGCAGCGCGGGTGTGAGGACCAACGCTCATGTTGATTTCGCCGAAAGCTCAGGCTCTCCTCATTCCGTTCGGCGTCATGATGGCGGGCGCCCTGTTCAGCACGGCCGTTGTCTACTTCTGGCGCTGCGGGAGGGAGTACCGCGTCAACGGAGTGACCACCCAGGCCCTGGTGACCAGGAAGTTTCGCAAGGGCGGAGGGCTGGAGAATTACTACGCCCTGTTCTCGTTCGCCGACATGAACCACCGCCCGCATGAGGTCGAAGTGAAGGTGGCATCGCGCGCCTGGCACAGCCTGCGGGAGGGAGAGAGCACCGCCGTCACCTACCTGGCCGGAGATCCCGAGAGAGTCGCCCAGGGACCGCGCTGGGCCAAGAAACTGGTGGCTGGATTTCTTTTGTTTATCGCCACGATCGGGGTGCTGCTGACCGCGACCGCTTTCGTGATCCTGGTTCGGACGCTGGTCTACGGAGCCGAGTGAAAGCCTGAAGCCGCGTTCGAAGCAGCCGCTCCCGCGCTTTGCGGTTGCGGAATCACTCACGCCCCTCTGTTCAGCGCCAGATAGCGCTCCAGGAGGCGGCGTCGGGGGCCACCTGGATCGTGTCGCCTGACGGCCGGAAGCCGGCGCCGCTCAATCCGGCGAGAGCCAGCGAGCCGAGCGCGCGCGGCAGCGCCACGCTCCCCGGCGCTGGTCCCTGCCGGCGCGCGAACTCCAGGCGCCAGCCGCCGTTGCGGGCCAGCGGCTCGAGCCGCACGCTGACGCGTCCGAAGCGGGTGGGTGATTCAGTTGCCGCGTAGGGCTCCCCGGCGTCGAGTTCGGAATCCCCGATACCCGGCAGCAGGCGCAGCGCCGGCCCGTCTTCCAATGCCAGCATGTGGCGCAGGTACAGCACGCATTCGGCGCTGGCCCAGTTGTGCGGCATGTCGCCCACGTAGCCGTTGAGGAGCGAGCCGCGCAGCGGCTGCTCCTCTCTCCAGCAATAGAGCGGTGTCGCGTGGTTCAGGAAACCGGTGAAGGTGGAACGCGCCCGGTCCGCCAGCCCCGCCCACAGATACACATGGGCCGCGAAGGCGGCGTTATAGTTCCAGACGCCCTCGTGCGGCAGCCATCCGGTTTCCGCCGGGATGTCTTCCTGGGTCACGGCCTGCATGAGTGCCGTATGGCCCTGAACCACCGGGTCGTTCCGCTCGAAAACCAGGCCCGGGTAGATGGCTTGCGAAAGGGCCCACTGCGCGTTCTGCGGGCGCGGCCGGTCCCATTCCTCCGCGGCTGACCATTGCGGGTCTTCCTTCATCAGCATGGGCAGGTAGTCGAAGCCCGCGGGGTGGCGCCGCATCTCCGCCCGCATGGCCTGGAAGCAGGCGGAGCGCAACTCGTCGTGGAACCGCCGGGCGTCTTCGTATTCGGGCAGGCGCAGGCGCCCGGCCGCTTCGGTCACCGCCCGCAGCCCGGCCAGCACCCAGAGCGTGTTGGTGAACTCGGAGCGGATGCCGCCCATCCCGCCGTCGCCGAAGCCGCGGGCCAGGATGCCGTAGCGGCCATTGGCGCTGTTTTCCCTTTTACCCCTGTCGCGCATGCCCGCCAGGTACCGCACGGCGCGCAGAACCTCGGGAGTCATCTTGCGGAAGTAGTTCCAGTCCCGGGAAAGCTCGGCCTGGCGGACCAGGGTGAACATCGCGATGCCGGTGTCCTTCCAGTGCTCCCTGCCTCCGCCGGCGAAGATGGAGCCCTCGGCGTCCTGCCGCGCCCAGGTCGCTTCCAGCCCCTGCTGCGCTTCCGCGTCGTGGCCCAGGTAACGGGCGGCTTCGAGGATGAAGTGGCCGTCCACCACCCACAGCCCGCGATAGACCGTGGGGCCGACCTGGAAAGTCAGGCGCCCGTCGCGCACTTCGCGGGCCTGGAGGATGTTGCGCGCGCAGGCCATCAGAAACTCGCCGTGCCGCCCGGCCAGGCTCCAGTCCACCGCGCCGCCGAAGGGACGCCACTCGCGCCAGAAGCGGCGCGAGCCGGCCAGCAGGCGTTCGGGCTCGGCCAGCCCGGCTTTCAAACGGTCCAGGTCCTGGCCTTCCTGCGGGAAGCGCAGGAAGCAGCGATGAGGCTGATCCGCCGCGGCCCGCGAAACCGGCCCGCTCAGCACGATTCCCTGCCCCGTATCCGAGCGGCGGGTCAATGGCATGTCCGCCAGCATCAGCAGCGGCCCCGTCTCGCTCTCCAGGTGCGCCGCATTCCCCTTCAGGACCACCTCCCGGCGGCTGCGAATGCTCACCAGGGGCGCCGCCCGCACGAGGCCGCGGCTTCGCGGGCGGATTTCAACCATCACGTTATCCACCCGGCCTTCACCCGGCTCATGGGTCGCGAAGGTGGTCAGTTCGAAGAAGGCTTCCGTATGGTCGATGCGGGTATACACGATCGGAACGCCGGGAGCTTCCAGCTGCTGGCGGGCGACGTGCCCCGTTTCCATGCCGGACAGTGCAAATTCCACCGTGAGGGGAAAATAGTCGATGCCGCGGCCGGGTCCCGGATGGCCGTAGCGCAGGTCGCCGCGCTCGCCGACCAGGCTCTTGTGGCGGTCGTCCGGAAAGCAGTAGGCGGTCTGCCAGCTCAGCGGCGAGTAACGGAAATCGATGGCGGTGTCCCGCGGGGCGCGGGCCTGGGCCAGGGCCGGGCGCGCGGCGGCGCACGCGCCGGTCCGCTGTAGGAACTGTCGGCGGTTCACCGCCGGATTATACCCTGGTTGACAAACGGCGCACGGCGGATTCATCTTGATCGTTGGCTGCGGCCACCAAGCTTATGACTCCTGCCGAAATCCGATCCACCGTCTCCAGTGTGCTCGACAGCACCCCGGTTCTCGACATCCATACCCACACCTTCGCGCCCTGGTTCGGCGCGCTGGGCCTGTGGGGCATCGACGAATTGCTGACCTACCATTACCTGGAAGCCGAGTTATTCCGCTCGCGCGACGTGACGCCCGAAGCCTACTGGTCGCTGGGCAAGCGCGAGCAGGCCGACCTGATCTGGGAGACCCTGTTCGTCCGCAACGCGCCGATCTCGGAAGCCACCCGCGGAGTGGTCGCCGTGCTGAAGGCCTTCAACCTGCCCGCGGACGCGGAGAACCTCAACGAGGCCCGCGCCTTCTTCTCCGCCCGGCGCATCGACGAGCATGTGGATGCGGTATTCGCGCTGGCCGGCGTCAGCCAGGTGGTGATGACCAACGATCCGCTGGACCCCGCCGAAGCGCCCTGCTGGCAGCAGCCCGGAAACGACCCGCGCTTCCTGGCGGCCCTGCGGCTGGACCGCATCCTGAACAGGTTCGACGCGCACTGGGAAGTGCTGCAGGCCCAGGGATACGCGGTCGAGCGCGGCGGCGGCGGGCGGACGGTCAGCGAGATCCGTCGCTTCCTGAGCGATTGGGTGGGCCGCATGCGGCCGCGCTACATGGCCGTCTCTTTGCCGGACACCTTCCTGTTCCCCGAGGACTCGCTGCGCTCGCGCCTGCTGGCCGAAGCCGTGCTGCCCTCCTGCCGGGAAAACGGCATCCCCATGGCGCTGATGATCGGCGTCCGCTACCAGGTGAACCCGCGCGTGCGCCTGGCCGGCGACGCGGTGGGCCGCGCCGACCTGCGATCGGTCGAGAACCTGTGCCGCGATTTTCCGGACAACCGCTTCCTGGTGACCGTGCTGAGCCGGGAGAACCAGCACGAGCTGTGCGTCTACGCGCGCAAGTTCGCCAACCTGATGCCCTTCGGCTGCTGGTGGTTTCTGAACAACCCTTCCATCGTGTCCGAGATCACCCGGGAGCGCATCGAGATGCTGGGTGCGAGTTTTATCCCCCAGCACTCCGACGCCCGCATTCTCGAACAGGTAATCTACAAGTGGAGGTTTTCGCGCCGCGTGATCGCCGCGGCGCTCTCCGACGCCTACGTGCTGCTGGAGAGCGACGGGCGGACCGTCACGCGCGAGGCGATCCGGCGCGACGTGGAGCGGATGATGCGAGCCAACTTCGAAAAGTGGACGGGGTGCGCGGCGTCATGAAACGGCGGCACTGGTTGGGAAGCGTGGCGGCCATGGCGGTTCCCCCGCGGGCGGGCGCAAGCCAGGCCGGGGCGGTGCCCCTGCCCGAGTACGAGCCGCGCAGCATGCTGCGCGTGAAGGAAACCAGGGTCGAGCGCTCGCGCTTTCCCGTGATCGACATCCACACCCACCTCTCCTGGTCCTCGCCCCTGGGGAAGGAAGTTGCGCCCAGGATGACGGCCCGGCCGGAGGAGATCCTGGCCGTGATGGACCGGAAGAACATCCGCACCATGGTGAACCTGACCGGCGGGTACGGAAAGGCGCTGGAGGAGGTGATCGCCTACTGGCAGAAGCCTCATCCCGGCCGCTTCCTGGTCTTCACCGAGCCCTCCTGGAACCGCACACCCGAGCCCGGCTATGCGAACTTCCAGGCCGACGAGCTGGCTCGCGCGCGCCAGGCCGGCGCCCATGGCCTGAAGATTCTGAAGACCCTGGGCCTGTACCTGCGGGAGAAGGTGACCAGCGGGCCGCTGGTGAAGATCGACGATCCGCGCTTCGATCCCATGTGGGAAGCGGCGGGCGGCCTCAAGATGCCGGTGGCCATCCATACCTCCGATCCCGAGGCCTTCTTCCTGCCCATCGACCGCTTCAACGAGCGCTACGAGGAACTGCACGCCCACCCCGACTGGTCTTTCCATGGGAAGGATTTTCCTTCCAGCCGGGAGTTGCACGAGGCCCGCAACCGGATAGTGGCCAGGCATCCCAGGACCCGGTTCCTGGTTCTGCACGTGGGCGTTTGCGAAGACCTGGAATACATGTCGGGCCTGTTGGACCGGTACCCCAACATGTGGGTGGAGTTCGGCGCGCGCATCGGCGAACTCGGGCGGCAGCCGCGGACGGCGCGCCGCTTCTTCGACCGCTACCAGGACCGCATCCTGTTCGGAACCGATGCGGTGCCGGGCGGCGACGATACTCCCCAGCAGGTTTTCGGCGAGCGTTTGTACGAGATTTACTACCGCTTTCTCGAAACCGGAGACGAGTACTTCGACTACGCTCCGGCCCCGGTTCCGCCGCAGGGGCGCTGGCGGATCTCCGGCCTGGGGCTGCCGGAACCCGTGCTCGAAAAGGTGTATTACCGGAACGCCGAACGGTTGTTGTCCTTAGCCCCGCGATAAAGCCTGGGGGTGGTATGGCCATCAGAGCTCCCCGCGGCACGAGCCTCTCCTGCCAGGGCTGGCAGCAGGAAGCGGCCCTGCGCATGTTGATGAACAACCTCGATCCGGAGGTGGCCGAGAAGCCGGACCAGCTGATCGTGTACGGAGGCACGGGGCGGGCCGCCCGCAACTGGGATTGCTACCACGCCCTGGTCCGCGCGCTGCGCCGGCTGGGCAACGACGAGACGCTGCTGGTGCAGTCGGGTAAGCCGGTGGGGGTTTTCCGCACTCACCCGGACGCGCCCCGCGTGCTGATCGCCAACGCCAACCTGGTGGGCCGCTGGGCCAATTGGGAGGAGTTCCACCGGCTGGAACGCCTGGGCCTGACCATGTACGGCCAGATGACCGCCGGTTCCTGGATCTACATCGCCGCCCAGGGCATCATCCAGGGCACCTTCGAGACCTTCGCGGCGGCCGCGGCCAAACACTTCGGCGGATCGCTGGAGGGCAGGTGGATCGTCTCCGGCGGCATGGGCGGCATGGGCGGAGCGCAGCCCCTGGCCGCCACCATGAACGGCGCGCGCTTCCTGGGCATCGAAGTGGATCCGGCGCGCATCCGGAAACGGCTGGAAAGCGGCTACTGCGACCGCATGTGCCTCAGTCTGGACGAGGCCCTGGAGAACCTCCGTTCGGCCCGCGGCCCCGTCTCCGTGGGCCTGCTGGGCAACTGCGCCGACGTGCTGCCCGAACTCGTCCGGCGCGGAATCGTCCCCGATCTGCTCACCGACCAGACCAGCGCCCACGACCCCCTGAACGGCTACGTGCCCAACGGGATGACCCTGGAGGAGGCGCTGCTTCTGCGGCAATCCCGGCCCGAGGAGTACGAGAAGCGGTCCCTCGGCGCCATCGCGGTTCACGTGCGCGCCATGCTCGACTTGCAGCGTATGGGCGCGGTCGCATTCGACTACGGCAACAACATCCGCGGGCAGGCCCGGCGGGCCGGCGTGGGGAACGCTTTCGATATTCCCGGCTTCGTGCCCGAGTACATACGCCCGCTGTTCTGCCAGGGCCGGGGACCTTTCCGCTGGGTCGCCCTTTCCGGCGAACCGGAGGACATACGCGTCACCGACCGCCTGGCCCTGGAGCTTTTCCCCGAGGACCCCGTGCTCGCGCGCTGGCTGCGGCTGGCGGGCGAGCGCATACGCTTCCAGGGACTGCCCGCCCGGGTCTGCTGGCTGGGCTTCGGCGAGCGCGCCGAGTTCGGAGAAGCCATGAACCGGCTGGTGGCCGGCGGCAAGCTCCGGGCGCCGGTGGTGATCGGCCGGGACCACCTGGACACCGGCTCGGTGGCATCGCCCTTCCGCGAGACCGAGAACATGCGGGACGGTTCCGACGCCATCGCCGACTGGCCGCTGTTGAACGCCATGCTGAACGCGGCCTGCGGAGCCTCCTGGGTGTCGATCCATCACGGCGGCGGCGTGGGCATCGGCTACTCCCAGCATGCCGGCATGGTCGTCGTGGCCGACGGAACGCCGGAGTGCGCCCGGCGGCTGGAGCGGGTTTTGACCTGCGATCCGGGCATCGGCATCGTGCGGCATGCCGACGCGGGCTACCCGGAAGCGATCGAGGTGGCGCGCCGCCACGGGATCCAACTGCCGGCGAGGGAAACCGATGGATGACCCGAACTGGCCGAGGGCTTCGGCCTGGGCGCGGGGGACTGAGGGACGCCTGGGCCTGCTCGGAATTCCGCTGCACCGCGCCTCGATCACCCCGGGCCGCTGCGACCTGGCGCCCGCCGCCGTCCGCGCCGCGCTGGCCCGCTACAGCACCTGGGACTTCGAATCGGGCGTCGATCTCCGCGATCTGCCGGCCGCCGACCTGGGCGACCTCGACGTGGCCACGCGCCTTCCGGAGGAGGCCTTTGAAGCCGTCTCCCGCGCCGTCGCGGCCGCGCTGATCGACGTCCAGGCTTTGGTTCTCCTGGGGGGCGACAACAGCATCACCTGGCCCGCCTGTCACGGGGCGGGGCCGCTGGAATCGCTGGGCCTGCTGACCCTGGACGCGCACCTGGATCTGCGCGGCCTGGACGGCGGGCACGGCAACGGCAACCCGGTCCGCGCCCTGCTGGCCGACGGAATGCCCGGTTCCCAGGTGGTGCAGGCCGGCATTCAGTCCTTCGCCAATTCGCCCGCATATGCGCAAGTGGCGCGCCGCGAGAACATCACGGTGATTCCGGTGGAAGAGGTGCGGGCGCGGGGCATCGAGGCGGTGGTCTCCGGGGCCCTGGACCGGCTGGCCGCGAGGGTGGACCGGATCTACGTCGACCTGGACCTGGATGTGCTCGACCGGGCTTTCGCGCCCGCTGCTCCCGGGTCGCGCCCCGGCGGGCTGGCGCCCTGGGAGGCGCGCCGCGCGGCCGCCATCTGCGGCCGCCATCCCAAAGTGCGGGTCCTGGACCTGGTGGAAATCGATCCGCAGCGCGACCTGGCGGAGACCACGGTTCTGGCCGCTGCCGCCTGCCTGCTGTCCTTCGCATCCGGAGTGGCGGGGAGGAAGGCGCCGTGAGCCTGGCGGTGGTGGGGTGCAGCCAGCTCCTGACGCTGGCCGGCCCGGCTCGCCCGCGGGTGCGCCAGGAGATGCGGGAGTTATCCATCATCGAAGACGGCGCCCTGTTTGCCGCCGGCGGCCGCATCCTGCGCACCGGGACCCGCCGCGAGATCGAAGCCGGGCTGCCCAAGGGCTGCGAGATCGTGGATGCCGGAGGCCGGGTGGTGGCTCCCGGCTTCGTGGACGCCCACACCCACCCGGTCTTCGCCGGGACCCGGGTGGACGAGTATGAACGGCGCGCGGCGGGAGCGACCTACCGGGAGATCGCGGCCGCGGGAGGCGGCATCCGGGCGACGGTGCGCCGCACCCGCCTTTCCAGTGAGGACCGGCTCGTCCGGGCGGCCGGGCGCTACGCGGAATGGTTTCTGCGCACGGGCACGACCATGGTGGAAGCCAAGTCCGGTTACGGCCTGACGGTGGAAGACGAGCTTAAGATGCTGCGTACCATCCGCCGGCTGGCCGCGGAAACACCCCTGCGCTGGGTCCCGACCTTCCTGGGCGCGCACGAAGTGCCCGACGAATACCGCCAGGACCGGGCCGGATACGTGCGGCTCCTCATCCGCGAGATGCTGCCCCGGGTGGCGGAGGAGAAGCTGGCCGAGTACTGCGACGTCTTCTGCGAGCAAGGGGTTTTCTCCGTGGAGGAGGCACGCGCGATCCTGGCGGCCGCGCAAAACCTGGGATTGAAGCTGCGGGTGCACGCCGACCAGCTTTCCCTTTCCGGCGGCTCGCGCCTGGCAGCCGAATTACGCGCGGCCACCGCCGACCACCTGGAGTGCGCCGGCGAGGCCGAGATGGAGGCGCTGGCCGCGGCCGGGGTGCAGCCCGTGCTGCTGCCCGGCTCGGTCTACGCCCTCGGCTCCACCCGCTACCCGGACGCCCGCGCCATGATCGACCGGGGACTGGCCGTAGTGCTGGCAACCGATTTCAACCCGGGGTCGTCGCCGACGCCCTCCATGCCCATGGTGCTCTCGCTGGCTTCCACCCACCTCAAGATGACGCCCGCCGAAGCGTTCACCTGCGCAACCGTCAACGCGGCGTACAGCCTGGGGCGCGGAGCGGAGGCCGGCTCGCTGGAACCCGGCAAGCACGCCGACTTCGTCATCCACGATTGCACCGACTACCGCGAGATCGCGTACTTTTTCGGACTGGAGCACGCCCGCGCCGTGTACATTGGAGGGCGGCGGGTCGAACTACACTCGGAAGGGAGGGGGAAATGGCGGCAGGCGGATTGAAGGGCTGGGGCCTGACGGTGTTGCGGATCGTGGTGGGCGCCGTCTTCGTGGCCCACGGCAGCCAGAAGGTTTTCGTGCAGGGATTCGGGAGGGTGTCGGCTTTTCTGGGCGCACTCGGGGTCCCGGCGCCGCCGGCGGCCGCCGTGGTGCTTTCCCTGGTCGAGCTGCTGGGCGGCCTGGCGCTGATCCTCGGCGTCTACACCCGGTACGCGGCGGCCCTGCTCTCGGCCGCCATGCTGGTGGCCATCCTGCTGGTGCACCTGAAAGCCGGCTTCTTCCTGCCCAAAGGCTATGAGTTCGCCCTGACGCTGCTGGCGGCCAACCTGGCCCTGGTTCTGGACGGCCCCGGCCGGGCGTCCCTCAAGCGGTAGGAAGCGCTCCCCGCGTTCGGCCCGAAACGGGACGCCGGCGATGCCGGACCGCGACCGGAGGAAGCGGTTACCGCCCGCCCCCCAGGCGACTTTCGGCTGGTTTTCCGCCGGAATCGCTCGTACTATGGGGTAGGAGTGGGAAACCATGATATCGGTCAAACTCATCCAGGCGGTTGAGGACCACTGGGAACAGATCAGCGCGAAGGTGTTGCGGGACATTCAGCGGCACCCGGAACTCGAGCATTTGAAACGCCTGCCCGGATCCGAATTGAAGGAGCGCGCCCAGGAAGTGACCCGAAACCTGGGGCACTGGCTCATGGCCAAGGAACAGGAGTGGGGCTGCAAGTACGAGGGCCTGGGGCGGCACCGTTTCCAGGAGCACGTCCCTCTGCACGAGGTGGTCCGGGCCATGCAGATCGTGAAGGACAATATCACCGATTTCATACGGGAACAGGGGTTCTGCCAAACCTCGGTGGAGCTGTACGCCGAGGAGGAACTGGAGTACCTGGTGTCGCGCTTCTTCGACGCCGTGGTGTATCACGTGGTCCGGGGTTACGAGGAAGCGCTGCAGTCGGCCGCCCACGCGGCCTGAGACCGCCTGTCCGGCCCGGGCCCGGTTCCGGGCGGCTTGTGAAATCCGCGTCCACGCCGGCAGGGTGCGTGATATCATGAAATTTAGTACACACACTCTCCTGAGGTGAACTCCAAGTTGGCTCTGCTCGAAGGATGCAGGCACTCCCTGGAAATTTCGATCCCCGTTGATGCCGTCGAAACTGAAACCCAGCGGGTTCTGGCTTCGATCCAGAAGCGTGCCAAATTTCCCGGCTTCCGCCCCGGCAAGGTCCCGGTGGACCTGGTGCGCCGGAACTACAGTGAAGAGATCCGCCAGCAGGTGGTCGAGAACCTGGTCCCCCGGTTCTTCCGGGAACGGGTGGAAAGCGAAGATCTGAAGGTAGTGGGAGCGCCGCAGATCTCGGACGTCAAGTACGAAGCGGGCCAGCCGCTCCACTTCAAAGCCGAATTCGAGGTGGCCCCCGTCATCGAACTGCAGGAGTACAAGGGCCTGACGGTCACTTACGCCGACCCCGAAATCACCGAAGAGGACATCGCCCGGCGCCTGGATGAGCTGCGTCACCAGAAGGCCGATTACGCCAACGTGGATCCCCGCCCGCTCGAAGACGGCGATTACGCCGTAGTCTCGCTGGAAAGCCTGGCAGGCGTGGAGGGTGAGCCGATCCGGCAGGACGAGCTGATGCTGGAGATCGGCGGCGCCGACACCCTGGCCGGCTTCAGCGAGAACCTGCGCGGCGCCTCGCCCGGCGAGGAGCGCGAGTTTGACGTGGCCTACCCGGAGGATTACGGCCAGGCACGCCTGTCCGGCAGGACGGTGCGGTTCCGGGCCCTGGTCAAGGGTATCCGCCGCAAGGAACTTCCCGAGTTGAACGACGAATTCGCCCAGGACGTGGGCGATTACCTCAACCTGGAGGAGCTGCGCGAGGCGGTCCGCAAGGCCCTGTTCGCCGAGCGCCAGTTCGCCGCCCAGCGGGAAGCCAAGGACCGCCTGGTGGATCAGCTCGTGGACCTGCACGATTTCCCCGTCCCGGAGGCGTACGTCGAGCAGCAGCTTCGCAACCGGGCCGAGCAGACCGTGCGTTCCCTGGCGGCTGGCGGCGTGGACCTCAAGTCCTTCCAGCTGGATTGGGAGAAATTCAAGGACTCGCAGCGGGAGAAAGCCCTGCGCGAGGTGAAAGCTTCGCTGCTGTTGGAGCGCATCGCGGAGCGGGAGGCCGTCGAGGTGACCCGGGACGAAGTGGACCGGGAAGTCGACCGGATCGCGCGGCAGCGCCGGGAGCCGGCGGCGGCCGTGCGGGTCCGCCTCGAGAAGGACGGGTCCCTCAGAAACATCGCCGCGCACATCCAGACGGAGAAGACGCTGGCGTTCCTGTTCGAGCACGCGCGTAAGGAACCACCGGAGGAGAGCCGGTAGCCGGCCCATCCGGATGCCGTCGGCCCGCCGTTCGCGGGCGCCGGAACGTAGACGAGATTTGCCCACGGGGGGTCTGCTTGAAGTTGTTACCTGCCATGAACCGGCCGGCGAGGCAATTGCCTGAAGGCGCGGTTCAGTTCATAATGAGGTCTGGCATAGTGCGATCCAAACATCTGGCGGTCCAGGGAGATCGGCTGTGAGACGTGCCGGGTCGGATGATGCGTTGCGTTGTTCTTTCTGCCACAAAAGCCAGGATGTCGTCGGCAAGCTGATCTCTTCGCCGAGTGAGTATCCCCGGGCGTACATCTGCGACGAGTGCATCGCGGTATGCAACTCGATCCTGGAAGACGATCGCACGGACCCTGCCTATACCACCCCGAACCGGTTCCCTAAGCCTTTGGAAGTAAAAGAATTCCTGGACCAGTACGTCATCGGGCAGGAAGACACCAAGAAGAAGCTGGCGGTGGCCGTCTACAACCACAGCAAGCGCATCCACATGAACCGGATGCGCAGTACCGAGGTGGAACTCGCCAAGTCCAATATCCTGCTGATCGGGCCCACCGGAACCGGCAAGACCCTTCTGGCCCAGACCCTGGCGCGGGTCCTGGACGTGCCCTTCGCCATCGTCGACGCTACCACCCTCACCGAGGCGGGCTATGTCGGCGAGGATGTGGAGAATATCATCCTCAAGCTGCTGCAGGCCGCCGACGGCGACGTGCAACGCTGCCAGCAGGGTATAATCTATATAGACGAGATCGACAAGATCTGCCGCAAGGACGAGAATCCCTCGATCACGCGCGACGTCTCCGGGGAAGGGGTCCAGCAGGCGCTGCTCAAGATACTGGAGGGGACCATCGCCAACGTGCCGCCCCAGGGCGGCCGGAAGCATCCCCACCAGGAATTCACGCCTGTCGACACGACGAATATCCTGTTCATCTGCGGCGGCGCTTTCGTCGGGCTGGAAAAGACCATCGCGCGGCGGGTCGGGAAGAAGACGGTCGGCTTCCTGTCCGAAGAGGGCAAGGACGCCAGGGTGGGGGTCAGCGGCCGGCGGGACATAGACCTGCTGAAGGAGATCCAGCCGGTAGACCTGATCAAGTTCGGGTTCATCCCCGAGTTCATCGGCCGCCTGCCGATCGTGGGGGTGCTGGAGGACCTGGACAAGACGGCCCTGATACAGATCCTGACCAGGCCCAAGAACGCCATCGTCCGGCAGTATCAGAGGTTGTTCGAGTTTGAAAACGTCCGGTTGAAGTTCACCGATGAAGCGTTGGACGCCATTGCCAGCATGGCTATCGAGTGGAGAGTGGGAGCGCGCGGCCTGCGCATGATCCTGGAGGATCTCATGCTCGACCTGATGTACTACTTGCCCTCCTACAAGAAAGTGCGCGAGTTTCAGGTGACCCGGGAAATGGTCGTGGCGCAGAAGATCAGTCTGACCCTGTTGGAAAAAGCTGGGTAGGGCGGGTTTCTTCGGACCCGCTCAAGTGCCGCTGTAATCTAAGAACTACATGCTTACCTCAAAGGAAAAATCGGAAATCAAGCGTCTGCCGATGATGCCCATCCGCGACGTGGTCATCTTCCCGTACATGATGACCCCGTTCGTGGTCGGGCGGGAGTCCAGCGTGCGGGCCCTGGAAGAAGCCATGGCCGGCGACAAGAAGATCTTCCTGGCCACGCAGCACGACGCCTCCATCGACGAGCCCAAGCCCGATGAAATCTACAGCGTAGGCACCATCGTCAACATCGTGCAGAGCCTGAAGCTGCCCGATGGCAACATCAAGGTTCTGGTCGAGGGCGTCGAGCGGGCCAAGGTCGTTTCGGTCAGCGACGAGGAGGGCTACTTCCGCGCCGTGGTCCGGGCCTTCCACTTCAAGGTGGAGCCCGGGGCCCAGTTGGAGGCCCTGATCGGACGCGTCACCACCCTGTTCGAGCAGTACGTCAAGCTCAGCCAGAATCTGAACTACGAAACCATGATCGCGGCCATCCGGGTGGACGATCCCGGCAAGCTGGCCGACACGGTGGGCGCCAATCTCCAGTTGACGATTGAGGAAAAGCAGGAGCTGCTCGAGATCTTCGATCCCATCGACCGCCTGACCCGGGTGGCCGAGGTGCTGGACATCGAGATCGAGAAGCTCAACGTGGACCGCACCATCCAGGGCCGCGTCAAGCGCCAGATGGAGCGCGCCCAGAAAGAGTACTACCTCAACGAGAAGATCAAGGCCATCCAGAAAGAGCTGGGCCGGGGCGAGAAGAGCGAGTACGACGAGCTCAGGAAGCGCATTGAAACCGCAGGCATGACCAAAGAGGCCTTCGAGAAGGCCATGCAGGAGCTGAAGCGCCTGGAGAGCATGCCCCCCATGTCGGCCGAGTCCACCGTCTCGCGCAACTACCTGGACTGGCTGCTGGCGGTGCCGTGGAAGAAGCGCACCAAGGAGATCCGCGATCTGCGCTTCGCCGAACAGGTGCTGGAAGCGGACCACTACGGTCTGGAGAAGATCAAGGAGCGCATTCTGGAATTCCTGGCCGTGCGCCGCCTGGTCAAGAACCCGCGCGGCTCCATCCTGTGCTTCGTCGGCCCTCCCGGAGTGGGCAAGACGTCGCTGGGCATGTCCATCGCCAAGGCCACCGGGCGGAAGTTCGTGCGCATGTCGCTGGGCGGCGTGCGCGACGAGGCCGAGATCCGCGGCCATCGCCGCACCTACATCGGCGCCCTGCCGGGCCAGATCATCCAGATGATGAAGAAAGCCGGCACGCACAACCCGGTCTTCATGCTCGACGAAGTGGACAAGATGTCCATGGACTTCCGCGGCGATCCCTCGGCCGCCCTGCTGGAGGTCCTGGATCCCGAACAGAACTGGATGTTCGTCGACCATTACCTGGACGTGGAATACGACCTGAGCCAGGTTTTCTTCATCGCCACCGCCAACGTGCTGCACACCATTCCCCCGGCCCTGCAGGACCGCATGGAAGTGATCCGGCTCTCCGGCTACACCGAGTATGAGAAGCTGGAGATCGCCAAGCGCTTCCTGGTGAGCAAACAGATGAGGGAAACGGGCCTGAAGCCGGAGCAGGTGCAGTTCCCGGATGCGGGCATTTCAACCGTCATCCAGGGCTACACCCGCGAGGCCGGGGTCCGCAACCTGGAGCGCGAGATCGGCAACATCTGCCGCAAGGTGGCGCGCAAGGTGGTCACCGGCCAGTCGGAGAAGAACGGGCGCTCGCAGAAGAAACAGGCCGGCGCTCAGGCGGTCATCACGCCGGAGAAGGTGTCGGAGTTGCTGGGCCCGGTGAAGTTCCGGGACCTGCAGGCCGAGAAGAAGAGCGAGGTCGGCGCCGCGGTCGGCCTGGCCTGGACCGAAGTGGGCGGCCAGATCCTGACCACCGAGGCCATTCTGATGGAGGGCAAGGGCAAGCTGACCGTCACCGGCAAACTCGGCGACGTGATGCAGGAATCGGCCCAGGCGGCCATGAGCTACATCCGCTCCCGGGCCACCCAGTTCGGTCTCCCCAAGGACTTCTACCGCCACCTGGACATTCACCTGCATATTCCCGAGGGCGCCATCCCCAAGGACGGCCCGTCGGCGGGCATCACCATGGCCACCACCATCTGCAGCGCCCTGGTGAAGGTCCCGGTGCGCGGCGACATCGCCATGACCGGAGAGATCACCCTAAGGGGCAAGGTCCTGCCCATCGGGGGCCTGAAGGAAAAACTGCTGGCCGCGCACCGGCACGGCATCTTCGAAGCCATCCTGCCCGCGGACAACCGCAAGGATCTGCCGGAGATCCCCGAGAATGTTCGTAACGACATGAAGCTGCACTTCGTCGAGTCCATGGACGAGGTGCTCAAGATCGCCCTGGACGGCGCCATCGAGAAGCCGGCCCTGCCGGCGGCGGGCTCCGGGGTGGAGATCGGCCAGCGGCCGAGCGAAGATTTGACGCATTAATGATGAAACCCCGGAGACGTTGGGGCGCCGCACGCGCCGGCGGCTCCGGGAAGGTCGTGCAAGCGGAGTTTGTAGTCAGTTCGGCGAGTCCGGACCGGTTTCCCTCCGACGGCCTGCCCGAAATCGCCTTCTTGGGAAGGAGCAACGCCGGTAAATCCAGCATCATCAACCGGCTGGTCGGGCAGCGGGGACTGGCCCATACGAGCAACCGCCCGGGCCGAACGCGGACCATCAACTTCTACCGGGTTGACCAGGCCTTCTACTTCGTCGACCTGCCGGGTTACGGCTATGCGGAAGTTTCCAGGGAGCAGACCCGGCAGTGGAAGAAGCTCATCGAGGATTACCTGCGGGAACGCAAGACCCTGGCGCTCGCGGTGATCGTCCTGGACGTCCGCCGGGGCTGGATGGAATCGGACCAGGCGCTGAGAAACTGGCTGGAGCATTTCAGCCGGCGATACCTGGTGATCGCCACG
This sequence comes from Bryobacterales bacterium, assembly GCA_020852755.1. Classification (GTDB taxonomy): domain Bacteria; phylum Acidobacteriota; class Terriglobia; order Bryobacterales; family Bryobacteraceae; genus JADZAF01. Next base: position 25,494 of record JADZAF010000086.1, read on the forward strand.
AAGATCGACAAACTGAACCAGGCGCAACAAAAAGGCGGCCTGGAGGCCATCGCGCAAGAGGCTGGCTCTCCCGTGCCGTTCTCGGCCCTTACGGGCCGGGGAGTGAGGGACCTTTGGCAAGCGATATCGAAAACACTCAACCAGTCACAAATGTGACCCCGCCAGAAAAACCTGCCGAAAAGACCGAAAAGCCGGCCGAGAAGCCGGACAAAGCGGTCGGGAAAGAAGACAAATCCGAGCGCGCCGCTGCGGCCGACAAGGCCGAAAACAAAGTCGAGAACAAGGCGGCGGAGACGATCGGGCTGCACGGCCGCCCGCGCAAGGGAGTGGGCATCAAGAACGGCGCCACCACGCTGGACCTGGTCGAGCTCAAGGATATGAGCATCCAGAAGCTCAACCAGGTGGCCAAGGAGCTGGGGGTCCAGGGCGCCGCCGGCATGCGCAAGCAGGAACTGATCTTCAAGATCCTGCAGACCCAGGCCGAGAAGGCCGGTCTCATCTTCTCCGAGGGCGTCCTGGAGTGCCTGCCGGACGGCTTCGGCTTCCTGCGCGCCCCGGAGTATAACTACCTGCCGGGACCGGACGACGTTTACGTCTCGCCTTCGCAGATCCGCCGCTTCGACCTGCGCACCGGGGACACCATCTCCGGTCAGATCCGCCCGCCCAAGGAGGGCGAGCGGTACTTCGCGCTGATCAAGGGGGACGCGATCAACTTCGAGCCGCCGGAGGAAGCCCGCAACAAGATCTTCTTCGACAACCTGACACCGCTCTACCCCAATGAGCGGGTCAAGCTGGAGACCGTCAAGGAGAACTACTCCGGACGGGTGATGGACCTGCTGACTCCCATCGGCAAGGGCCAGCGCGGTCTCATCGTCTCCCCGCCCCGCACCGGCAAGACCATGCTGCTGCAGTCCATCGCCAACTCGATCACCACCAACCATCCCGAGATCATCCTGATCGTGCTGCTCATCGACGAGCGGCCCGAGGAGGTGACCGATATGCAGCGCTCGGTGCGCGGCGAAGTCATCAGCTCCACCTTCGACGAGCCCGCCACCCGGCACGTGCAGGTGGCC
>JADZAF010000087.1 GCA_020852755.1 Bryobacterales bacterium
CGCGGCCGTCCGGCGCGGTCACTGTTACCTCCACCACCCCGCTGCCGGGAGGCGCGATCACCGTCACTTCAGAACGGCCGGCCTGCACCACTTCACGAACCGGACTCTCTCCAAACCGCACCGTGATACCGGAAGCCCAGAATCCCGCGCCTCGAATCGTCACCCTGGCGCCGCCCGCCTTGGAGCCTGCGTCAGGCACAATCGAGTCGATCGAAGGCGCCGGATAGCCGGCTTCGGGCCCGATCGAGACCAGGCAGCCATTGCTCGGCACTCCATCCAACTCCACCCGCACCTCATGCTCCCCGGGTGTCAGCTGCGAATCCGGTACAAGATTCGCCTGGCCGACCCCCGCCGTGCCTGGTGTCAGCCCCAGGTAGATGACTCCGGCCGGCTTGCCTCCAATGGTCGCGTTTGAGACGGCCTTCGCTCGCGATAACGGCTCCGGGGGTGCGGGCAGACCGCTTCCGACCGGGTTGTCCACAGCTCCCATGCCCGTCAGGTATACGGTCACGCCATCCCCGGGCCGGGCCGGGTCGCGCGGGCTGTTCAGAGTGCCCGAAAAGTTGAACGCCACGCAGCGGCGTCCATCTCCGGCAAGGAAGAGTCCCGGTGAAACGGAGGCCAGATGTACCGTGGCGTGCGAGAGCAAGGCCGAGCCGGCGATCAACTCGGCACTCGTCTCTCCCAACGACATCTCGTATGGAACCTGGCCGTTCACTTGTCCCGGCCCGGCATACAGCAGCGGAGCCGCCCGGTCTCCCAACCGTACTTCCGCGCCTGCCAGACTCATGGGGAGTGGAAACTGGCCGGCTGCCGCCACCTGGCTTGATACGTCCGGCTGAAACACGCTGAACAGGCCGCCGGGGCTCAAACATCCCTGGAAGCTGGCGGCATTGACGTACACGGGCTGCGAGCCGGATGCAACGGCGCCGCGGCCCAGCGGGTTCCAGCCGTTCTCGGCGAAGATCGCCCACGCCGTTGCGGCCAGGCCGGTGCGCTGTGCGATGCACTGGAATGGCGTGCTCAGGCACTGCTCGTACGGTGCGATCCGGCTGCCGCCTTCCATGGTAGCTGCCACCAGCCCGCGCCCTTCCGCGAATGGGGCCAGGGACTGCGCGCGCCGGATTTGCTCCAGGTAACGGTCCGCCTGCGCACGGAAGCGGTTCTCTCCGTACCGTGCGTCAACAGCGCGCATGGCGACCACCATCTGTCCGGTAAACTCCCAGGCGATGCCGGCCGGCCCGCTCACCGGGCTGGGCACGATGTTGAATCCCTCGAATACCTGTTCCCCGGCTTGAACCTTCTGCACCTGCCTGGAAGCCCAGTCCAGCGGTCTCCGCCAGTCGATGGCCTCGCGATACGCGGGCAGCGACATCAACGCAAGCGGAACAAAAGTGTTGGCGTCCAGAAAGTCCGCCGTGTTAATGACCTCCCCGCTCCTCTGCTCGCCGTCCGGCTGAACACCCGCCAGCGGCGCTGTTCCCGCCGGCGCCGTTCCCGCAAAGAAGCGTCCACTGAGAGGATCGAACATCCGCAGAACGAAATCCCCCGCTATACGCGATCGCGCAGCCCACGTCTCCGCCTGAGTCCGGCGGCAGAGTTCGGATTCGACGTCGGCCAGCATTTGAAACGCCGCTGCGATGTCCGCGTTGTTCTCGACGCTCTTGCTTCGGATGAGCTCCTTCGGTCTTCCCTCGTCGGGATACCCGGTGAAATAGCCGCCGAAGCCGTTTGCGTCGGGATCGAGCAGCAGGCCGTGAATCCAGTTCGCGATCCGCCTGGCGGTCTCCACATACTTCACGTCACCGAACCGCCGGTACGCCGCCAGCAGCGCGATCATGGAAAAAGCGTTGTTGCCTCCCGTGGCGCCATCCTGAACCAGGCAGAACCGCGACTGCCCGCAAAGTTCCTTCGCGCCCCCGAAGCCGGCCAGCCGCACGTCTCCACTCTTCGCGCCGGCGGCCTGCTGGTCAGGCGAGCAAGTCTCCGATCCCGGACATTGCTGGTCGTTCAGGAATGGCAGGTCGCCCGCGATGTAGGCATTCCGCAGGCCCGCCCCATCTGCAGGCTTTGGCAGCAGAGCGCCCCGGTTGTCGTGAGCGGCTGCGTACACAAACGTGTCCGCCAGGGCTCTCGCGTTCTCCAGGTCCTCCCTGGCGCCCCGGCGCAGCAGGGCCCACAGGGCCACCGCCGATTCATAGGAAGTTGCCACGTTGCGGTTGATCTGGTCCGGCGGGACCGGCACGCGGCCGCTCGCCCGGCCTGTCACCGGGATTACCCCGCACGTCCTGTTCGCCGGCGGAAAAGCCGGAATGGCTGCCTGACGCGCCGGAACGGGCTCCAGGCGGATATCGTCCAGCAGCAGGGTTCCCCCGCCCGGAGCCCGCTCCCCGTTGGTCACCGCGAAGAACGGAATGTGGACGTTTCGCAGGTTCAGGCGAACGCTGGGATCGGAGGCTCTCAGATCGGAAATCCTGATTCGCTTCTCTTCCCAGACGCGGCTGGCAGGAAGGTACATAAACCCGGAGGAGAAACTCCGGCCGTCATTCATCCCGAAACTCACCCATATTCCCGTGGGCGAGCGGAAACGGAAAACCAGCTCGGCGGCCGGGCTTAGATCGTACCCGGTCCCTCGCGGCCGGCTGCTGTAATTCTCCGGTTCCTCGAAGTTCAGCCCGAAGAACTCCTCTCGTGTCATGGGAGACCAGGTCAGCCGGAACACGGTGCCCTGGGCGCAGTCCAGCCTGCCGGTGTCCATCGAGCAGCCGGTCGTTGCGTGGTTGGGATCGTCGATGCAGGCCGGGTCGACCTGAAGTTTGCCCGGGCGGGGGAAAATGCCCGAAGGGTAAACCTTGTTGGCCCCGGCATCGTGATCCGTGTAGATGTAGAAACCGCGCCGGTTCGCGGAAGCCTGCTCGTTGATCCACTGGTAGGCCGGCCCGCTCTGGGCCCGCGCGGCTGAAACAATCGCGCCCAATCCCGCGGTGAGCGTCAGCAATCGCCGACAGCGTTCCATGGGGCACCTCCAACCGCCTCAGGGTAACACCGGCGGGGGCATGCGGCTCCCCCCTACGCCAGCACCGACCCCGTATCCCGCATGTCGTACCCGGCCAGTGCCTCCAGTTTCCGTCTCAAACCGGCTTGTTGCAGCACGTCCAGGAACTGCCGCACGGCCGGCAGCTCCAGCGTCTGCCGCCGCATCACCAGGTCGTAGCGCTCACTCTTCAAGGGTATGAAGTCGAGGCCGAAGGTCCGCGCGGCCGGCCGGGTGGCCACGCAGCAATCCGCTTCACCCGCGCTCACCGCCCGGCCCGCCTCCAGGTGCCCGCACGCTTCCACCTCGTAGCCGCGCACGCGGCCGCCCGGCAGCCCTGCCGCTTGCAGCAGCCGGTCCACCAGCGCCCGGCTGCCCGAGCCCGCTTCCCGGTTGATGAAGCGTACTCCCCGGCGGGCCAGTTGCTCGATCGTGCGGATTCCCTTCGGGTTGCCCGGCGCCGTCACCAGCCCTTCTTCCCACCGGGCGAACGTGACCACGGCCAGGTCTTCGTCCGGAAAGTGCCGCTTCAAATAGGGAAGGTTGAACTCGCCGCTCTGGGGGTCCTCCAGATGGGAACCCGCAATGTGTACGAGCCCCTCCTTCAACCATGCCAGCGCCAGCCGGCTCGAGGCGCCGGCCGGCACGATCTCGATCCCCGCGGCTCTCTCCACGATGCCCGCCAGCAGGCTCGTCGCCGGATCGCACCCCGCCAGAACCAGGCGCTTCCTCCCCGCGCTCCCGCCGCTGAACGGAACCACGTCGGCGTGTCCTCCCGTCCGGGCGAGCCGCGAAAACAGCCCGTCGGCATCGGGCAGATAGTAAGGGACCGCGCTCGCAGGCACGCTGACCCATCGCTCTTCGACCCTGCACAGCCGCGCCGGCTGGCCCTTGCACGGCGGTCGCTGGCTCAGGACCCGGGTGGCCAGCGCCGCCCCGGAGGCGCGAGGCTCCTCCGGCAGGGCGAACATCTCCTCAACGGGAACTTCCAGCTCCCGGGCCAGTCTCAGGGCGATTTCGGTGTTCGGCACGTAGCTGCCGGCTTCGATCGCGTAGATCGTCTGGCGGCTCACCCCCACTCCGCGGGCCAGTTCCGCCGCACCCACACCACGGCTCTTCCGTATCGCCGCCAGCCGATTCTGGATTGCATCCGGCATGTCCTTACCTCAAAACTGCAGCTTCAGCACCAACTCGAATACCCGCGGATCAAGCGCCGTGGTGATGCTTCCGAACGCCGCTGTCCCGAACGACCCGTTCGGATTCCCCAGCGGCGGCGTGTTGGTCGCGTTGAAGGCCTCCGCCCGAAACTCGGTCGTGAAACGCTCGGTCAGCTCGAACGTTTTTCCCACCATCACGTCCACGGTCCGGTACCCGGGCCCGCGCACCGGGTTGCGCGAGCTGTTGCCAATGGTGAACTGGGGGGCGGCCGCGAACGCCGTCGTGTCAAACCAGCGCCCGGTGCTGCGCGTGCCGCCGGGCAGACCCGCATCGCGAAGCCGGTTCGGCCGTTGGATGCCGAAGCCCGCAAATGAATTCAGGTTCGGCTGCTGCGTCACCGCGACCGGACTTCCGGACTGGGCGCGCACGATGCCCGCCAGCCGCCAGCCGCCTCCCGCCAGGCCTTTCCAGCCCGGCAGGCCGCGCCCGAACGGCAGCTCATACACGAAGCTGCTCGAAACCACGTGCCGGATGTCGCCCGTCGACACATCCTTCTCCAACCGCCGGTTATGGCTGTCGGCGGCCTGGTAGCTGGTGACCGGCCCGGTGAGGATCGCCGCATCGAACACCGCCCCCGCATCGTCAATCAGCCGCGAGAAGGTGTAGGCCGCCGAGAGCGTCAGGCCGCTTGCGAATCGCTTCTCCACCCGGGACTGGAGGGAATGGTACGTGGAATGGCCCGTGTTGTTGCGGTACAGCGTGACCGTGGTGAAACGCGGGAACGGGCGGAGCAGCTGCTGGCGCGCGATCCGGGGCCCGCCCAGCGAGGATTCCAAAGGCACTTCCCCGAAAAACGGATTGGCCACCGGCTCGGTCAGCTGGGAACCCAGGGCCAGTTGTTCCACACGCAGCTGGTTCAGATTCACGTCCGGGACGCCCAGGTTGGTCAGCTTCGAGCCCAGGTAGCCCGCTTCGACGCTCCAGTTCTCGCCCAGCGTCCGTTGCAGCGACAGGTTCCACTGCTGGGCGTACCCGCTCTTCTGATCGCGCTGCACGGCGAACACGCCCTGTCCGAGACCGCTGTCCGCATTCGGCTCGTCGACCCGGAGGGTGGGACCCTGCGCAAGCACGAACGCGGGAACGAGGTTGTCCAGCGAGGCCTGCTGCAGCGTGCGCACGAACGGGAACAGCGGGGTGGTGAAAGGCGTGGTGATGCCGGCCTGCTCGATCCAGGTGAGCCCGTAGCCGGCCCGTATAGCCAGGGAATCCGACACGCGGAACGCCAGCCCCAGGCGCGGCCCGAAGTTGCCTCGCTCCAGGTTGCGGGCCCTGCGCGCAAAACCGTTCTTTCCCAGGAAATCGAGGCGCTGAGTCCCCAGGTTGAACACCGCGCCGCGGTCGTTCACTACGGTTGAGGGGAAGTTCAGCGTGTACCGGACGCCCAGGTTCACGTTCAGCCGCGGTGTCGCCCGCAGGTCGTTCTGTACATAGAATTCCGCGATCGTGGCGCGGGGCCGCAGGGTCTCCCGCTGCACGTCGATCTGGAACTGCTGCACCTGCCCCAGCAGGAACGATGCCATGCTGCTGCCGGTGCCCGCCAGCGGTGCTCCGTCCGGCGACAGGCCCGCGGTCAGCACGTTGCTGAACTGGAAATTCCCCGTGGGACTGGGTGGCTGCAGCACGTCCAGCGCCTGCCGCCGGATGTCGGTCCCCACCTTCAGACTGCGGCGGCCGGTGACCCAGGTGAAGTTGTCGAGAAACTGCGTCACCGAAGTCGTGAAATCGGCGTTGCCGTTGGATGGCGGCCCCAAAAGCTGGAACCCCACCACGTCATAGGTCGGCAGCGTGTCCCCGAACGAAGAGACCGGCAGGTTTGGAATTCCGGAGACCTCCGAGGCGGCTTGCCCGGTTCGCAGAGAAGTGCGCTGGAAGCCCCGCCGTGTGTAACCGAACCGCGCCTGGTTCGCGCGGGCCGGGTCGAGCGTCCAATGATGCTCCACGGCCACACTGTCCGCCCGCGTCAGCGTATCGCCGACCACGCCCGAAGAAATGCTGCCGCTCCCGTCGGGCAGGGGCGTCACGGGGCGGGAGAAATCGCGCATATAGGCGTATCGTCCGAACAACCGGTGCCCGCTCCCGAAGTAGCGGTCCAGCCGGGTGTCGAACTGGTCCTGCGAGACCCGCTCGCTGGCGGTACGCCGGTAGTTGTTCGCCGCCGCCTCCGATCCGCTCGCGGTGAAGACGTTCGGCGCCGGGTAACGGCCCAGCGCCCGCCCGGCGGCTGCGTCGAAGCGTGCCGCCGGGATCGTGTTGCCGGGAAACGGGCTGCGCCGGGCGGCCGCCGGATCGTAAATCGCGCCGGAGAACCGTCCGGCTTTCTGCGCGCTGGTGGGTACCGTGCTGGCGCGGACCCGGCCCGTCTCCTGGCGCGTGCCCTGCCAGTCCAGGAAGAAGAACGTCCGGTTCCTCTGTACCGGCCCGCCCAGCACGAAACCGTACTGGTTCCGCCGGAAGCGGGGCTTGGCCCCGGACGAAGCGAACAGGTTGCGGGCGTTCAGGCTCTCATTGCGGAAACATTCAAACAGCGTGCCGTGCAGGTGGTTGCCGCCCGACTTCTGGTTCACCACGATCACCCCGCCGTTGGCGCGTCCGTACTCCGCCGAGTAGCTGTTCGTCTCGACCCGGAACTCCTCGATGGCATCCACGACGGGGAAGTACGCCGCCTGTCCGGGCTCCGGCTGCAGCACGCTGATTCCGTCATAGATGTACTCGCTCACCCGCGGACGGCTGCCGTTGATGCGCGGGAGAATGGAGCCGGGAGGCAGATTCACTCCCGGCAGCAGGGCCGCCAGCGGCACGAAGTTGCGGCCGTCGAGAGGCAGGTTGGCGACCTTCTCCTGCTCCACGACGAAGCGAACCGTGCCCCGTGCCGCCTGCAACAGCGGCACACCGGCCCTCACTTCC
>JADZAF010000088.1 GCA_020852755.1 Bryobacterales bacterium
GGCGGATCGCCGACAGTATTTCCGGCGCCGCGCCGCCGCGCGCCTACCCCCACACGGCGCCGGTTCCCGGTCTGGCCAACCTGGCGCAGCCGCCCTTCGCGGACGTGGACAAGTTCGACAGCTACGAGAACATCGACAAGAAGATCCGCTTGAAGCAACTGCCCGCCTCGGCCCGCATTGCCACGGCCGGCATTCCGCACCAGAGCCGGAACTACTTCTGGTACCGCCGCACCTTCCGCGCGCCGGCGCGCAAGGAAGTCGCCATCCTGAAAGTGAGCAAGGCCCAGTTCGGCACCGCGGTATGGCTGAACGGAACGAAGATCGGCGAGCATCCGGGTTGTTTCACCGCCGGGTTCTTCAACCTGACGCCGGCCATGAACTGGAGCGGGGAGAACGAACTGGTGGTGCGTGTTGGGGCGCACCCCGCAACCCTTCCGGAAACGGCGCCGGCGGGCACCGACAACGAGAAGAACCTCTGGACGCCGGGCATCTACGACAGTGTCTCGGTCTCTTTCAGCGACAACCCGGTGATCGAAAGCGTGCAGGCGGCGCCCCGGCTGGCGGCCTCCGAGGTGGTGATCCAGACCCGGCTGCGGAACTACGGCGGCAGGATCGACGCGCGGCTGACTCATCGCGTGGCGGGCGAATCCGCCTCCGTCCCCGTGCGGATGACGGCCGACAGCGAGATCACCGAGACCGTCACTGTCCGGATTCCGAATCCGAAGTTGTGGACGCCGGAAAGCCCGCACCTCTACACGCTGGAAAGCAGCACCGGCGGCGACTCGCTGTCCACCCGCTTCGGCATGCGCGAGTTCCGCTTTGACACTGTCACCAGGCGTGCCTACTTGAACGGCAAGCCGTACTTCCTGCGCGGATCCAATATCACTCTGCACCGCTTCTTTGAAGACCCCAAGTGCGGCCGCCTGCCTTGGGACGAGAAGTGGGTGCGGAAGTTGCTGGCCGAGATCCCAAAGCGCATGCACTGGAACGCTTTCCGTTTCTGCATCGGTCCGGTTCCCGACAAGTGGCTGGAGATCGCCGATGAGGCGGGACTGTTGATCCAGAACGAATTCTTCGTCTGGGGCTACCGCAAGCAGTGGGACATTCAGGAAATGGTCCGGCAGTATTCCGACTGGATGCGGGACAACTGGAATCATCCCAGCGTGGCGGTCTGGGACGCGCAGAACGAAACCCGGGCCGAAGAGTTGAGCCGCATCATCGCCTTCGTGCGCGGCCTGGATCTTTCGAACCGGCCCTGGGAGAACGGCTACAACCTGCCCGTCGGCCCCGACGACCCGGTGGAAGACCACCCCTACCTGTTCAGCCGCCTGGGCAAGGGATTCGAGATCGCCGACCTGGAACGCATGACCGGCGCCAAGAGCACTAATGCGGCCCACCCCACCGGTCATCCGGTGATCATCAACGAATACGGCTGGTTGTGGCTGAACCGCGACGGCACGCCCACCCCGCTGACCACGGACGTGTACGCGCGGCTGTCCGGCGACCGCTTCGAGAACAACGCCTACCTGTTAGGCGGCCTCACCGAGTTCTGGCGGGCGCACCGCAACGCCGCCGCCGTGCTGCATTTTGTCTATCTCACGTCGAGCTACCCGGGCGCGTATACCTCCGATCATTTTCAGGACCTGGAGAATCTGACCCTGGAGCCGCATTTCGCGGACTACGTGGGGGAAGCCTTCAAGCCGCTGGGGGTATATCTGAACTTCTGGCAGCCTTCTCTGAAGCCGAACACGGAACAGCGCTTCATGGTGATGATGGTCAACGACGAGCAGCAGCCGGCGCGAGGCAGCCTGGTGCTGTCGCTCTCCGCAGAAGACGGAACGGAGGCCGCACGCGCGGAGGCGCGCTTTGAGGTTCCCGGCCTGGGCCAGCAGACATACGCCCTGAACCTGCGCATCCCGGCCGTCAAGGGCCGGTTCCTGATCAGGGCGGCCGCACAACCGGAGGGCGGAGCGCCCACTGTCAGCCGGCGCACGGTATCGATTCCATGAAGGGCTCCACCCGGGCGATTGCGAACACGGTGCGGAAAGGTTCTTTCTATGGCAGGTAATTTCTGGCTCGGCCTGGCAATTCTGGTGGGCAGCGGGATGCTGAACGCGTCCTTTCCGCTGCCGATGAAGTATTCACGGGCGTGGAAATGGGAGAACACCTGGTTCCTGTTCACCACCCTGGCGCTGTTTGTGATCCCGCTGATCCTGGCCGCCCTGGCGGTGCCGGACCTCATGGGCGTCTACACCGCGCTGCCCGCGCGGGCCTTTCTTCCCGGCATCATCTTCGGTTTTCTCTGGGGCACCGCCCAGGTGACCTTCGGCATCGCCATCGCGGGAGTGGGCATGGCCATGGCCTTCGCCATCGTGGTCGGCATGAGCGGCCTGTTCGGCAGCCTGATCACCATGGGGGTGCTGCACCCGTCCGACCTGTCGGGCCCGCGGGGCATCGCGCTGATCGTGAGCGGGGCGATTCTGGTGATCGGACTGGTGATCTACGGACGCGCGGGGCGCGACCGCGAGCGCGAGACCGGGGCGGCCGGACCCAGCGGAGCGAATTTCCGCAAGGGGCTCATCGTCTGCCTGTACACCGGCCTGATGGGCGGCATGATCAACCTGGGCTTCGCTTTCAGCGGAACCATCTCGGACGCGGCGGTCAGGTCCGGCGCCGGCGGGCAGAGCGCGACGCTGGCCGTGTGGCTGGTGGTCCTGGCGGCCGGCTACATTCCCAACCTGGCCTATACCGTCTACCTGATGTGGCGCAACGGCACGGCGTCCCGCTTCGGCGCCGCCACTCTGAGGGAGGGGCTGCTGGCCTTGGCGGTGGCGGCATTGTGGCTGGGGGGCACCATGGGATACGGCTCCGGGGCCACGGCCATGGGCGCCTACGGCACCTCCATCGGCTACGCCATCTACGTGACCATCCTGCTGTTGTGGTCCACCACGCTGGGCGTGCTGACCGGAGAGTGGAAGCAGGCCAGTCCGGCCACGGTGCGACGGATGAAGGCAGGAGTGGGCGTGATCCTGGTGTCGGTGCTCGTGCTGAGTTCCACCGGGTTCTTCTGAGGGGCTGGGCTGAAACCGGATTCCGGCGGCCGGCGTCTGCTGCGCCGTTGTAAGCTATCCCGGAGGAGGCGCCGATGCCCGCCGTTCGCGCGTTCCGCAGCCTCGTATTGCTGGCCCTGCCGGCCTTGCTGGCGGGACAGACGCAGAAGCCCTTTCCCTGTGAGGCCCCGTCCGATCTGCAGACAGCCATTCGTGAAGCCGGCCGGGTAAGTCCGGAGGAGGGGCAGTCCCGGCCGCCTGAGCGGGCCGGCGAGGAGCGGCAGCGGCGCCTCAAAGCCCTGGCTGCCAGGTATCCCGGCAATTTCTGGGTGCTCAAGGCCTACATCGATATGGTGAAGGGCCCCATGGCCTCCGATGAGATCGCCGCCGAGTTCCGGAAGGGCTACGAGACCCGGCCCCAGGACCCGGAGGCCGTTTTCCTCTATGCCTATGCCCTGATGGGCAAAGACACGCCCACCACCATACGAATGCTGACCGGTCTGATCGAGAAGGCCCCCGCGTTCCCGTTCTCCTGGTGGCTGCTGGCGCAGATTCACGGCTACCCGAACTTCAACGACCGGGCCAGGATGGCAACCTATGCCGAGGGCTTCCTGGAACGTTGCCCGCACGCCGCCGAAGCCGCACACCTGGCAGCCCGTCTGGAGAGATCCGACAGGCTGGCCGCCTACACCAAGGCGCTCCGGGCTCGCATCGAGGGTAAGGCGGACGAGGCTACCCTGCTTTTGTACCGGACGCTGTGGGCGCTGGAGTTCAAAGTCACTCCCCTCCCCGGGCACCCCGAGGTGCGGCAGCGGGTGGAGCGCGATCTCCGGTTCCTCGGCGGACTGGACAAAGACAAGTTCAAAATGTTGAGCATGCTGCTCCAGGAAGGCTACAAGCTGACCGGGAACAAGGAAGCCCAGGAGAAGCTTGCGGCCAGGAGCGGGACTTCCGTAGACAGGATGCGCGCCTTCTTCGAAGCCCAGCGGGAGTGGTCGAAGTCCGACCCGCCGCCCCCGCCGGACGCCGCGCCCGAACAGCGCGCCGCCTACTTTCAGAAGCGCCTGAAGATGCTGGACGAGTGGGTGGCGAAGCTGCCGGAGCAGGACCAGGAGCCTGTTCTCCTGGAGCGGTTCCGCGCGCTGGCCGAAATTCCGGATACGTCCGGCGGGTTGCTCCTGGAAGAAGGCGAGAAGGTCCTGGAGGCATCCCGCAGGAGCGCCGGCACGGTGACTATGTCAACCGTCGTGCCGATTCAGGTGGCAGGCATCTGGGCGAAACGGGGCATCGCGCTCGACCGTGTGGTAGCGGTTATCCGGGAAGGCCTGGCTGCGCAGGAGGCGCAATACAAGCGGCGCGGCGAAGGGGTGCAATCCGACCTCTTCGGCGGACCGGACCGCCGCTTCATGGAGGAGAGCACCCGCTGGCAGGCGAACAGCAACGCCTGGCACACGCTCGTGCTGGCACACGCCAAAACCGGTAGGGTCGCAGAGGCGCGCGATGTCCTCGCCAAGTGGGAAGCGGCCCTGGCCGGGCGCCGCAAGCGGGTCGAGGAGATCCGCAAGCAGGGCGAGGCCCGCAGCCGGCCGGGCCCGGGTCAGGCGGAGCGGATGCGGGTGGAGGAATTCCTGGTCCGCTCCCTGCCTTTCGACGAATCGCGGTATTTCGATGCTCTGGCGGAACTGGCTCTGGCGGAGCGCCGCCAACTGGATGCGCTCGCGTTCTATCAAAGCGGGCTGCGCGCCATGGCCGGAGCTTCCCCCGCTCCCCCGGATCCGGCCAGGTCCGAGGCGGGGCGAAAGGCGAACGGCCTGTGGAAGGAACTCGGCGGCACGCAGGAGGGCTGGCAAGCCTGGCTCGATTCGATCGCCGCCCGGTCCGCTTCCGCCCTGGGCGTGCCCTCGGACTGGCTGGCGGCGAACCGCCCGCTGCCCGAATTTCAGCTCGCCGACCAGGCCGGGAAGACCTGGACCCTGTCGGATTTCAAAGGCAAGGTCACGCTGATCAACGTGTGGGCTACGTGGTGCGGGCCCTGCCGGCTGGAATTGCCGTACCTGCAGAAGCTCTACGAGCGGGTCAAAGGCCGCAGTGACATGCAGGTGATCACGCTGAACGTGGACGACAACACCGGGCTCATCGAACCCTTCCTGAAGGAGAACCGCTACACCTTTCCGGTGCTGCTGGGGAAGTCCTTCGTGGACAGCTTCGCAGGAGCGCTGGGCATTCCCACCAACTGGATCTCGGATGCGGGCGCCGCCATCCGCCTGGAATCCACCGGCTTCGGCGGCGGCGGCGACGGGTGGATCCAGCGGGTCGAGCGGCAGATGCAAGCCGTCACGGCGGGCCAGCGGCCCGCGGGTCCTGTGATTCCGGGCCGATAGCGGCACGCGCGCGTCCTTTTTCCCGCCGCGGTACCCTGGAATCTGGCCATGAAACTGCTCACTATCGCCGAATCGTTGGGTTGCGAACTGCGCGGGGATCCCGGGATCGAAATCACCGGGGTGGCCGGAATGGAGCACGCCGTCCCCGGCCAGTTGACCTTTCTGGCCAATCCCAAGTACGCGCACAAGGTGAAACACACCCGGGCCAGCGCCATCCTGGTGGAAAAGGAAGTGCGGGATCTGCCCATTGCCAGCCTGGTCTCGTCGAATCCCTACCTGGATTTCGCGCGCGCCCTGGAGTTGTTCTACCAGCCGCCCCGCCCGGTCCCCGGGATTCACCCCTTGGCGTACGTGTCCGAAAGCGCCTGCATCGGGGAGAACGCTTCCATCGGCCCGTTCGCGGTGGTCGGCGACCGGGTTGTGATCGGCCGCAACGCGGCGCTCTACCCGCACGCCGTCATCTATACCGGCGCCCAAATCGGCGACGATTTCACGGCTCATTCCCATGCCGTGGTCCGCGAGTTCTGCCGCATCGGCAACCGGGTGATTCTCCAGAACGGCGCGGTCGTGGGCGGGGACGGCTTCGGCTTTGCCAAGCGCGCCGACGGCACCCACTACAAGATCGTGCAGTCAGGCCCCGCGGTGATCGAAGACGACGTGGAGATCCAGTGCCTCAGCGCCATCGACCGGGCCACGGTGGGAGAGACCCGGGTCAAGCGCGGCGCCAAGATCGACAACCTGGTGCAAGTGGGCCATGCCTGCGTAGTGGGCGAGGACAACATCATCTGCGCCCAGGCGGGCCTGGCAGGTTCCTCGATTCTCGAAAGCGGCGTGCTGCTGGCCGGGCAGGCCGGCATCTCCGGCCACCTCACGATTCACCGGGGCGCGATCGTCTACGCACAGAGCGGCATCGGCGGCGACGTGGAGGCGGGCGCCCGGGTTTCGGGCTCGCCCGCCTTTCCCGCTAACGAGTGGCTTCGCGCGGTCACTGCGTTCCCCAGGCTGCCGGAGCTGATGAAGACCGTGCGCGAGTTGAGAAAACGGGTCGAAGAGTTGGAACATGAGCGAGGCAAATAGCAGAGCGTTAAGAGACATCAAGCGTTCCGGGCACGGCGAGCGCAGGCCTGTGGCTTACAAGAACGAGGCCTTTCTGAACTCGTCCGACGCGCGCCCGCTGCGCATCCTGGCCGAGTACCTCGAGCCGCTGTCGCACTTTCGGCGGGAACGCATACGCGACACCGTGGTCTTCTTCGGTTCGGCCCGCATACGGGAGGACGGACCCATGGGTCGCTACTACCGCGAGGCCCGGGACCTGGCCCGCCTCATCACCGACTGGTCCGACTCGCTGGCCAACAGTTCGCGCCGCTTCGTGGTGTGTACCGGGGGCGGTCCCGGCATCATGGAGGCGGGCACCCGCGGGGCCATCGAGGCGGGAGGCAAGACGGTGGGGCTGAATATCGGCCTGCCCTTCGAGCAGTGGCCCAATCCCTACATCACGCCGGAGTTGAGCTTCGAGTTCAGCTACTTCTTCATGCGCAAGTTCTGGTTCGCCTACCTGGCCAAGGCCCTGGTGGTCTTTCCCGGCGGCTTCGGCACCATGGACGAACTGTTCGAACTGCTGACCCTCACCCAGACTCGCAAGCTGCAGAAGAAGATCAGCATCCTGCTGTACGGCTCGGAGTTCTGGAACCAGGTCCTGAATTTCCAGGCCCTGATCGATTACGGGACCATCTCGCGGTCGGACCTGGACCTGTTCAAGTTCGCCGACGACCCCCAAACCGCCTTCGAACTTCTCCGCGACGATCTGACCCGCCGCTACCTGCAGCCGGAGGAGCCGCTGCCCGAGGCCGAGCAGGAAACTCCGGCCATCGCGAAATCGCGGGACCCGAACGACGCCGCCGTGCCAAAATGAGCGTATGCCGGCGCGCCTGAAACCGGTCTACCAGGCTCTCGGATGGTTCGACAAGGGCTTCCTGCTCCTCCTGGCGGCCTACCTGCTGATGGGTTGGACGGCGCCCGCCTCGGGGTACACAGTCCTGCTGGCGGTGGCGGTCTGGATCCTGGCCGTGGTCGAACTGGTGCGCCTGCTCCGGTTCCTGATCGGCCGGGCCATCTGGCGCTTGCGCAACCGGCTGGTGGTGGCCTACCTGTTTATCGCGGTGGTGCCGGTCGTGCTGGTCCTGGTGCTGGTGGGGCTGGGCAGCTACGCCGTGCTGGGCCAGGTGACCAGCTACCTGGTCGGGTCGGAATTCGAGCGGCGGACGGCGGAACTGCTGCGTCCGGCCCGCGCGCTGGCCGGCGCCAGTCCCCAGGGACGCGAGGAGACCTTGCGCCGCATCGTGCCGCTTCTGGAGCGGCGGTTTCCAGGACTGGAAGCCCTGATCCGGGATAAGAAGGAACTGCGCTTTCCGGAATCCTCCACGGTCACCCCGCCGCCGAAGGGATGGCCCGAAACCAGCGGCGTGGTGATGAGGAACCGGCTGCTGTTCGTCTGGGCCTACGCGGTGAACGAGCCGGTGGAGGTGCTGCTGATCGCTCCACTGACGCGCGATCTGCTTTCCTCCCTGGTCCCGGGCCTGGGCGACGTGATGGTGTTGGGCCTGGAGGGCGCTGCCTCGGCCAAGTCCCCCGCATCGCGATTCAAGGGGGCGCCGGCCTCCGCCGGAGAGCGCAAGGACCGCGTGCCTCCTCCGGTCAACCGCTTCGACGTGGAGCTGGCCTGGGCCTGGCCCATCGGCATCGCTCTGTGGGAATCCCCGCCAGGAACCGCTGAAGGATTCCTGATGATCCGCTCCCGGACCTCCGCCCTGCTGCGCATCGTCTTCGGCCAGAAGCTGGACTGGAGCCGCGGCATCTCGCTGGTGTTTGTCGGTGTAGCCACGCTGTTTCTGATCGTGGAGTTGATCTCGCTCATCATCGGCGTCCGCCTCACCCGCACCATCACCGGCGCGGTGCACGAGCTGTACGTGGGCACGCAGAAGGTGCGGGAAGGCGACTTCTCCCACCGCATCGCGGTTCGCGGCAACGATCAGCTGGCCGAACTGGCCCTTTCCTTCAACGGAATGACCGGCGACCTGGAGCGTCTCATCGCCGTGGAAAAGGAACAGGAGCGGATGCAGTCCGAGCTGGCCATCGCCCGGGAAGTGCAAAACCAGCTTTTCCCCAAGAGCATCCCGACGCTGAGAACGGTCGAGTTGACCGGTTTCTGCAACCCGGCCCGGACCGTCTCCGGCGATTACTACGATTTCCTTGCCCTGGAAAACTGCTGTGTGGCCCTGGCCATCGGCGACGTGGCGGGAAAGGGGATCTCGGCCGCTCTGCTGATGGCTGCCATCCAGTCCATCATGCACACCCAGCTCTCGGCGGGAATGAGCATGAGCGCTTCGGCCGGCAACGGCGGCTCGCCGCGGCTGGTGTCCACCTCGCAACTGGTCGCGGTGCTGAACCGCCAGCTCTACGCCAACACTTCTCCCGAAAAGTACGCCACGTTCTACTTCGGGCTGTACAACGAAAACGATTCCATGCTCACCTACACCAATGCCGGGCACCTGGCCCCCATCCTGGTGCGCGACGGAGCGGTGCAGCGCCTGGACCCAACCGGCATGGTCGTGGGGGCCTTTCCGTTCGCCCGCTATGAGGAGCGCAGCGTGCAGCTCCAGGGCGGCGATCTCCTGGCGGCCTTCACCGATGGCATCGTGGAGCCCGAGAACGAGTACGGAGAGATGTTCGGCGAGGAGCGCCTGGCCGATCTGCTCCTGAAATACCGCCGCCGCGAATCCAAGGAGATCATCAGCCACGTGATGGAGGCGGTTCATCACTGGACGGGCTCGCCCGAACTGCAGGACGATATGACCATGTTGCTGGTGCGCAGGCTATGAGAGTCCTCACCGCAGCCCAGATGCGCGAGGTGGACCGCCGGACCATCGAGATGGGCATCCCCGGCTGCATTCTCATGGAGAATGCCGGCCACCGCGTGGTCGAGTTCCTCATCGCGAAGTTCGCTCCGCTCAGCAGCCACCGTGTGGTGATCGTCTGCGGCAAGGGCAACAACGGCGGAGACGGGCTGGTGGTGGCCCGCCAGCTTTTCACCCGGGCCAGACCGGCCGCTCTGCATGTCGTGCTGCTGGCCGATCCCGAAGAACTGGCCGGCGACGCCGCCCTGAATTACCGCATGCTTCGCGCCTGCGGCTGCCCGGTGGACAGCAGGATCACGCCGGAAATGGGCACGGCCAGCCTGGTGATCGACGCGCTGCTCGGCACGGGCCTCTCCGGGCCGGCCAGGGAACCGGCCGCGGAAGTGATACGCCAGATCAACGCCGGCTTTCCGCGGGCGAAGATCGTGGCCGTGGACATCCCTTCGGGAATGCCCAGCGATACCGGCGCGACGCTGGGCGAAACGGTGCGGGCGGATTACACCGTGACCTTCACAGCGCCCAAGGTGGCGCAGGTGCTGCCGCCCAACTGCGACCTGGTGGGAGAGTTGCAGGTTGGCGCGATCGGAAGCCCGCCCTCCCTCTACGAAGACGATTCCTCGATTTTCCTTTCCTTACTGGAACCCGCCCGGTTCGCCGGCCTGTTCCAACCCCGCCCGGCGGGCGCCCATAAAGGCAGTTTCGGTCACGTCCTGGTGGTGGGAGGTTCCCGGGGAAAAACCGGAGCGGCCGCCATGACCGGGATGGCGGCGCTGCGCTCGGGCGCCGGGCTGGTGACGGTTGCTTCCGCTGAATCGGCGCTGCCGGTGATCGCAGGGCACGCCGCCGAGCTGATGACCGAGCCGCTGCCGGAGACCGAGGACGGCGGAATCTCGCTCCGCGCCTTCGATTACGGGCGCCTGGCCGCGGTGGCCCAGGGTAAGGACGTGATCGCTCTGGGGCCCGGCCTGGGAACGCATCCGGATACCGTGGCGCTGGTGCGCCGCGCTTTTCAGGAGTTTCCGCAGCCGATGGTGGTGGACGCCGACGGCCTCAACGCCCTGGCGGGCTGCGACTGGAGCGGCGAGGGCCGGCTGCGTATCCTGACGCCGCATCCCGGCGAGATGAGCCGGCTGGCCGGCCTGCCTGCCGCCGAAATCCTGGCACGCCGGGTGGAGGTCGCCCGCGCCTTCGCGGCCGAACGCCGCGTGATTCTCGTGCTGAAGGGGCAGCGCACCCTGATCGCCTTTCCGGACGGCCAGGTCTGGGTGAACCCTACCGGCACCCCCGCCATGGCCACGGGAGGCACCGGAGACATCCTCACCGGCCTCGCCGCCGGCTTTCTCGGCCAGTTTCCCGGGGACCCCGATCTGGCCGCGGCCGGGGCGGTTTATCTGCACGGGCGGGCCGGCCAGTTGGGCGCGGCCGAACTCGGCGAGCCTTGTCTCATTGCCACCGACCTGCTGCGCTACCTGCCGGCAGCCATCCAAGAGTGTGCCGCAATTTCTGACCGGAACTGAGGAAGAGACCGTCGCTCTCGGCGAGCGGCTGGCCCGCGATCTGCCTTCCCGGGCGGCCGTGCTGCTGATCGGCAACCTGGGGGCGGGGAAGACCACCCTGGCCAAGGGCATCGTCAAGGGGCTGGGCGCGGCAGAGCCCGACGAAGTTTCCAGCCCGACCTTCACCCTGATCCACGAATACGGCGATCCGGTGAGGGTCTACCACATCGATCTCTACCGCCTGGAACACCCGGCCGAACTGGATGCCCTGGGCCTGGACGAGATCTTCGAGCGCCAGGCGGTCTGTCTGGTCGAATGGGGCGAGCGCTTCCCGGACCGCATGCCATCCCCGCGCTTCGAGATCCGCCTGGAAACCCTCGACGGCGACCGGCGCCGGATCACGCTTACCGCCTTTCCCGCCGGGGAATGAAGCGCGGCACCCGGGCGCAGTAGGCTTCGTACTCCGCGCCGAAGCGCTGGCGCAGTTCCCGCTCTTCCCACCGCACGATCGCCAGCAGGGCCAGGCAGCCCAGGGCGAACAGCAGGTATGCCGCCAGGTAATTGGTGAGCAGGGCATAGGCCAGCAGCGCCACCGCGATCTCCAGGTAGCGCGGATGGCGGATCCGGGAGTAGATGCCTTCCGTCAGCATGCCGGATGGATACCGCGCGGGATCCAGTTCGGGGAATCCGGTCAGAGTCTTCAGGGTCAAATGCCGGGCAAGCCGCTTCCGCAGCCGGACAGAGAAGACGAAGAGCGGGACGGAAACGCCCGCCAGAACCGCGTTGAAGCCGAAGTCGACCGCCAGCAGCCATCCCCGTATGAGGAACAGCAGCCAGGCCAGCAGCGCGGCTCCCGCCATGTGGATCGCCAGGGTGCGCCGTATCCCGACTTTTCTCCAGAAGCCCACGAACGGGTGGATGGAGAACCAATACAGCAGCGCGCCGGGAACCATCAGCACCTCCGCCAGGGCGACGGTATATCGAAATGCGTCCAGGAAGCCGTGCATGATTTCTCCCTCCATATTGTGACTTTTGTCACAGATGTAAAGATCCGGTTATCGCAAAATAGGCGGTTCCCGTATATACCGTTCCAGTAGGAGTGCGGCGCATGCAAGCGGTTCTCGTTCCGGTTCTTCTCAGCGGGCTTCTCGCCTTTCCGGCCTTCGCCCAGCAATGCGTGGAGTGCCACGGCAAGGTAAACCCCTCCATCGTGTCCGACTGGAAGGCCAGCCGGCACAGCCAGAGCGGCGTCGGGTGCTCGACCTGCCACGGGGAGGGGCACACCTCGGCGGCGGACGTCGCCAAGGTCCGGATTCCGACCCCGGAGGTCTGCGCCGGGTGCCATCCGGACCAGGTCAAGCAGTTCAAGAGCGGCAAACATGCCCTTGCCTGGGCGGCCATGAAGGCCATGCCCACGGCGCATTTCCAGCCCATGGCCATGATGGAGGGTATGAAAGGCTGCGGCGGTTGCCACAAGCTGGGCATCAAGACCGAGGCCGAGATCAAGGAGCTCAAGAAGGACGGCTCGGCCGGTTTCGGGGTGGCGTCCTGCGATGCCTGCCACACCCGGCACACGTTCTCGGTCCAGGAGGCCCGCCAGCCGCAGGCATGCCAGACCTGCCACATGGGTTTCGATCACGCCCACTGGGAGATGTACTCAGCCTCCAAGCACGGCGTCCGCTACCTGCTGAAGCAGAACGGAACTCTCCCCGAGAGCGTGGCCGCGCCCACCTGCCAGACCTGCCACATGCAGGAGGGCAATCACGCGGTCTCGACCGCCTGGGGATTCCTGGCCGTGCGGCTGCCGCTGCCCGAGGACAAGCAGTGGGCCGCCGACCGCGTCACCATCCTGAAGGCCCTGGGTGTGCTCGATCCGGCCGGCAAGCCGACCGCGCGCCTGGAAGTGGTCAAGGCCGCTTCGGTGGCCCGCCTGACCGAGGAAGACTGGCAGAAGGAGCGCGGCAGGATGCTGAAGACCTGCAACCAGTGCCACTCGGCCAACTTCGCCAAAGCGGAGCTGGACAAAGGCGACCGCATGATCCGGGAGGCCGACCGGCTGATGGCGCAGGGCATCGAAACCGTGGCGGCGCTGTACAAGGACGGCGTGCTGGCCAAGCCCGGGAACTACGCCTCGGCCTATCCCGACCTGTTGACCTTCCACGACGCGCCCACGCCCATTGAGCAGAAGTTGTTCGTCATGTTCCTGGAGCACCGCATGCGGGTTTTTCAGGGGACCTTTCATGCCAATCCCGACTATGCGCTCTGGTACGGGTGGAGCGAAATGCAGCGCGATCTCAGCGAGATCCGCCACCTGGCTGGGGAGATGCGTGCGGCCCACCGGCCCGCGGCTACCCGCCGGCCGGCGGCGAAACGGAACTGAACCGGTGTTCCGGGACGGGCGCGCCCGGCCGGAAGGCCTGGCGGTGCAACACCCGCACCGTCCCGGGCACTGCCCCGATTGCCTGTTCCACCATGGCCTGCAGCGCCTCCGGGGCCCCGCGCGCCCGCAGGTTGAGGACCAGGTCATGGCGGCGGGCCGGTCCCGCGAGCAGGTCGCCGTCCACCCATGGTTCCTCCCCGTTGCTGCAAATGCCGGCCTTGATATACCCCGTGCGCGCCCGGTCGAAGACCTTCAGGTGGGCGATGGGGATGCCGGCGCGGGTAAGGGCCTCGTCGACCTGTTCCAGCAGCGGTCCCACAAGGGCTGCGGGCTGTTCCGCCCGGCGCAGGCCGATCTCCGCGTGCCAGTTCAACCAGCCCAGGGCCGCCTCCGCCAGGGCATAGCGGCCATAATCCACTTCCACGATCCGGCCGCCGGCCGGGAGGCTGCCTCCCAGGACGCTGTCCAGCCATTCGCCGATCCCTTCGCCGGTGTGCGCGCTCAGCCTTCGCGCCGGTCGCCCCAGGCTGGGGAACTCGCTGTGCCGGTCGGCCTTGGTGAAACATAGCAGGTCCGCTTCGGCGATCTGGTGCTTGAACAGGAAGGCCATATCCGGATCCCCCGCCGGGCCGAGCAGTTCTTTTGCCCGGGCCGGATCCACCAGGACCGTGAAGGGCGCCAGTTCAAAGCGGCCGCGTTCGTAAGCCTTGAGCGGCTGGAGAATGGTGGCGGAGAGATCCGTGCAGCTGCCCACCGGCTCGGCGAAGATCACGTCCGGCCGGAAGTCGAGCAGGCGCCCGGCCGCGGAGACGAAGTCCGAGAAGCGGCAGCAGAAGCAGCCGCCGGTCACCTCTTCCGCGTCCAGGCCGGAGGCCGCGGCCATACGCGTATCCACCAGTTCGCCGCCCTGGTCGTTGGTGATCACCGCCACGCGCAGACCGCGTGCGTGAAGCAGGGCGGCGGCCTTCAGCAGCAGGGTAGTCTTGCCCGCGCCCAGGAACCCGCCCACGATCGCGATCAGCGTGCCGCTCACAGCGCCAGCACCAGTTCCTCTCCGGGTTGAACCCGCACCTCTTCGGAAAACCGGAAGACCGATCCCTCCCGGCCGCGCTCCACGGTATGGGCAATCGCCCTACCGGCCAGGGACGCCGAGGTCGTTCCCGCCGCCCGCGGCGCCAGTTCCACCGAGCGGCAGGCCAGTGCGCCCTCCTTTACCGATAAAGCGAACCGCAGCCGTCCGCCCTCCACCTGTTGCGTGAACGAGCCCCAGCCGGTGCCGCAGGACCAGAAGGAACGGAACGCGGCCCGCTGCCCCGGCGGCTTCGCCGTCACTTTCCGCTCGCCGCCGTGATAGCCGAACCCGCTCAGCGCCAGGACTCCCGACCATGCCGCCATGGCCCGGGCGTAGTGGTGCCCGCATTCGGCCTCGTCCCAGGGATTGCGCCGCTCGCCGTCATAGCGCCTGCGGATGTTCTCGATGCACTCCACCCCTTCCCGCACCATCCCGGCGTACAGCATCAGGACCGCGGCGGAGTACTCGAACCCGGTCATTACCTCGGCGTAGTACGGGAACGGCACCCTGGGCCGCTTCGCCGGACCGTAATCGCAGATCACCAGCGCGGCCTCGTCGTTGAGGGCGAAGATACGCTGCACCGACTCGTGGTCGTACAACGTGCGCTTGTAGTTGTAGCGGTAGATCGATTCCAGGGTCTTGCGGATGCGGCCCCCGTCCAGCAGCCAACCCAGGCCGGCGAACCGGGCTACGTACTGCCCTACCAGTTGATCCACCAGGCAGCCTTCGCCAAGCTGGAAATCGGGGTGCTCGCTGTCCTCGGCGCCGCCGCGGGTGCGCAGGACCGGCGCGATCCTCTCCGCCGGGAGGCCCTGCACCTTCTGCACGTAGTACCGGCCGTTGAAGAGGTTGGCGTCGATCCAGGCACTGCCCTTTTCGAACAGGCTCCGGCACGCCGCGGCGGCCTCGCGGTCGCCCACCGCGCGGGCCATCTCCTCGCCCGCCCGCAACCCGCCCAGGTAGTAGATTCCGCACATGGGGTTGGGGCCGTAGAACTCCACGTCATAGGTGTTATGCTGCACGCCCTCCATGACGCCGTCGGCGTCCGCGTCCCACCCGCCCGGGATCCGGCAGAACTCCAGCGCCCGCCGGGCCTGCGGCCACATGCGCTCCAGCCAGCCGGCATCGCCCGAGAGGCGCCAGTCCAGGTAGGTCTTGATCACCTGCCCCATCTGTCCGTCGGCGGCCGGCATGCCCGAATGCTGCTTGCCTTCCGGGAGCAGGATGCGGTTGGGCACCGCGCCCTCCTCGCTCATGGCCCGGAAAGCGGCCTCGCGCATGGAACGGGCCAGGCTGGGGAACAGGTGGTGCGTGGAGGACTCGTAGTTCCACACGTGCGTGCAGCTTCCCATGCAGCAGCCGCGCTGGTCATGGGTGCCCTCGAAGCCGTGAAAGACACCCTTGGCGGAGCGGAAGCAGGTGTTGGTGGCCAGCGTGGAGAGGTTGGCCATGGCGGCCTCTTTCACCGCCGGTGGCAAGGTGGACTGGCGCATAGCCTCCAGAAAATCGCGCATGCGTCTCTCCAGCCCTTCGAGCTTCCCGGCCGCGTATCCGGCCGCTTCCCAGGCGTCCTGAAAGCGGGTGCAATAGTGATTGCCGACCACCACCTGCTCCTCGCCCTGCACGGCCGACCAGCCGCACCATTCCGGCGTGCGGTTGGGGAAGTGCCAGGCCAGCAGGAAGGTAAAGCTCGCTTCGCCGCCCGCCTCGATCTCGCGCTTCAGGCACAACGACGCCACCGTGCTGTCGGATTCCTCGGCCGGCCCCAACTGGCCGTCCTCGGTGAAATCGTCCCAGAAGAGCATCGGCCCGGCCCACCATTTGGCGCGCGGCCAGTTCTTCAGGTAGCTGATGCCGCCTCCCTCCCGCAGCACGGCCAGGGCGAAAGTGCCGGCGGCCGGGTCGTGTTCCTTCAGCCCGCTGTGCCGCATCAGGAAGCCTTCCATCCCCGCCCCCGAGCGGTACTCGTTGGTGCGGCCCCTGGCGGCGGGCCGCGGCAGCCCCACCGGGTTGTCCAGTGAAAAGGCCACGGCGACTTCCGCCTTCGAAGGTCCCGGGTTCGCGACCCGGTATCGCAGCACGGCCACCGGCAGTCCGGAATCGTCCGCTTCCAGCGGGATGAACGGGGTGAAGGCCTCCAGGCTTGCCTTCACCGGCACGCGGCGGTCGCGGAAGTCGATGCGGGCCAGCGGGTACTCCCCGGTGAAGGTCGCGCTTTCGAACCGGCGCAGGCCCGGCGCGTTCCTGGAGCCCAGTCCGGTGGCGCCTTCGTACGGCGGCATGAGCCGTGCTTCCAACACCCGCGCGGCCGGCTTGCCGCCGCCCGCCCTCGCCCACAGGCTCGCAAAGGCGTACGAAGGCGAGAGCCCCTTGTCGGCGCGGTTGAAAACCTCCCAGTCGCGCAGTTGGCCGCGTCCTCCCAGGCTGATGCTGCCCGCGCCGACGCCGCCCAGCGGAAAGGCCAGCATGGCGAGGCGCCGCCCCGTGAAGGTGCGCGGATAGCGGACTGCCGGACTCGCCTGCACGCCCGTGGGCTGCGGCGCCTGTCCTTGCGCGCCGCGCTGCGCGGCCGCTGCGCCGCTCAATCCTACTGTTTTCAGAAACGCACGCCGGTTCTCCATAAGCTGCCATGGTAACGCGGTGCTCCGGGGTGCGATACACTTTTGAACAATGAGATACCTGGTGTTGCTCCTGATCGTGCCCCTCGTCCTCACCGCTGCCCAGTCGCGGCGCCCCCGCATCGCGGTGGCCGGGTTCATGCACGAATCGAATACCTTCAGCTCGGTGAAAACGCCCCTGGCCGAATTCGAGATCCTGCGCGGCGACCAGATCTACCGCGAGACCGAGGCCAAGAACGAGATCAGCGGCTATATCGAGGGCTCCAAGCGCTTCAACTTCGATCTCTACCCGATCCTGGCCGCCAACGCCACTCCATCCGGACCGGTGACCGACCAGGCCTACAATGCGGTGGTCGGGGAAATCATCGAGAAGCTGCGCTCGGGCCCCAAGGTGGATGGCCTGCTGCTGGGCCTGCACGGCGCCATGGTGGTGGAGAGCTTTCCCCACGGCGATTCGGAAACGGTCACCCGCCTGCGCAAGGCGATGGGCCCCGGCTTTCCCATCGTGGTGACGCACGACTTCCACGCCAACATCGCGCCCGCGATCGTCGAGCATTCCACCGTGCTGATCACCTACAAGACCAACCCCCACGTCGACCAGAGGGAGCGCGGGGTGAAGGCGGCCGGGATCATAGCGCGGATCGCGCGGGGCGAGATCAAACCCGTGCAGGCCCTGGCCAAGCCGGCCATGATCTACAACATCCGCTTTCAGAACACCAACGCCGAGCCCTTGCAGCCGATCACGGAAGAGACCCGGCAGATGGAGAATCGACCGAAAATCCTGGCCGCCAGCGTGGCCGGTGGCTACCAGTACGCCGACGTGCCGGAGGTGGGGCCGAGCGCCGTGGTGGTAACCGACAACGATCCGGAACTCGCCCGCCGGGAGGCGCAGCGCCTTTCCGACATGCTCTGGGCCACGCGGGACCGCCTGGTGTTGAACCTGCCCGATCCGGACGCGGCCGTAAAGCAGGCCATGCAGGCCGATAAGTTCCCCGTGGTGCTGGTGGAGATGGGCGACAACATCGGCGGCGGCTCGGCGGGCGACGCCACCTTCATGCTGGAAGCTCTGGTGAAGCAGAAGGCCCAGGGCTGGTTCGTTGCCGTAGCCGATCCCGAAGCCGTGAAACTGGCCGTGCGGGCCGGTATCGGCCAGCGGTTCGAAAGCGAGGTGGGCGGCAAGACCGACAAACTCCACGGCGCGCCGGTACGCGTGCGGGGGCTGGTAAAGTCGCTGCACGACGGCAAGTTCCTGGAGACCGAGATCCGGCACGGCGGCGACCGCTACCTGGACCAGGGCCTCACGGCGGTCATCGAGGTGGAAGGCTCCACGCGCGACGTGCAGAACCTGCTCATGCTCACCACCAAACGACAGACGCCTTTCAGCCTGCACCAGTTGATCGGGTTCGGGGTCTATCCGGAGCGCCAGAAGATCCTGGTGGTGAAAGCCGCCATCGCCTTCCGCGCGGCCTACGAGCCGGTGGCGGCGCGCATCATCGAAGTGGATACCGGCGGCGTCACGGCCGTCAACCCGGCCCGCTTCAAGTACCTGCGCGCCCGGCGCCCGCTATTCGGGCTCGAGTAGCCCGGTACCTCGGCGTGATGTTACAGGCGGAGCAGGAGGCCGGTCGTCAACCGGCCCGGCAGGCGATCGTCCTACTGCTGTTCTTCGCCGCCGCTCTGCGGGCGCAGCCGCTGCTCTCACCCGAAGACGAGCGCTTCTTCGAACAGCAGGCCCGCCGCATCGTGGATTCGGCCGCCCTCAAGGCAGGCGAGGCCAAGGGCAAATGGCGCAACACCACGCCCTACGACGTCCACGTGCCCGGAGGCAACATGGGCTATCCCGCCTTCTGGGTGCGCGATGCCGTCATGATGCTGGGCGGCGATTTCGTCGGCGCGCGGGAGCTCGAAGGCTGGATCCGGCTGATTGCCTCCACCATCCCCGGCCCCCGGGACTGGGTGGTGCGCCCCGGCGTCGTGGTTCCCGCGTATGCCGTTCCGGACCACGTGAACTTCAACGGCAAAGCCACCTTCTACCCCGGGAACCTGGAAACGGGCGAAAAGCAGGGCGGCAAGCCCTGGGGCAAATACCCGCCCCTGGACGATCATTTCTACTTCCTCACCGCCGTCTACCACCACGGAAAACTGACCCGTGGCACGGCCCTGTTTGATTCCCGCGTGAAGACCTCGTTCCGGGAGATGCCGATGGCCGATCTGTGCGAGAGAGTCTACCGGGTGGCGCCATCCGACCCCGAGACCGCACTGGTGACGGCGGGCGATGTCCAAACCGAAAACGCCAAGGATTTCGGCTTCTGCGACACGGTCGGCAAGAGCGGCAAGCTGCTGTTCCCCTCGGTTTTGAAATACCTGGCGGCGAGACAGATGGCGGAGTTGTTCGAAGCTTCCGGCCGGCCCGCGAAGGCCCGCCGCTACCATCGGGATGCCGAACGCATACGGGCGGCGATTCCGCCCACGTTCTATCGCGCCTCAAAGAACGAACGCGAGGGCTGGCTGCACTCGGCCACCGGGGTGGGCAACCAGCCGGACGTCTGGGGCAGCGCCTTCGCCTTATGGAGTGGCGCGGTGGACGGCCATACGGCCGGCAGCGTAGGCCGCGCGCTGGTGCGGGCTTACCGCGAAAAGACCGCCGTGCGCCAGGGCTGCGTGCGCCATATCCTGACCAGCGACCCCACGAACCAAGGCCACTGGCAGGCGGCGGTGTCGCGTCCGGGCGAATACCAGAACGGCGGCTACTGGGGGACGCCCACCGGCTGGTACATCGCGGCGATGCACCGCAACGACCCGGCCGCGGCGCGCGAGATGGCCCGCGATTTCCTCGCCTTCCTGCGCGGCAGCCTGCGCCCCGACGGCCTTGTCCAAGCCTGGGAGTGGATCAACCCGGACACCGGCCGCGACGCGAATCCGCTCTACGCCGCCACCGTGGCGCTGCCGTACTTGAGCTTGAAGGCGGCGGGACTGGTAGGGACTGAAACGGGCAAGCCGGCTTCCGGCCGGTGAACGGAGAGGCGGCTCCCTCCGGTCTCGGCTCGGACACGGGAACGCGGTGCATACCGGGCCGCGGCCAAAGGGAGCGGCGGGAGGGCACAGATCAGTTTTTGAGCGTCCGCTCGTGCTGCGGCAGATCGCATACCGGCAGTTTCCGGATCTCGGCCAGCCAGTGATCGAAGGGCACATCGAGGCGGTAGCCGGGCGCGGTCCAGGAGAGCACTCCGGCCTCGGCCACCTGCGGCAGCGCTACGTCGAGCGAATCCCAGGTGGTGGCCAGCAGCCCCAGCAGGTCGAGTCTCTTGGCGGTGTTCACCAGCGACAGCGTGTTGCTCTTCTTCTTCCAGGGCGAGACCAGCACCGGATAGCCCTTCTCCTGGAAATACCGCGGCACGGGCCACTCGCCCGCCTCGTCGTAGTTCCAGGCATCGATGATCACCTCTTTCGGCAGCGCATCCAGGGCCAGGTGGCTGTCGATGGGAGGAATGCTGTTGGCGGGCGAAAGGCGCCCGAGCTGCGGGTGGTTGCGCTGGATGAACATGTCGTGCCACATGATCACCCGGACGTTTCGGCGCGCGAAGTACTCGTGGATCTTCCGCAGATGTCCGATGAGGGTGCGGCGCGGGTCGGGCCCGCGGCAGGCGGCGCTCTCCGTGAGCCCCAGGTGCCCCCAGGCCTCGTCCATACCGGCGTGGAAGTACTGCACCGGGCCGAACAGATCGAGCAGCTCGTCATAGCGGTCGAACAGGTGCCCATAGATATCGGGATTGGCGAGGCAGAACGACCAGCCGTCGGGTTCGTACAGCGGCTTGAATCGCGGGAAACGGTCCAGCACGACGTGCTCTCCCGAGCGGCTGCGCATGCCGCTGGCGTGCCCCCAGGAGTTGAGCATGGGGATCATCTCCATCCGCAGGGCGCGGCCCAGCTCGACCAGCGGGCGGATCTGCTCCGGCGAGTAGGCGTGCTCGTAAGCCGACTCGGGCCGCTTCCTCGATTGCAGCGAGGCCCACGGCTCCAGCACCACGGCATTGTATTTGTAGCGGGCCGCCAGGAGGATGGCCTGGCGCACTGCGGCCAGTTCGGTGTTGGGGAAGATGCAGATGTGCAGGCCGCGGAAGCCCAGTTGAGGGTAGTCGAAAATGCGCGCGCCGTGAATCTCGCCCCCTTCGGAAACCAGCTGCAATAGCGTGTTCACGCCGTAGAGCAGGCCGGCCGGGGAAGCGGCGGCGATGGTGGCCCCGCGGCTGCCGGTCTCGAGCACGTATGCCTGGTCCGGGTTGCGCCCGGCGGGCCATTTGCCTGGCGCCAGCTTCGCCACTGCCGCCTTGCCCGCCGGAGTGTCCGTCAGCAGCAGGCGGATGACGGGCCCGCGCCCCGGTGCGCCGGGGTTGAGCCTGGCGCGATGCAGGCGCAGCGCTTCGTCGCGCAGCAGCCGTCCGATCTGCCGGGCCTCTTCGGAAGCGGCGGTGATCGCCGCGCCGTCGAGCGGCATGCGTTCTTCGGTCCACGCCACCTCGCGCGGCGGAGGAGTGATGCGGGGCTGCGCCGCGGCCGCGAGCGGCGGCAACAGCACGAGTACGAGGATGGGGAATCTCATTCAGGGCGATTATAGCGAGGCACTTGCGGGACAGTCTCCCGAGTGCGAATGACGTCCGGAATACGCGCCGCAGGAATGCCGTTCACTTTCCGGCGCTGCGCGTCAAGCGGAAGATCATCTTCACGTCCTTGCCGCCTTCGCGCGAGGTCCATTCCTGGGTCATGTGGCTCGCGTCATCGAGCGTCAGAGTCAGATGGCGGATGTGCGCTGTGCCGGGGCTCTTAAGGTTGGTGATGTCCAGGAAGCGGAAGACGATCCGCTTGGGCCCGGCCGCCGGCGGTTCGGCCCGCATACGCGGCTGGTTTCCGGCGGCGCAGTAGTGCGTGGCCATCAACGCATCGCCATCCTGGTGGTAGACGGTAACCATGAACGGGCTGCCGTCGGGCGCCTTCAGTGTCTCCATCACCGCGCTGCCGTTGGAAATCACCTGGTAGGACATGCTCATATCCTTGCCCTCGCCGGTGACGGCATGCCACTCGCCGGTCAGGGACTTCAGCATCTGCCAGCCCGCCTCCGGACCGGCAGCCTTGCCGGACGGCAGAATCAGAAGCAGTGCAAGGAACAGGGAACGCATCGTCGGTGCCTCCACGATCCGGCCAGTATATACTCGCGGGACCCTCCTCACCACAGGTACTGCCCGGCAATTTCCCGCTTGTCGTACCCGTCAAGGACATGCACCACCCGGATCTTCTTGAGCGCGATCGGGGAAAGCTGGCCGATCGGGATGTAGATGATGGTGCGGCCGAAGCGCGCCGCGATATTGCGGAAAATGGAGCGAGGCGGCCTGGCCGCCACGTACACCACGAAGCGTTCCAGCGAGTAGTCCAGGGCGGCCAGCAGCAGCCGTTCCGGCTTGGTTTCGGCGAAGTCGTAATCCGGATCGGCCCACACGTCGAACATGCGCCGCGGCGGCAGGCTCATCAGAAAGCCTCCGTACTCGGCCCGCCCGATGCCCGGCCCCACCAGCTTGTCGAAGGGGTTGGTGGAGTAGAAGGCCATGTCGGATTCGTTCTGGTTCTCGCCCAGCCAGGTGGTCAGGTAGGGGTAGCGGTTCTCGCGGTCTTCATCGAAGATCACCACTACCGCGCCGACATCGCCGTGCGCCTTCTGGAACTGGCGCACATAGATGCGCTGCTCGTGCCAGTTGCGGATCGTCTCCCGCATGTCGATGCCGTCCAGGATCGAAGTGGTGAACGGCTCCACGCGGCAGCGCTCCTCGGAGAGAATACTCTTGCCCTTCTTCTTCAGGAAACGGCCGTAATCCTCGACCACCAGGTCCTCGGGCGGGTAGGAGCAGATGTGCTGGCCGTCCAGCTCGCGCGCCCACTCGCCCGGCGTTTTCTCTTTTTTCCTGGGCTTCAGGGCCGCCGGCCGCAGGCGGCGCTTGAAACTGGGCAGGCGCCTGCGCAGGCGGATCTTCCTGGTGTCGATCCAGACCTCTTCCCCGGAAATGTTGACGGTCTCCAGTTCGCTTTCGGCCCGCTGCGCCGGATAGCGGCCGGCGGTCTCCCAGACCTCCCAGGCGTAGTTGTCGTCGACCACCGAGCGCGCGGCCACCACGATGTCGAACAGGCCGGCGGCCAGTTCCCGGTTGGCGAGCGCCAGGTTGCGGGTGTAGCGGGCCAGCAGGCGGCGCTGCCAGCCCTGGATGGTTTCGCCGGTGTTCTTCTCGTAGCTCCGCTCCGCCTCGCGGTAGAGCGCCAGTTGCGCCCGGCGGCGGTCCACCAGGTCCTCGTCGATGCCCAGAACCCGGAACTCTTCGTAACGCTGCTGCAGGTAGGGATACTCGAGGGTCACCTCCGCCAGGCAGTCGGGGTGCAGGTTGTAGAGCCGTATGCCGCTGCGCCGCACGGCCCTCTCCGGCTCCGCTTGCGGCTCCTCCATGGCTTCCATCACGGCGTCCAGCAGGTTGAGCGACACTACCACCAGCACCCGGGCCTCGGGATCGGCGCCTTGCAGCTTCCAGGCCAGGCCGGCCGCGTGGGCGGAGATCTCCGGGGAACGGGCGGGCGGGTGCAGGCGGTAGGACTCGACGTATCTCCCCAGCCCGATGAGCCGGATCGCGCTGGTGTCCGGATAGCTCTCCTTGAGGTGCGGCCGCTCGTTCAGATCCGGGTCGGCGAAGAGGACCTCCACTCCCAGGTCGAGCGCCGTCCGAAGGGCTTCGGTGAAGGCGTCGGCAGGCTCCACGGGTACGTACACCGCCTCCTGCTCCCCGTCCGGGTTCTCGTAGAAGATCACCGACATTTCGGGCAGCCGCCGCACCGCCCGCCGGTACTCGGCTTCCAGCGTCGCCGGCAGTTCCACCGCGACCACGTCCGGCCGCTCCAGCAGGATGGCGCGGCGCACTTCCAAGGCGAACTCCAGCTTTCCGGGGACCGCCGGGAAGTAGGTGAAGCGGCCGCGTTTCAGTCCGCCGGCCTCCTGAGCCGTATCAGGCTCGCGGGACATACCGCAAGGCTTCCTCCCCCAGCGTCTCCACGATGGCGAGGCGCAGGGCCTGGCGCCCGCTTCCGCTTCCCGAGCGCTCGAGCTTGATCGCGAAGCGGCCGATGTTGATGCCGTCCCGCACCGTATAGCGCTCCTCGGCCGCGTGGGCCATCTGCAGGAAATCGGTGACGTAGTCGAGGATCTGCTCCTCGGCGAAGGGCAGGTTCTCCTTGAGGATCAGGTACTCTTCGTCGCGTTCCGGAAAGTCGATGAAGATCTGCGGCTGCAGTCGGGAATGGATGTACTCGGGCAGCTCGAAGGTGGAGGCGTCGTCGTTCATGGTGGTGACCAGGCGGAACTCGGGATGGGCCTTGATCTTGATGCCGGCCACGATCGATTCGACGTAACGCCGGTTATCGAGGAGCGGCGCCAGGCTGGCCCAGCTCTTCTCGCTCATGCGGTTGCCTTCGTCCAGGATGGCCACACCGCCGCGGACCATGGCGGTCAGCAGCGGCGAAGCCACGTAGCGCAGCCGGCCGGCGCCTTCGATCACCGGGGTTACCAGCAGGTCCTCGGGCCGGGTGTCCAGAGTGGCTTGCAGGATGTAGGCTTCCGCGCCCAGCCGCCGGGCGGCCGCATAGGCCAGGGTAGTCTTGCCCACGCCCGGCTTGCCCAGCAGGCGCGGGTTCATGGGCAGATCCTCTTCGCTGACCGTCATCCAGGCGGCCAGCAGTTGCCGCATCAGTTCTTCCTGCCCCACCCAGCGCACCGGCAGCTCGTCGGGATGCGCCAGGTGCAGAGTCACGCCCTCTATTTCGACGGTCATACTGGTCACTTCTATTTTCCAGGAATTCGAGGGTTCCGCGCCAGATGTGGTTTCTGCCCGGCTCTACCCGCCGTTCTCGCCACCCGGCCCCCGGTAGGTGAAACTGAAGGCCGCCTCGCCGGAGGTGACGGCGATGGCGACCGTGTCCCAATGCAGGGCCTCCAGCACCCGCCCGGCGGCCTCCCGGCGCGCCTCCGGCACCGCTGCGACCAGCCGCTCCAGCTCTTCCAGCGTGTACCCGCGCGTCCCGGCCGGACCGGCCGCGGTCCGGGCGAGCGGCGCGTCGGAGGACTTTGCGATCTGCTGGCGCATGCGCCCCAGGTCCACGCCGTACCCGTTCAGGATCCGGGCCGCCTCGGCCTTTCCCTCGCGAAGCAGCCCGAGCAGCAGGTGACCCGTCCCGATCAGGCCGCGGCAGCCCATGTGGTCCGCTTCTTCGTGAGCGGAGGAGATCGCACGCTGGGCTTCGGGGCTGAAGAGCAGGTCCGCCGGGCTCGCGCTCGAACGCTCGCCCGCGAAGTGTTCCTCCAGCTGCCGCCGGATGCGCTCCACTTCCACCGGCGATCCCACCGTGCGCCGCATCAGGTCGCGGTCTTCGCGGAACAGAGCGAGCAGCAGGTGTTGCGTCTCAATCCGGCCGGCGCCTGCCTGGAAGGCTTCATATCGGGCGAAAAAGATGACGCGGCGAGCCCGGTCGGTATAACGCTCCAACATCGGCGGAGTCCTTCGAAGACCGAGTATACGCCTTATAATGACTGGCGATGGGAGTTGCCGGCGCACTGCTGCTGGCCCTGTTGGGCGCCTGCGGCCAGGAGGCGGAACAAGGCGTTCCGCCGGAAACGCTGTTGCTGGCGCGCATCAAGGTGAAGATGGCCGGGAATCTGGCGCGGCTGCCCAACTATACCTGCGTCCAGACCATCGAGCGCTCCCGCCGCCGCGGCGCTTCGCGCCGCTTTGAACTGGCCGATACCATTCGTATGGAAGTGGCTCTGGTGGAAGGCAAGGAGATGTTCGCTTGGCCGGGCGCGCAGAAGTTCGAGGAAAGGGATCTTTCGGAAATGGCGGAGGGCGGCGCCATCGGCAACGGCAACTTCGCGCTGCACGCCCGCAGCGTCTTTATGGGGAACACGGCGGCCTTCCGCTACATCGGCAAAGAATCGTACAGCGGCCGCGACACGGTGCGCTACGACTACGAGGTTCCGGTCAACCTGAGCGGCTACCTGATCCGCGTTCCGCCGAACAAGGCGGTGGTGGGCTACCACGGCTCGTTCTGGGCGGATGCCCGGACCCTGGACCTGGTTCGCCTGGAGGTTCATGCCGACAACATCCCGCCGCAGCTGGAACTGACCGCCGCCAGCGATTCCATGAATTACGCCCGGGTGCGCATCGGCGAATCGGACTTTCTTCTGCCGGAGAGTTCCGAGCTGATCATGACCGACCTTCAGGGCGGAGAGAGCCGCAACCGGGTGCACTTCAGCGCCTGCCGCCAGTACACCGGACAGTCCACGCTGTCCTTCGCCGATCCAACGCCGCAGGAGCCCCTCCAGCAGGCGTCCGCTGCCGAAGTCCAATTGCCGGCCGATCTGCAGCTGGACCTGCAACTGGATGCGCAGATCGATCTGGAGAAATCGGCGGCGGGCGATCCGGTCTCCGCCACCCTGGCGCGGCCCGCGAAGCATGACCGCGCCGTTCTGCTCCCCAAAGGCGCCCGGTTCTCGGGCCGCATCACGCGCCTGCAGCGCTACCGTTCCGTGCAGTCCGGCTACGTCATCGGCATGCGCTTCGACCTGGCCGAATTCGAGCAGGGGCGCGCCCAGGTTTACGCGAACCTCGACCAGGTGCAGTGGGTGGGCGCATGGGGACAGTCCAGCCGGGCCGCGCGCGCCACCGAGTTGCTGCTCGAAAGCATCGAGAAGCCGGGCGAGGGAGTCTTCTTCGTGCCTTCTCCCCGCCTACGGCTGCCGCGCGGCTTGCGGATGAGTTGGCGTACCCTGGAGAGGAAACCCGATTCGCAGGAGAAGCCGTGATCGAATTTCAAGCTCAAGCCGGGCGGGCGCGATTCGAGGAAGCGTTCGAGTTCGCCAGGACGCAGTTGCGCAACCTGATTACCCGCTATCCGGATTTCTATCCCATGTACACGGTCAAGGGCCGCTGGAAGCATGCCGGCGAGGCCTGGACCCACTGGTGCGACGGCTTTCTGCCGGGCATGCTCTGGATCGTCGCGCAAACCGAGCCGGACGGCACATCCGAAGGCCGCTGGTGGCGCGAGCAGGCGGAGCGCTACAGCAGGCCCCTGGAGCCCCGCAAGCACGACCGCGAGGTCCACGACCTGGGCTTCATCTTCATGTCCACGTACCACCGCTGGCACGGCCTGACGGGAGATCCGGGGCTCAAGGCCGTGGTGGTGGAGGCGGGCAAGACCATGGGCCTGCGCTTCCGTCCCAAAGGCCGCTACCTGCGCTCCTTTGTCTCGGAGGATTCCCTGTTCATCGACATCATGATGAATGTGGGCATCGTGTTCCATGCCGCCCTCGAGACCGGCGACCGCGAACTGTTCAGGGTGGCCATGGAGCACTGCCTGACCACCCGGCGGGTGCTGGTGCGCGGCGACGGTTCGACCGCCCACGAAGGGCTGTTTGACCTGGAGACCGGCGAGTTTCTGAAGCAGACCACGCACCAGGGCTACCGCGGCGATTCGTGCTGGTCGCGCGGCCTGGCTTGGGCGCTGTACGGCTTCGGCACTTCCTACGCCTACAGCCGCGACGCCCGTTTTCTGCGCACGGCGGAAGCCTGCGCCGAATTCTACCTGCGGCACGTGCCCTCCGATGGGGTGCCGCCCTGGGATTTCGACGCACCGGAGGAAAGCCGCACGCTGCTGGATACTTCCGCGGCCGCCATCGCCGCCTCCGGCCTGCTGCAGTTGTCGCGCCTGGCGGTGGACCCCGCCCGGGGACAACTGTACGACGCGGCCGCCCGGCGGATCCTCGCCTCCCTTTGCGAAAAGCACCTGGCCCAGGGCGATCCGGATTGGGAGGGCATCCTGAAGGGCGGTGTCTACCACCTGCACAAGAATCTGGGCGTGAACGAATCGGTCATGTGGGGGGAACACTT
Organism: Bryobacterales bacterium; assembly: GCA_020852755.1. Classification (GTDB taxonomy): domain Bacteria; phylum Acidobacteriota; class Terriglobia; order Bryobacterales; family Bryobacteraceae; genus JADZAF01. The sequence continues at coordinate 27,879 of JADZAF010000088.1, forward strand.
CTTCCTGGAGGCCCTTTCCCGGGCACTGGAGGCATAGGTCTTGGCGGGGACGGAACTCCTGGCCAGCCCGGTCCAACTGACCGGGTGGGCGCTCAACTATAACTGGCTTGCGCTCATCCCGCCGCTGGTGGTCTTCGCCGTGGTGCTGGCCATCGGCCTGATCGCCCAGCGGGTGCTCTTCAGCGTCCTGCGCCGCTGGGCCGGGCGGTTTCCGACCGAGGGACGCACCATCGCGGTGCAGCGCTTCCGGGGTATCTCCACGCTCTGGATTGTGCTGCTGGCCGCTCACTTCGCCATGGAGGCCTCCCCACTCTCGGGCCACGCTACCCAGCGTGCGGCGCGCATTCTGCTGATCCTGTGGGTGATTTCCCTTACTGTCGCAGCCGCGCGGCTGGCTTCCAACCTGGTCCGCACCTACGGCTCGCAGATGGGCGGGCCGCTCCCGGTCACCACGCTTACCGAGAATCTGGCCACCCTGACAGTGGCCATTGTCGGAGTCCTGATTCTGCTGAACCTGCTGGGCGTGTCCATCATGCCCATCCTTACGGCCCTGGGCGTGGGCGGCCTGGCGGTGGCCCTGGCCCTGCAGGATACGCTTTCCAACCTCTTCGCCGGCTTCTATATCAGCATGGCCGGACAGGTCCGCCCGGGAGACTACATCCGGCTGAACACCGGCGAGGAAGGCTACGTCGCCGACATTACCTGGCGAAGCACGACCATTCGGGCGCTGGCGAACAACCTGATCGTGATCCCCAACGCCAAGCTCGCCCAGGCCATCGTGACCAACTTCCATCTGCCGGAAAAGCGCATGTCGCTCTCCATACCGGTGGGGGTCGGTTACTCAAGCGATCCGGATCAGGTGGAGCGCGTGCTGCTGGAGGAAGTGCGGGCGGCCGTGGGGCAAGTCCCCGGCTTGCGGGCGGAGCCGGAACCCTCCGTGCGCCTCATCCCCGGGTTTGGAGACTCCTCGCTCAACTTCGGGCTGAATTGCCATGTGGAGGAGTTCGTGGATCAGTACCTGGTGCAGCACGAACTCCGCAAGCGCATTCTCGCGCGCTTCCGGAAAGAAGGCATCGAGTTCCCCTTCCCCAGCCGGGACCTGTACATTCGCAAGCAGTGACGAGACTCCCATGCCCGCGGTCCTCCGGCATGAGGAAGTTCGGGAAGCGCCGTTTCCGAGCCGCGACCAAAGGGAGTGAATGTTCTCTCGCGGGGCCGCTAAGCAGCTACCGGCGCTCGATGGTGACGTAGATGGTTGAACCGCCGCGGTTCACCAGCAGCAGCACGGGCTGGCCGTCGCGGCCGCCGGCCGCGCGCCGGAAATCGGCCACCGAACGGACCGGACGCCGGTTCACCTCCTGAATCACATCGCCGCGCTGCAAGCCCGCTTCGGCCGCCGCGCTGCCTGGCTGCACGTCGGATACCAGGACCCCCGCGGTTCCCCTGGGCAGGCCGAGCTCGCGGGCGATGGCGGGCGTCAGTTCCTGAACGCTGATGCCCAGCCGCGCCTGCCCGGACTCCTCGGGAGGACCGCCCTGGGTCCTCTCCCGTTCGGCCGGAAGTTCTCCCAGTGTGGCCGTGATCTCCTGCTCCCGGTTATCGCGCAGAATCCGCAGCCGGGCTTTGCCGCCGGGAGCCGTTTGCGCGATGCGCAGGGAGACGCCGGCGGAGTCCACGGCCGGTTCGCCGTTCACCTGGAGAATGACGTCGCCGCGTTTCAGCCCGGCGCGATCGGCCGGACCTCCCTGAGTGACGTCGCTGACCACCACTCCGCGGGCCTCCTTCATGCCAAAGGCCTGCGCCATGGGCTCAGTTACGTCCTGAATCGCCACTCCCAGGTAGCCGCGGATCACCCGGCCGTGTTTCAGAATCTGCTCCATGATGTGCCGCGCCATGTTGCTGGGCACGGCGAATCCTACGCCCTGGTTGCCGCCCCCGCCGGTCAGGATCGCGGTGTTGATGCCGATCAGCTCACCCCGCACGTTCACCAGCGCGCCGCCCGAGTTGCCGGGATTGATGGCCGCGTCGGTTTGAATGAAGTCCTCGTACTGCTCGATGTTCAGGCCGCGGCGGCCGGTCGCGCTCACGATGCCCTGGGTGACGGTCTGTCCGACGCCGAAGGGGTTCCCGACGGCCAGGACAAAATCGCCCACCGCGACCTTGGTGGCATCGCCCAGGGTGAGGACGGGCAGGTTGCGCTCATCCACACGGATGACGGCGATGTCCGTCTTGGGATCGGCGCCCACGATGCGGCCGTTCAATTCGCGCTTGTCGGCCAGGCCGACGCGGATCCCGGTCGAGCCCTGCACGACGTGGCTGTTGGTCAGGATGTAGCCCTCAGGGCTCACGATGACGCCCGAGCCGAGGCTGCGCTCGCTGCGCTCGCGGGGCACGTTGAAGGGGCCGCGATCGCCGAAGAAATCGCGGAAGAAGGGGTTGTCGAAGAAAGGCGACGCCTGCGTGTTGCTGCGCACCACCCGCTCCGAGAAGACATTCACCACCGCGGGAACCACCCGCTGGACAATGGGAGTGAATCCGTTCTCGAAGGAAACGCGCCCGCCCGGCGCCGCTTCCTCCGCCGAAGCGACGAAGAAAGGAACCGCCTCCTGCGACCTGCCGATGCGGGTCCCCAGCAGGCCGCCTCCCAGCAAGGCTCCGGCCAGAACCGCGGCCGCCACCCAATACCGAACGTGGAATCCACGGCGCATCGTAAACTCCCCGGTGAAGTCGTGAGATGGCGTGGCGCTCTGTCTTCATTATCCTCCGGGATGAAA
>JADZAF010000089.1 GCA_020852755.1 Bryobacterales bacterium
CTTCTGGCGCTGTTCCTCGCCTGGGCGGCGGCCGGAGCCGCGCACCTGAGGCTGGGAGACGCAGCCGCCGCAATCCTGCTGCTCGTGCTGGTTCGCCTCTACGGCTGGGACGCGCACGCCGCCGACCCGCAGCGCTGGCTCACTTTCGGCCTCGCAGCCGCGGCCTTCTGGGGCGCGGCCAGCTGGATGAGGGGCTGGAGAGCGCCGGCCGCCTACGTCGCCGGGCATTTCCACCTGCTTTGGATTCTGGGCCTGGAAGTGCGGGAATGGAGCCGGAGAACGGCATCGCCGGAGAACCTGGGGAGCGTCGAAAACGCTTCGGTTTCGATCCTGATGGCCGCGTACGCGCTGGCGCTGATCGCGCTGGGCCTGGCCACCCGGCTGACGGCCAATCGCCTGCTGGGTCTCGCGTTGATGGGCGTGGTCATCGGCAAGCTGTACGCCTACGACGTGTGGCAGTTGAGCCGCATCTACCGCTTCATCGCATTCGCCGTCCTCGGGGCCCTGCTGCTTGCCGCATCCTATCTGTACTCCTACTACCGGAGCAGGCCGGGCCCAACCGGCCGGCGATTTTGGTTAGAATTGAAAAACCGAAAGGTATGACGAGTTGGCCGCTCAGGGCGTGATCGCCATCTATCCCGGCTCGTTCGACCCGATCACGAACGGGCACCTCGACCTTATTGATCGCGGAGCGAGACTCTTCAGCAAGCTGGTGGTTTCGGTTCTGGGAAACGAATCGAAACAACCCCTGTTCTCCACCGAGGAACGCATGGAGATGCTGCGCGAGGCGGTGCGCGGGTATTCCAACGTGGAAGTGGACAGCTTTGCCGGACTGGTGGTGGACTACGCCGCGCAGAAGGGAGCCTCGGTGCTGCTGCGCGGGATCCGGGCCATCTCCGACTACGAGTACGAATTGCAGATGGCGCTGATGAACCGCCGCCTGCGGCCGGAACTCGAGACCGTGTTTTTGATGGCCGGGGAGGAGTTCTCTTTCATCAGCTCGCGCCTGGTGAAGGAGGTCATCCGCCTGGGAGGCAGCATCTCCGGGCTGGTGCCGCCATTCGTAGAGGACCGGCTGCGGCAGAGGATGTCGAAGCAGGCCGCGCCCGCTGGAACTCGGAACTTCATCTGAAGCGCCGGCGCGCGCTTGGGAATTCGGGGGGGTAAGGCAACTGGGAACGCAAATGCAGCAGCAACACAGCGGCGGCATCGCCGGCCGGATTCATTCGATCCGCGTCTCCTCCACGGCGCGGGTGGCCGCGGAGGCCGAGAGGCTCCGGAGAGCCGGGGTGGACGTTGTGGACTTCGGTCCCGGCGAGCCGGACTTCCCTACCCCGGACAACATCAAACGCGCGGCCACGCGGGCCCTGGAGGAGAACTTCACCCGCTACACCGCGATCGGAGGGATTCCGGAACTCAAGGAAGCCGTGTGCGAGCGGCACGCGTGCGATCTCGGCACCTCCTACAGTCCTCGCGAGTGCATCATTTCGGTGGGGGGCAAGCACGTGGCGTTCAACTTCGTGCAGGCCGTGGTGAACCCCGGCGACGAAGTGATTGTCCCCGTGCCTTACTGGGCCACGTACCCCGACCTGGTCCACTACGCGGGCGGGACCTGCGTTCTGGTGGATACCGACGAGGCCGCCGGCTTCGCGCTGACCGCCGCCGCCGTCGAGCAGCGTCTGAGCGGGCGAACCAGGATGATCGTGGTGAACTCGCCCAACAATCCCAGCGGGGCCGTGGTCGCGCGCGAGGAATTCGAGAAAATCCAGGCGCTGGCCGCCGCGCGCGGCATCTATCTGCTCACCGACGAATGTTATTGCCAGTTCGTTTACAATGGCAAGCCGTTTTCGGTGGCCTCTCTTCCCGGAGCAAAGGAAAACGTCCTCGTGGTAGGGTCGCTCTCCAAGACCTACGCCATGACGGGCTGGCGCATCGGTTTCGGACTGGCGCCGGCGGCCGTGGCGGAAGCCATGCTCAGACTGCAGAGCCACACCACCTCCAACCCGACCTCCATCTCCCAGAAGGCGGCGGTGGAGGCGCTGCGCGGACCCCAGGATTCGGTGAGCGCCATGCTGGAGGAGTATCGCAGGCGGCGGGATTTCGTGGTCCGGCGCCTGCGCGCCATCCCCGGAATCGTCTGCCCCGAACCGCAGGGCGCCTTCTACGCCTACCCCCATATCGGCGCGCTGCTCGGGGACGGACTGCGCAATTCCATGGAGTTCGCGCAGGCCTTGCTGGAACGGGCCCGGGTGGTCGTGGTGCCGGGCGAGGCGTTCGGGACGAACCGCCACATTCGCATCTCCTACGCAACTTCACTGCACGAACTGGAGCGCGGGCTGGACCGCATTGACAGGTTCATTCGTGAAACAGCCGGTTAAACTCGAGCCATCCTTCCGTGAAAAAATCTGGGGCGCCACGGATCTGGCGCCCTGGTTCGAGCCCCGGGCGGAGAAGACGGGAGAGGTCTGGTTCGAATCGCAGCCGCCCCTGCCCATCCTGCTCAAGTTCATCTTCACTTCCGAGAACCTGTCGGTGCAGGTGCACCCCCAGGACCGCGAGGGAAGGCCGGGCAAGACCGAGATGTGGCACATCCTGAAGGCCGGGCCGGACGCCCGTATTGCCCTGGGATTCAAGCAGCACATTTCCCGCGAACGGCTGCGGGAATCCTCGCTTTCGGGCGAGATCGAGCGCCTGCTCGAGTGGTATCCCGTGCAGGCGGGAGAGACCTACTTCACTCCGGCCGGGACCGTGCATGCCATCGGCGCCGGGCTGGCGCTCTGCGAGATTCAGCAGAACAGCGACGTTACTTACCGTCTCTACGATTACGGGCGCCCGCGCGAGTTGCACCTGGAAGAGGCCGTGGCGGTGGCCGACAGGGGGCCGCACCCGGGACCCGTGCAGCCGGTCGCGCTGGGTGAAGGCCGTCAACTGCTGGTCCGCTGCCCCTATTTCGCCGCGGAGAGACTGGCATTCTCCTCGGACTGCCGCTATCAGCCGGACCCGGCGCGCTTCGAACTCCTGATCGTGCTGGAGGGGTGCGGCGATTTCGGCGGACAGCCGTTCCGGCCCGGAGAGGTGTGGCTGGTGCCCGCCGGTTCCTCCCGGTTCGAGATCCGGCCTCGCGGCGGCGCATGCCTCCTCCGCACCTACCCGCCGGAAGGTTCAACCCCTGACGTCCCGAACGCCTGAACTACGGACCGGCGATTGCTCCAGTAGAAGACGAAAACAATAGGAGGTGCGCCATGAAGCACGGAATCGGCCGGCCCAGCCTCTCCTTTCTGGATATTCGCCGGCCAAGGCGGCGCGCTCTTAAGTTAGCGGCCGCCATTGTTCTATTGGGAGCGTCGCTCGTTCTCTATCTCCTGCTCGGCTAGCGCGCGCATCACGCGGTCAAGCCCAGTGCCCGTCCGGCATCCCTATCCAGAAGCTCCTGGCAAGGGACGCAGTAGCAAGCCCAGGGAATCGCTTTCAGACGCCGGACGGGTATGGGCTCCCCGCACTCCTGGCAGAGGCCGAAGCTGCCGCGTTTCATGCGCTCCAGAGCGGCATCAATCAGCTTGAGCTTGTGGCGCTCGGCCTGGTGGGCGCGCAAGGCCACAAACTGATCGTGAATCAGGGGCGGTTGGTCCTCGACGGCCCCGCCTTCGGGAACGGCCAGAGTCGCAAGGGTGTTGCCCGTGCCCGCAACCAGTCTGGCTCTCTCCAACAGCAGGACTTCGCGTAATTCATCAGCGGGATCCCGGCTGGTTATTCGGGTAGTCATAGCTGCCGGGTAAGTGCAATTCAAGACCCACTTCATTCCCGGAAGGATGGGGCCCGCCGGCCGGCCCGCGGGCGGGCGGCCACATACCCAAAGGGCCGCATCAGGCGTGGCGGCGCGAGCGCCGCCTCCCACTCAGCCGGCTTTCTTTGGCCGAAAACCGTCACCGCTGGCCCTTTTCGCACAGCGGCGCGTCCTCTCTGCCCAAAGGGGGCGCTGTGGCGGGTAGAACAAGCTGTGGCGGGGTGATTGCATTAGCACGAAGTGAAAGTAAGTTCGGAGGATCAACTCGGATAAATGAATGTAACTGTGCGTGCCCGTGACGTAAGTTGGAGTTCAGGCCTGCAGCGCCGCCTCGAACGCCGGTTGGGGTTCGCCCTGGGACGTCACCGGAGGAGGATTCATCAGGTCCGGGTTCATTTGGCCGATACCAACGGCCCGCGGGGCGGCAAGGACAAGCTGTGCCGGATGACGGCCATCCCGCTCGGAACCAGACCGGTGACGATCGTTGAGAAGGGTGCCCGAATCCCGGCTGTGCTGAACCGCGCGGCGGGGCGGTTAGGCTACCGGGTCGGGCAGGAACTCGCAAGGGTGAGGAGGCGGGTTCCGCGTCAGGCGGCCGGCCGGCCGGCAGGGGCCCCGTCTGGATTCACGCCGGAGCCAGGGCCAGGCAGCAGTTCCCGGGGGTCGCGCAGCGTTCCACCTGCTCGACTTTGACCCGTGTTGGCCCGCTCAATCCGCGGTACAGGTAGATCTCTCCGGCCCTCCGGCCCAGCACGGCCAGTCCCAGCGGAAACAGGATGGACAGGCCGTTCTCGACGTGCCCGGCCTCGGAGGGGTCCACCAGAACGTAAGTCGCTTCAGCCCCGCAATCCAGGTTGCGCAGCCGCAGGGCCGAGTTGATGGTAACCAGGTCGCCCGCGGCGCTTCGATCGTCGATCACCTCGGCCCCAGCCAGCAGCGTTTCGATTTCCCTCACCGCGCGGTCCCAGCAGCCTTCCGGATGCTGGAGTGTCCGGACCAGCCGCCGCAAGTGCTCAACATCCGCCCGGGTCAATCGACAGCCGCTCCTCCGCATCACTCTTCTCCTGTGCAGCGGAGAAGTGCAAACCAGGGGCCAATCCGTGGAGCCGGTGCTCAGGCCCCCAGCGCCCGTTCCACTTCCTGAATCCGGTCCTTGGTCGTGAGCACCAGCACGCGGTCGCCCGCGGTGATCGCCGTCCCTCCCCGGGGGATGATGTACGTGCCGCCGCGGTCAACCAGCAGCAGCAGAGTATTGCGCGGCAGTTCCAGGTCGAGGACGCGTTTGCCGGCCGCGGGCGAGTGCCGTCCGATGGGAATCTCAATCAGGTCCCGCTCCCCGTTCGACACCAGGTCGAGCGGATCGATGTGCGGATGCCGCGACTTCTCCGCCAGGCCCAGCCGGTTCGCCAGGAAGCCGATGGAAGTCCCCTGCAGAAGCGCGGAGGTCAGCACGATGAAGAACACAATATGGAACATCAGGCCCGCTTGAGGAACTCCGGCCAGCAGAGGAAAAGTGGCCAGCACGATGGGCGCCGCCCCCCGCAATCCCACCCAGGAGACCAGCACACGCTCGCGCAGGTTCAGGGAACCCAGGCTCAGCAGCAGGAAGACGGCGGCCGGACGCGCCACCAGCATCAGGAACAGGGCGATCGCCAGCCCCGCCAGGGTAACCGCGGGCAGCCGGCTGGGGAAGACCTGCAGGCCCAGGGTGAGGAACATGGTGATCTGCATCAGCCAGGCCAGGCCGTCATGGAAACGGATGAGGCTGCGTTTGTGAATGAAGTCGGAATTGCCCATGACGATGGCCGCCAGGTAGACGGCCAGGAAGCCGTTGCCTCCAGCCACTGCGGTCAGCGCGTAGGTGGCCAGCGCCAGGGACAGCGTGACCGCCGGGTAGAGTCCTTCGTACTCCAGGTTGAGCCGGTTCACGGCTAAGGCCGCGAGCTTGCCCATGAGGAAGCCGGCAAGGGCGCCCACCGCCATCTGCCGCACAAACAGCAGGCTCAGGCCGCCCAGCCCGAAGCCCGGTTCGGAGAGCACCGCGATCATCCCGATGGTGAGGAAGACCGCCATTGGATCGTTGCTCCCCGATTCCAGCTCCAGCAGAGAGCGCAGCCGGTTCGGCAACGCCAGGTTCTTGGAGCGCAGAATGCCGAATACCGCCGCCGCATCCGTGGACGAGACGATAGACCCCAGCAGCATGGCTTCGGCGAAGGACAAATCGAGAACCGCAGTCGAGAACCAGGCCACCAGGATGGCGGTCACGGCCACGCCGGCGGTGGCCATCACCAGGCTCGGCCGGAGCACCGGGCGGACATCCCGCCAACGCGTGTCCAGGCCTCCGGAGAATAGAATCAGCGCCAGAGCGACGATACCCATCGATTGGGCCGCTCGCGGGAAGTCGAAATCTATGCCTCCCGGGCCGTCGGATCCGGCCAGCATTCCAACCACCAGGAAGACCAGCAGGGCGGGAACGCCGAACCGCCCGGAGGCCTTACTGGCCAGGACGCTGGCGAGCAGGAGAACCGCCGCGCCCAGGATCAGGTGTTCAATCGGCATGTGTCTCTTTCCGGGCCGGCTGCCTCTCTCATGTCGCTATTGTTGCATGGGCCGCCCAGTGCCTGAAGGCACAGCGCTGGCCCTTTTCGGACAGACGGCGTGCCGCGTTCGGGCCACGCTCGAGCGACACCGCGGCCCGCGATTGGACACCCGATTGCACGGGGAAGGTAAAAACCCGCAGGAGGTTGGAAGTGTTCGAGGACAAGTATTCCTTCATGGCGTCTGCCGGAAGCGAGGCAGCCACTCCCCCGGCCGTGCGGCCGGAACGGGCGGCTTTCACCGACGTGTTGACGGTCAGCCCGAATCCTACGCTCAGCTTGTACCTCGGCGGCCTCTTCGACCGGTACGGGTGGACGGTCGTCCGGCGCACCCGCCGCTCCACGGCCGTGGAGTTCCTTCGGGAGAACCCGACTGCCGTTGTCTTGTGCGAGGCGGAACTGCCGGACGGCGGGTGGCGGGACGTGCTGGAGAGCTGCGCCGGACGCCCGGGTGCGCCCGCCTTCGTGCTGATCGGAGACCGCCGGTCGCAGTGGGGTGAAGGCGCCTCCCGGGATGCTTTCGACGTTCTGACCAAACCCCTGCGCGAATCCGACGTGGTCTGGTCGGTGGCCAGCGCCTGGCACCAGTGGACGAAGGCGCGCGAAAAGGAAGGAGCCGGGCTGTGCTCCGATGCGTGAAGCCGGGCTGCCCGGCCGCTTGCGGCACGCGCCGCGATCCGAGTTGCCGGGAGCGGCTGCTCTATTGCCTGGTCCTGGCGGCGCTAGCCATCGTGCTGCTGGCCTCATTCGCTGCCGGAGTGCGGCGGCTGGCGAAGCGCGGAGACCTGCATGCATACGCCTTCCGGCCGCCCGCCGGCGAAATACACGGGAAGACGGCCTCGGGTCACGCCGCGGACGCCGGAGGCTGAAGCGTCTCGAACAGTCTCCGGAGGGTTACCTTGGCGTCGCCTTCCAGAAAGATCGTCGCAGGCTCCGCATACAGGGAATTCTCGACGCCGGAATAACCCGGCCGCCGGTCCAGGTTGCACACCACCGCGTGCCGTGCCTCATGCGCATTCAGGATGGGCATGCCCGATATGGGAGTGCCGGGCTGCGTGATGGCGGCGGGGTTGACCACGTCGCAGGCGCCGACAATCAGCGCGACGTCGGTGCTGCTGAAATCCGAGTTGATTTCGGTGATATCCAGCAGCGTGTCGGGATCGACCCCCGCCTCGGCCAGCAGCACGTGCATATGGCCGGGCATGCGGCCGGCCACCGGATGCACCGCGAACCGCACCTGCTTGCCCATGCGGGCCAGAATCTCGCCCAGCTGCACCGTCTCCAGTTGCGCGTGGGCCTGCGCCATGCCGTAACCGGGCACGACGATAACGCTGCGGGCGTCCCGGAGCGACTCGGCGGCGCGGACGAAGGGATCCTGGCCGGAGGCGGGCGCAACCGGCTCGGGGGCCGGCTGGGCGGCCGGAGCGCCGGGCAGGCTGCCGGCGAACACCCGCACCAGGCTGCGATTCATCGCCCGGCACATGAAATACGTCAGCAGCGAACCGGAGGCCGCCACCGTGGCGCCGCAGGCGATCAGCAGGCGGTTCTGGATCAGAATCCCGCAGAGAGCCGCCGCAGCTCCGGCGGTGGCGTTGAGGAAGGAGATCAGAACCGGCATGTCCGCCCCGCCGATCCGTGCGGAGAACAGCACCCCCAGCAGGATCGAGAGCAGCACCAGACCCAGCAGCGAGAGCCAGAGTACAGGGCCGGCGCCGCCGGTGAGCGCGAGCGCCGCCATCAGCCCAATCAGCAACAGAAGCAGGGCGTTGTGATGGCGCAGCACCACCGGCCGGGAGGCGAGCCGGCCGGCCAGCTTGCCGCTGGCCACCATGCTGCCGCTGAAGGTGGCCGCCCCCACGATGAGGCCGAGAATCCCGGCCGGCCGCGCGATGCCCGTCAAGGCAGCCGCGTGGCGCGTCAATTCCACGAACGAGACCAGGAACGCGGCCACGCCGCCCGCTCCGTGCTGGAAAGCCACCATGGCCGGAATCTGCACCATGTCCACCCGCAGCGCCACCGCCCATCCGGCCAGGGATCCGGCGAGAACGGCAATAACGACGGCGCCGGGCTCCAGCGGCGGGTTGCGGAAAAGTACCGCCGCGATGCCGCAGAGCAGGGCCAGAGCGGCGGCCAGGTTGCCGCGGCGCGCGCTCGGAAGCGCACGGAACTGGCTCACGCCCGCGAGCAGAAGGAGGATGACCCCAGCGTCCACGATGAACTGCCAGCCGGTGTGCATGGGCGATGCGGTTACTCCTTCTTGCGGAACATCCTCAGCATGCGATCGGTGATCACCAGCCCGCCCACCAGGTTGAAGGATGCCATGATCAGCGCGGCCAGTCCCAGCGCCGTGCTCACCGCGCCGCTTTCCACCGAGAACAACAGCAGGGCTCCCAAAATGGTCACCGCCGAGATGGCGTTGGTCATGGACATGAGCGGTGTGTGCAGCATCGGCGGCACCCCGCGAATCAACAGGTATCCGGCCAGAAAAGCGAAGCCGAACACGGCCAGCATCAGGGCCAGATCAGCCACGAATCGCCTCCGGGAGGGCTTCCCCCGCCATCTCCAGCGCCTTCAGAGTCCCGTGATGAAGGATCCTGCCCTGATGAGTCACCAGCGCGGATCGCACGATCTCATCGGAGAGGTCTGGAGCGCCGGCGCCCTTCTTGAAGAGGTTTTTCACGAAGTACATCAGGTTCTGGGCGTACAGCCAGCTGGCATGTACCGGCAGCGAGCCGGGTATGTTCCAGATGCCGCAGAGATACACGCCCTTATGCGTCGCTTCGGATCCCGGCGGAGTCATTTCGCAGTTGCCGCCCTGATCGATGGAGATATCCATGATCACGGAGCCCGGCTTCATGCTCTCCACCATCTCTTTTGTCACCAGCGCGGGAGCGACTTCACCGGGAACCAGCGCGCTGAGGATGACTATATCGGCCTCGCGAAGCAGCGGCGCCAGGGCCTGCCGCTCCTTCTCAAGCCAGCCGGCCGGAAGCGCCCTGGCGTAGCCATCCGGCCCGGCGGCCAGTTCCGCCGGCACTTCGAAGCCGGCCACCTTCGCTCCCAGGCTTTCCGCGGCCTTACGGGCCGCCTCGCTGATGTCCAGAGCGGACACCGCGCCGCCCAGGCGCTTCGCCGTGGCAATCGCCTGCAAGCCTACCACCCCGGCGCCGACGATCAGAAAGCGGGCCGCCTTGATCATGCCGATGGCCGTTCCCAAGGTGGGGACAAAGCGGGGAAAGTGATTCGCCGCGATCAACACGCTCTTGTAGCCGGTCACCGTGCTCATGGACGTGAGCGCGTCCATCGTCTGTGCCCGCGAGATTCTCGGGATGCTGTCCATGGTGAGAGACGTGATGTTCCGGTCGCGGAGCCGCAGCACCATGGCGTGATTGGCGGGCGCGGCGGGATGCAGGAAGGTGACCAGCAAGCTCCCTTCGCGGATCAGTTCCACTTCGTGCCGGCCGAAGGCCGGATGGAGCGTCGGCTGCTTGACCTTCAGGATGATGTCGCAGGCCGCGTATAACTGCCCGGCATCGCCTGAGATCTCCGCCCCGGCAGCGGCGTATTCCTCATCGGAACGCAGCGCGCCCTCCCCGGCCGAACGCTCCACCAGGACTCGGAAGCCCATGGCTCGGTACTCACGCACGGTTTCCGGTAGGGCCGCTACCCGGTTCTCTCCCTCCAGAATTTCACGGGGGATACCAATGATCATGAATGACCTCACATTTGTTCCCGGCTCCGCTCAGCCGGAGCCGGTGCTTCGAAAACGGGGGCCTGGGAGGCCCGAACCGCGGCCAGCCTGTTGACGATGGCCTCTCGCAGCCTGGGAGGATGCTGAATCCCGAGCAGGGTCTCGATCTTCCCCGTCACATAAGAGTCTAGCAGGCCTTTATCCGGTTTGCTTCCGCCGCGGAACCTGGGCAGCAGCTGCTCCAGCGCGCGCAAGGCAAGCACGCGCGCATCGGGGTAGGTGTTCTCGTCCTCCGCGACACCGAGGACCGCGGCGATGAATCCCGTGGACGGCGCGCGCAGTTGCCCGGCCGCACGGAGCACGGCTTCGAGCAGGCGCCAGTTCTTCCGGTATCGCAGAATCCAGCCCAAGGTCTCCTGGTGATGGTCGAGCAGGCCGGCCTCGCTCAGAGTCTCGATCCGGCGAAGCGCGCGATCCCATTCCCGCAGATCGCCAAATCCGTCACCCGGCATCCCGTTCCCCATCCTCAGTTCCGGGCGATTGCGGCAGCTTCGGGTTGATACAGAATCTCCAGCACCTGCAAACGCCGCCAACCCTTGGGCACCTGCCACTCGATCACGTCTCCCACCCGGTATCCGAGCAGGGCCGTGCCGATGGGAGCCAGTACGGACAGGTTGTTGCTGCCCGCCCGCACCTGGCTTGGGAACACCAGCTTGTAGACTTTCTCTTCACCGGAATCCAGATCCTTGAGGCGGACTTCGGAATTCATGGTGATCACGTCGCGCGGGATGGTGCCCCGGTCCACAATCTCCGCGCGCTCCAACTCCTCTTCCAGCTTGCTCAGGTATTCGAAGTCGCTCGGATTGCCGGCTCGCCGGCCGTCGATCAGGCGGCGCAGCCGTTCCAGATCTTCTCCCGTCACGTAAATCGGGTTTCTCATACGGGCCTCCAACGTCTCAGGACGCAATTTCGGACACTGCCTGGGAACATAACAGCGTTGCAAGCCTTGGGCCACGAAATTGGGACCGCCGCAGGTCCCCGAAGCGGCTTGCCATGGCGTTTGCTGCCTGAAAGGGCACAGTACTGTGCGCTAGCGTCCAACTGGAATGAAGCCCGAGCGGAAAAAACGGGTTCCCGCGGTGGCGGTGGGATTGCACCACCGAAGGCGGGAAAACGCATGATACAAGGAACTCCACTGGTGACGTTCAGCATCCCGGAACCCTATCCGGTAGCCCTTCGGATGGTGCGGCGCGCCCTGGCGCAGCACGGACTGCGGGCGCCGGCGGAACTGGACATCGCCACGAGAATCAAACAGGAGATGGGCGCCGGCCTGGCTCCCTGCACCGTGTTGTACGTGGATGACCCCGCCCTTCTGCTCGAGGCCGTCGTCTTCGACCGGGGTGCGGCTCTCTCGATTCCTCAACCTGTCGCGATCGCCGGCAGGGATCGCCACACCGAGGTTCTCTTCCGGAGCGGAGAATCGCTGGTGGGCGGCGGTCTGCCGGGGAGCGTGCGGGAACCGGTTCTGCAGCTTCACTCCCGGATCGTGCGGGCCATGGAGACGATCGCGGAGCGGGAAGGAGCTCACTTGATCGTCGGCCCTTGAATTGCCCTGTCAACAGGCAAAGGAGGCTCAAATGACCCGGAAACTGAACGACCACGCCGCCGTGTTGGACTCGGTCGAGATTCGTCCCAACCCGCCGCCGCCCGCAACCCCGCCGGAGCCGGCCGCCGGAAACCTTTTTCAGAGCATGGAGCAGTTGCAGCAGCGGCACGCGGGACCGGAAAGCACCAGAGAGCGCTTGCTGCGTATCGCGGCCGCCGTGTTGCTCGGCGGACTGCTTTTCGGGGCCCTGTATCTGGTAATTCTGCTGGCGGAGTAGACATGGCCCGCTTCAAAAAGATACTTGTGCCCGTGGACCTTTCGGCCCGCTCGCTCGGCCTGATGAATTATGCCCGCAAGCTGGCGGAGGAATTCGATTCCGAACTGCTCTTTCTGCACGCTATCCAACCGCAGACCTGGCCGCTGCGCGAACCGGAGCGGGAGACACGGGACGCCATCATGGAGGTGCTGCGCACCACCAGGGGGCGGCTGCTGATGCGCGAAGGCCTGCCGGCGGCGACGATTCTGGAAGTGGCCCGGAGCGAACCGGCGGATGGCATTCTCATGGTCACTCGGGGAGCGAAAACGTTCTCGATGAAGTTCGCAGGTTCCATCACCGCCCAGGTGCTGCGGGAGGCGGGCTGCCCGGTGTGGGCGGCGGCCGAAAACTTCTCGCTCTTCGCCCGGCGGCCCATCCGGAACATCCTCTGCGCCCTTTCGCTCGGCCCCAGAACGGGACCGGTACTGCGCTGGGCGGCCGGTCTGGCGCGCCGGTTCGATGCGACGCTCTCGGTGGTGCATGCCAGCCGGGCCCTGGAGTCCACGCTCGCCCACCCAGCCGATCAGGAGTGGCGCATCTGGTCCGGAAAATGGCGAAGGAGGACCTCGAGTCGGTGCAAGCCGAGATCGGAGCCAAAGCGGACGTCTGGCTGGAAGCCGGACGGCCCGTGCGCACGGTCTCAGCCCTGGCCGAATCGCTTCGATCCGACCTGCTGGCGATTGGGAAGAGCCCGCAGGTGCGACTGCTGCCAGGCCTCCGCACCATGTCCTACGACATGGTTTGCCGGGCGCCCTGTCCGGTCGCCAGCGTATAGCGGTACGCTACGGGATGGAGTGTCCTGAACCCGACAAGGTGAGTGTCTTCGAAAAGAGCCCCTGGATCCGGCGGAGTGTCGCGGCGGCGGCTCTTCTGCTCGCGGCCGCCGCGGAGATCTTCTGGAATCCCGCCGCCGGACGGCTCTGCCTCGTGCCGGTCGTCTTTGTGGCCCTCTATGACGGCTGGCGAGGCGGGCTGGCCGCGGCGATTGCTGCCACCCTCGCCCTGCTGGCCGTGCCGGCCGACTCGGCGGCCGGCCGCGCGATCGACCTTCTCACGCTCTTTGGCGCCGGGCTTCTCACCGGCGTGCTGGCCGGACGGGAGCGGCACATGAGGAAGCAGTACCAGGCCCTGGCTGAGCAGCTGAGCACAGTCTACGAGAAGGTTCAGGCGAACTTCGAGGGCATGAAGCGTGCCGAGCGCCTTTCGGCCATCGGGCAGTTGTCGGCCGGCCTGGCTCATGAGATCCGGAATCCCCTGGCCAGCATTTCCGGCGCGGCCGATATCCTGCAACGGGCCCGGCAACTGGAACCCAAGCACGCCCGCTGCCTGGAGATTATTACCAAGGAATGCCGGCGCCTGGACGGCCTGTTGACGAACTTCCTGAATTTCGCCCGTCCACGGCCGCCCCGCTTTCAGAACGTGGAGCTGGTCCCGGTGCTCGACAACGTGATCGGTTTAGCGAACCACGCCATCCGCGGGAAGACGGTCCACCTGGTCAAACGCGTGGATCCGCGGGTTCCGCCCGTGGAATGCGATCCGGAGCAGCTCGAGCAGGTGCTGCTGAACCTGATGATCAACGCCATCGAGGCCAGCCCGGAAGGCGAGACCGTGTACCTCTCGGCCGGCCAGAACGACGGCAAGGTCGGCATCCGGGTCATCGACCACGGCTGCGGCGTCGCCCCCGCCGACGTGGACCGCCTGTTCGATCCGTTCTTCACGACCAAGGAGCATGGGACCGGACTCGGCCTCTCGGTGGCTCACCAGATTGTCCGCCAGATGGGAGGCGCCCTCATGGCCAGCCGGAATCCCGAGGGCGGAATGACCTTCGCCGTGGTACTGGCGCCCAAACAGAGACGTCCATGAATTCTCCCCGCATCCTGGTAGTAGACGACGACGAAAATCTGCGTTGGGTGCTGCAGACCCAGCTCGAAGACATGGGCTATGCGGTGACCACCGCGGCCGGCGGCCAGGAAGCCCTTGCCGCCATCGAGCGGGATCCACCCGCCCTTGTGCTGACCGATCTCAAGATGCCGGGCCTGTCGGGATTGGAGCTGCTGGAGAAGGTCCGGAGCGACTGCCCCGAGCTGCCGGTGGTGCTCATCACCGCGTTCGGCACCATCCAGAGCGCGGTACAGGCCATGAAGGCCGGCGCCTATGACTACCTGACCAAACCGATCGATTACGACGAGCTGGCTCTGGTGGTGAACCGCGTTCTGGACCACTTCAAGTTGGTGGAAGAGGTTCGCACCCTGCGCGCCAGCCTGGACCGCAAGTACGGATTCGAGAACATCATCGGCCATTCCGAGGCCCTGCTCTCCGTGCTCGAAACCGCCACCCGGGCGGCCTCCAGCAACGCCACCATCCTGATCCACGCGGAGACCGGCACGGGCAAGGAGCTGCTCGCCCGAGCCATCCACTTCAACAGCCCGCGCCGCGACCGGCCGTTCGTCACCATCAACTGCGGCGCCATCCCGCGCGACCTGCTGGAGTCCGAGCTCTTCGGCCATGTCAAAGGTTCGTTCACCGGCGCCATGACCCACAAGGCCGGCAAGGTGGAACTGGCCGATCGAGGAACCCTGTTTCTCGACGAAATCGGCGAAATGCCGGGCGAGCTCCAGGTCAAGGTGTTGCGGCTTCTGCAACAGGGCGAGATCGAGAAGGTAGGGGCCGCGGCGCCGGCCCGCGTGGACGTGCGCTTCATTGCCGCCACCAACCGGAACCTGGAGGCCATGATCGAGGACGGCACGTTCCGCGAGGACCTCTATTACCGGCTGGCGGTGATCCCGCTCGAGCTGCCGCCGCTGCGCGAGCGAGCCGAGGATATTCCCGAACTCCTCCAGCACTTCTTCTTGAAAGCCAAGGAAAAACAGGGACGCCCGGACCTCGTGCTGCCGGATCCCCTGGTCCCTTACTTTCAGAACTACCGCTGGCCCGGCAACATTCGCGAGTTGGAGAACGTCGTGGAGCGGCTGGTGGTGCTGAGCCGGGGTAGCGAGATCACCCTGGCGGATTTGCCCGAACGCCTGCGCCGCGAGCGCCCGGCCACCGACATGCTGCAACTCGAGCTCCCCCAGCAGGGCATCAGCCTGGAATCGGTCGAGAAGGAGCTGCTGGTCAAGGCCCTGGAGAAGTTCAACGGGAACCAGACGCACGCCGCCAAGTACCTGGACATCAGCCGCAAGGCGCTCATCTACCGTATGGAGAAGTACGGCATCCGGCGGAAAGGGACCGAGAGCGAGGACGAACCCGGCCAAGCGGCCGAGTGAGACGCAAGGGGCTTCAGATCATCCCCGACGCCGCCCAGAGGAGAGCCCCGGCGCCGAACATGGCTGCGAAAGCGAGCGCCAGCCGCCGCGCGAAAATCCGGTTGCCGGCATAGCCCGCGATGGCTATCTTCAACAACGCGTTGGTAGCCAGGGCCAGCAGCACCGCTCCTGCCGCCATCGCGGGGCTGATGCTGGCGTTACCCAACAACTGGGCCGCGGCCACGATGGCGGCGTCCGCGTCCACCGAGCCGCCCAGGGCGGCCACCCACAGTACCGCCTGCTGGCCCGCCAGCGCCAGGCCGGCCTTGCTGAGAAAGACCATGGCCGCGAACAGCGCGCCGAACTTCAGAGCCGGAACCAGGCGGAAGGGATTCCGCAGGCCGGCCGGCGGCGCCTCGCGCTCCACCGGAATCCCGCGGGCCATCAGCCAGCTCAGGATCATCCCGGCGGCCGTCATGACGGCCAGCACCGGAGTGACGCCGATCGCAAGGGGCGGGCTGATCACGTACAGCAGCACCAGCACGCGGGGAAACTGCATCGCATTCGCCAGGACTCCGGCCTGCCAGAACATGGGCAGGCTTTTGGGCTCCTCGCGCGCCTGGCGTGCGAAGGAGGCCGTGGCCGCCGTGCTGGAGGCCAGCCCGCCCAGCACCCCGGCCAGCCGCAACCCCTCCCCGCTGCCCAGGAACTTGCGGAGGAAATAGCCGATGTAGGAGATCGAGCAGACCAGGATCACGAACAGCCAGATGGCGCGGGGCGAAAAGGCTTCATAGGGGCCGTAGGAACCCTCGGGAAGCACCGGGTAGATGACGAAGATGATGGCCAGAAAGCGCAGCGTGTCGTTGAACTCGGTCTCAGTCACCGTCTCCCGGATGAACTTGTGCAGCGTGCGCTTGGCCTCCAGCAGGAGCACCATCACGACGGTGACGGCCACCGCGGTCGCCGGTCCGAAGGTATCCCGGGGCAGGGTGGTCAGGACTCCCAGGCAGAAGGTGGCGATAGCGGCCATTTCGGTGGTCACCCCGGAGCGCTCGCTGGCCTGAAAATGGAATACGGCCAGCACGATGGCGATCGACAGCAGCGCGGCCACGGTCAGGTAAGCCAGCCCCAGCAGGCCGCAGATGGTGCCCACCAGCGCGATGACAATGAAATCGCGAACGCCCGGCTGGCGCTCGCCTTCCTCGCGCGAGGATTCCCGTTCCGCCCCGACCAGGAAGCCGATCAGCAAAGCCTCGGCGGCGGCGCGCAGCGCGTGGCTCAGGTCCATACGTTCCGATGATCGCGCCTTTCAACCGGCCCGCGCAGGAAAAGCAGCCTGTCCGAAAACGGCCAGCCCTGCCCACTTTGAGGCATCCGAAAGAACGGCGGCTCGCGTCTGGCCGAACTCCCCGCCGATTCCCGAACCGGAAATACTGGGAAGCACGCCCCTTGCCGTGCGCGGAGGGCATGGAGCGCGGCGTGCATTGCTGAGAGTGCAACCGGCCCAAACCGGTGCAGCCACCAGAAGGGAGGAAGCAGTAGTGCAAACCGAGCGAGTCCTGGCGGGCAGCGGTCCCCGCCCGTTGACGGCAGACCAACTGGAGCGGTTGGGCGTGAAGAAGTTAAACAGGTACGCACTGGTGCTCCAGTGTAACGCGTGCGAGACTTCCTGGTCTCCCAAACCGGATGCCGCCGGCATTCTGCCACGGGGCTTCTGGCAGTGCCCGAACCGGTGCAACTGGTAATCCCCCGGGACCGGGGGAATCCCAATGGCGAACCCGGTCCCGCCCCCCGGCCCGTGCGGATCGTGCTGGACCGGTTGGCCGCCACGCCGGGCAACAAGGCCCGGGTGCGCAGGCGGGTTCGGGAACTGAATCAACTGCTGGAGGATTCGGGCGCTCCCATCCGCCTGGTCCTGCTCTAACCCTGGTCTGAAGCGATCCTTTATCCCATGCCCAACTCGTCCACGGCCTCCAGCGGGGTCCCGCATTGCCGGCAGATCAGGGAATGGCAGTCGCCGCACATCAGCGGCGCCGCCACAGGCTGGCGGCAAGCCGGACAGTAGAAAACAGCCGTATTCGCGTCCGCTGCCTCACGGTCTGCGTCGGGGTTGCCGGTCATCTTTCTATAATAGGGACAGGGGCCACACGAAAATTGCTTCGCGGCGTTTGCCTCAGCTTCGCACTTCTTATCCTGGCCGCCTGCTCAGGCGGACCGGAGCGTCCTCCGGCCCTGGGAGAAGCCTACGTGGGACCGGCGACCCTGGAACTGCGCCGCGACATCCCGCTCAATTCCGGAGTCGCCGCGGTCGTCAGGCACGGAGAACAGGTGGAGATCGTCCGTACCCGGCGCTCCTTTATGAAAGTGCGGACGCCTTCCGGCGCCGAAGGCTGGACGCACCAGCGCCAGCTGCTCAGCCAGGAGGAGATGGATGAGTTGCGGGAACTCGAGCAGCAGGCCCGGACACTCCCTTCGCAGGGCCTGGCTTCCACCTGGGCGCTGCTCAACGTTCACACCAGGCCGGAGCGCACGTCGCCCAGTTACTTCCAGCTGAAGGAAGGCGACAAGTTCGAGGTGGTAGGCCACGCCGTTACGCCTCGAACCAGCAAAGAACCGGTTGCACGGCGCCTGCTCCCTCCACCGCCGGAGCCCAGGAAGGTCGCGAAGAAGAAGAAGGAGCCTGAGTTTCCCCGGCCGCCGGTGCCGGCCCCGCCTCCGTTACCCGACAACTGGCTCCGGCTTTCCCAGCGCCCCGCCGGGCTGGAGGAACCGGGAGAGGAAGAGGCCGCCGAGGAAGCGGAGGAGGAGCGAAAGCCGGTCCCCCGCGACGACTGGAGCCTGATACGGGCCCCTTCGGGACAGGCGGGTTGGGTGCTGCGCAGCCGCATCTACCTGGCGATTCCCGACGAGGTGGCCCAGTATGCCGAGGGCAAACGCATCACTTCCTACTTCTCCCTGGGACAGGTTCAGGACGGAGACCAGTTGAAGCATCACTGGCTGTGGACCACCATTGACCGGAGCCTGCAACCCTACCAGTTTGACGGCTTGCGGGTCTTTATCTGGAACACGCGGCGCCACCGCTACGAAACCGCCTATCGCGAAAGGAATCTGAAAGGCTATTACCCCGTTCTGGTCCATCGCGTGGAAATGCCCGGACCGGGGGGCGCCGCCGCAAACCCGGGGTTCTCGGTGCTGGTGGAGAAGGACGGCGCCCGCTTACGCCGCCAATATGCCTTTGTGGGGAACATCGTGCGCTTCGCCGGAGAGACCCCGGTGGAACAGCCGCGCGAAACGGATTCCGGCGCAACCGGAATCGCGGCCAACCGGGAAGGGGCCCCGGCCGGCGGTCAGGCCTCGATGTATGAACGAGTTCGGCGTAACATTGCCATGTTGCGCAAACGTCTCTTTGGTCCCTAGGAGGCTCCGGTAACAGGCCGCACACCCCCTCCCTGTCAGGCCTGCCGGGGGGTGCGTAGCCTGTCACCGAAACCCCGAGAGCAAACTTTTCTCTTTACTCTGCGTATTAGCCAATATGGGAGTCCGCTGTCTGTTGCTCCTGGCCTGCGCAACCGCTTCCGCTGCCACCCGGTACGATCTGCGCGTCCAGCTTTCACCCCATGACGGCTCGCTGCAGGTGCAGGGAGCCGTGGAGATGGCCGCGACCGGGGGCGAGCGCGAGGCGCGCTTTCTGATCAATCGCGGCCTGGAGGTGCGCTCGGCTTCCTGCCCGGTCTGCGTGAATTACGCATTCGACCGCTCCCTGAGGGGGCAGTTCCTCTTTGCCTCGGAGGGCGCTCCCCTGGTCTTTCATTTCGCCCGGCCGCTGCAGAAAGCAGAGCGAGTGCGATTCGAGTTTGACTACGGCGGCAAGCTGCTGGTCCGTCCGAATAACGTCGATGCGCTCGGCCCCGACTGGGTTGAACTGGCGCTGTACAGCGCCTGGTTTCCCTTCCAGCCTGACAGGGGCCGCTTCACTTACAAGCTGGCGATCGGGATCGAGCCTTCCTGGAGCGTCTCCGGCGCCGGCCGCCTCGGGAGCGTCAGCCCGGGCCGCTGGTTGCTCGAGCAGGATGAGCCGGCTACGGATATCAACATCGTGGCCTCGAAGAACCTGAGGAGCCACCGGGTTGAGGCCGGCCAGCGGCAGATCCGGGTGGACGAAGTCACCCTCGGGGCGGACGCCGCGGAGCGTGTTGCCAGAGAATCGGGATCGCTGACCCAGTGGTTCGCCGCCTGGTTCGGCCCGTCCGGTTCCGGACAACTCACGATCGTCTATGCGGACCGTGCCGGCGGAGGCGGCTATAGCCGCAACGGGTTCGTGTGCTACGAGACGGCCTACATGTCGAAGCTCTCATCGCAGCAGGCGACCAGGGCCCTGGCCCACGAGATCGCGCACTTCTGGTGGACCGGCGCCCCTGTGGAGAACTGGGAGGACTGGCTGAACGAGTCCTTCGCCGAGTACTCCGCTCTCATGGCGCTGCGGAAGTCGCATGGAAACGAATCTTTCGAGGCCGAGTTGGCTCTTTTCCGGGAGAAGACGGCCGGGGCGCCCGCCATCCGGGGTATCCCCAGGCACTCGCCCGACGCCTATCGCGTGCTGTACATGAAGGGACCGCTGATGCTGTACCGGCTGGAGCAGGCCATGGGGCAGCAGAACTTCCTGAAGCTGCTGCGTGTTTTCGCGACCGGACAACCCCGCTCGACGAACCGCTTGCTGGCGCTGGTGGAGCGATTCGGATCGCGGGAACTGAGAGACGAGTTGGAAACCGCCCTCAGAAGGTGAGTGAAACCAGGAGCTCGACCTGGTTCGGTTCGGTACGCGGTGTGAAGAGGCCCCGCCTGGAATCGGCAGCCCAGCGTGTGTATCTCACCACCGGCCCGATCCTCACGGCCTTGTAGTCCGCCTCGATGCCTCCGCCGGCTGTCACACCGTACGATGACGGATTGTAGCCGTTGCGGTTCCCGGACAGCCGGAACGAGGGCCCGGCTTCGACCACCGGCCGCATCTTCCACTCCGGCAGGGGACGGTACTTCGCGAGCACCGGAAATTCCCACGTCAGGACCGTGAACTCGAATGACGACGGGCCGAACGGTCCACCCTCGTAGATCGAACGGGCGCGAAACGGCCTGTACAGCCCGTTGGCCTCGACGGAGAAACGCCGGCTCAGCTCCACCTCGGCCGCGAGTCCCGCGATGTAGCCCTGCTCTTCGCGGATCGTTTCAAACGCCGGTAGCTTTCGGAGTCCACCCGTAAACGGAGTACCGCCGGCCAGTCCGAACCGGAATTTCCTGCCGGCCACTCTCCAGGACGGCACCGAGGTGCCGAAACTCAACCCGGTGAGGAACTCGATCTGATCGCGTTTCGTCGCGAACCGCGGAAAGTCGCCGTCGTACTGCCAGCGAGTGTAGCGGAGGGCCGGCGAAATGCGAAACCGTCCAGCGGCAAACTCCATCCCCAGCCCGGCGGCGGCGCCGATCTGGGAGGGTTCCGTGGGCGCCGGGTTGTGCCGGGTGCGAAACGCCGGCCCGGCCTCGACAAAGGGCCTCGCCATCCCCACCGCCGGCAGACGGTATTTGAGCAGCACGGGAAACTCCCAGGTGTTCACCGACAGCCGGCCGGCATCCTGCCGGGAACCGTCAGGAAGGATGAACCGCCTGCGCAGGTGCAACGTCCGGTGCAGCGCGTTCCCTTCCAGTGAGAACCGCTTGCCGAAATCCAGCTCGACGGAAATCCCCGCGATGAAGCTGCGGGTATCCGAGAACAGGTCGAAGGTGGTGAGGCCCTGGGGATAGCTGGGGTCAAGGAACACCGTCCTTGAAATCGGAAAGTCACGCGTGAAGTGCGTGCCTCCCACTAATCCGAACCACTGTCCGCACAACAGGGTCGGGCTTGCGAGAGCGGCCACGGTGATAGCGGCCAGCCGCATAAACACCTTGGACGGAAGAAGCCGCCGGTGGGGTTTCAGCTGATGCCGGCTGACTTGTCACGTGTGAAATGGAGTCACACCGTGACCTCACCGTGCCGCGGCGGCACTCCCGCCATCCCTTGCGGGGTTATGGGACAGCGTTCTTTCCGGGCTGCCACCGCCCGGAAGCGGTGCTCGCCCGGCCGTCAGCGGATTACCACTTTCCCGGTCGCCTGATTGCGGTGGCTGTCCTGAACGCGAACCGCGATGGTGTGCTCGCCGGCCGGGAGGTTGTCGATGGTCAGCAGATAGTCCAGTTCCAGCGAATCCGAGAGGCGGGAAGAAGGCGCTACGACCATCCACTCGCCGCCGTCCATCGAGTACTCGGCCGCCTCGATCACGCTGAGCGCATCCCTGGCCTTCCAGCGGGCCTCCAGCTTGCTGCCTTTGCGGGCAGCGGTCAAACCCAGGATTTCCGGCGCCGTGTTGTCGACGACGAAGGCGTAACTGTCCAGTGAACCGCTGAGCGCCTGGTCCTTGGGATTGTCCGGCAGATCGGAAGCGATCACGCGCAAGCGGTACTCGCCGTCGGGAAATGCGTTCGCGTCCCAGCTCAGGTACTTCTCCCGGACCTTCTCGCGCAGCAGCTTCCACTCGGTTTCCTTCTCGCCGCGGATCCGCACCGTGTAGATGAGGTCGTCGCCGTTCTCATCGGAGACCAGCCAGCGCGCACCGATGAAACCCTTGGCGAACTCCATGGCCGGCGTGCTGGTTTCCAGCGAGGGGGCCGGAGAGGAGGAGGGACGCGGCCTGCCCAGCGGGGGCAGGCTCAGGCTGCGGGAAGGCGTGAGCGACAGCGACTGTACAGGAAAGCGGTAGTTCGCAGGAGTAATCTCAATCTCGCCCACTACCGGCGCGACATTCTTGGGGAGATAGGCAACCTCCACCAGCGCGAGCTCCGGCGATACGGCCCCTTCGCGCCTCAGCGTGGCTTTCCACTGGAAGAATCGCGCCGGAGGCACAGAGAGATTCCCTCCCCCGGGCGCCGCGATCGGGGCCGACCAGGAACTCCAGTTCTTCTGCGGGCGCGAGAGATTGCCGCTGCGTCCCACCACGGCGATGCGGCCGGCGCCCTCAAAGGTGAGGCGCCCCCAGAAGGAGAACATGCCGGCATCGAAGACATCGCTTTCCAGCCAGCCCTCGGTTTCGAACTCCGGCCCGATCTGGTACACCTTCCCGACATTGCCGGTGGCCGCGAACAAGCCGGCTCCGGGCCGGCTCGAGAATGAAGTGACCTGTGTGGGGGGAGCGTTGAGCAGCGCGGTATAAAGCTGCTCGGAATCGATGCGGTAGATGGCCCCCTTGTTCCCGGTGCCCATCAGAACCCGTCCCTGGTGGTCAAAAGCCAGGGCGTAAACGATGTCCGAGGAATGGCTCCAGATCTTCCACGGGTCGCCGTCCGGGCTGATTCGATATACCTCGCTGCCGCCGGTGATCGCCGCGGTCGCCAGACTGGGCGGAGGGGGCACGGCCGCCGGACGGGCGCCCGCCTGAGCCGCGGGAGCGGGCGCGGGAGCCGGACTGACCGGCGCCGGGGCGGCGGGCAGGCGGGAAGCGGGCTGCTTGGTGCCCACTCCGGCGGCGTAGATCGCGCCGTCCTGGCTCACGGCCACCGCCGTGATCTCCTTCCGGTTCATCTCATAAAGGACAAACGCGTCACCGGCCGGGGAAACCCGGATCACGAGCCCGCCGGGCTCGGTCCCCACGATCAGGTTGCCGCGCGCGTCCAGAGTCATGGAGCGGACATGCGTGTCGTCGGACTGGAAGATCGCGCGGCCCTTCCCGTCCCGACTCACCCGGTGAATCTCGCCCGGCTGCCCGGTGGCTACGTATAAATCGCCATCCGAAGAGAAGGCCATCGACCAGATGTACTTGGCCTTGGGCTCATAGAAGATCTCCGCCTTGCCGCCGCCGGAGACGCGGTACACCTTCCCGTCGGGTGAGGTGGCCACGAAGACTCCGTCGTCCCGGTCGACAACGATCGAGTGAATCTCCAGTTCGTCCAGTTCGGTGAGAGTGCTCTTCTGCCCTGAAGGAGTGATGCGGAAAAGCTTGGCGCCGGGACCGCCGCCCGCGAACAGGTTGCCTTTGGAATCCTGGGCCAGGGCCCACAGGTAGGGAGTGGAGGAATCGAACCGCTCCACGAACCGGGGGGCCAGGGTCACCCTCCCGTCGCTCCGGACGGAGACGTTGTTCAATGTCCCTTTCTGAAACTCTTCAAATTCGGACTGCGACCATGTGCGGGTCTGGCCGGCGTACGTCAGGGCCGCGGCGCAGAGATACAGAAGCGCGGGAATTGCTCGCATTCAATGTCCTGGTTTTGTGCTCACTTCACGGTGATCTTCAACGAATAGCTGCCGCTGATCACGTAGTCGAACGGCAGAGCGCCCTGCTCGGACCCGCTCTCGGCCGAGGTAACCAGGGGACGGTTGGAGGCGCGCCCGGCCTGCATGACGTTCAGCACCGAGCCCGGCAGGTTGGGCATCGTCTTGTCGTCGTAGTATGCGGTGGGGCTGGCTTGCAGCAGCGTGATGTAGAGCTTGTTATTGCTGCGCTCCTGGTTGATGAGCGAAACGGCCTGCGGCAGATCGATATAGCGGTTCATGAAGCCGGCCATGCTCTGCATGCGGTTCATGGTGTCGGCATCGCTCAGCAGGATGCGATGATCGCCCTTCGGGAACCCGGCCGGCACGCGCACGGTGAAGTCCCGCTCGAGGCGCTCCCCGCGGTAGGGCCGCAGGAACACCTTCATGGGCACGGCTTCGCCGGCGCGCACCTCATTCCCCGCCAGCCACGCGCTCTCGATGCTGGCCACCCTGCGCTCGGGCAGCAGGTCCACGCTCACGCTGACCCGCTTCAGCTTAGGAGTCTTAACGTTGTTCAGGAACAGGCGGTTGAACTTGTCCCCCCACCATCCGGCCAGCAGCATGGGAGCGGGCATGGGCATCTCCCCGGAAGCCTGCATGGTGGAGAGCGACAGGTTGGGCTGTCCGTCCAGTTCCACCTCGCCGCTGAGGCGGTAGGTGGCCTCGTCCCGGAACTCGTTCAGACCCGAGATGGAGTTGAACAGAGTGAGCATCATCAGGTAGGGCGTCCACTTCTGCTGCACGAAGACGTTGAAGCGGAACTTCTTCTCGTTCAGCACCTGGTTGGAGTCGGAGAAGGAACGCACCTTGACGTTCACCGGGATCATCTCCGATTCCTTGCCCAGCACGCCCATGATGCCGCTGTGGCGATCCTGCTGCAAGGCGCCCACGATCTCGGTCGCGTTGGCGTACTTGTTCGGTTGAAAGGCGGAGGACAGCACCATGAGCACCTCGCCCTTGCTCATGGGCATGTTGACCGGACCGAGATTGAAGAACGGATGCCCGAAGGCGAGAATCCGCCTGCCATCGTTGTAGGTGACCGTTCCCAGCCCGGTGACGCTCATGTCGCCGGAGACCAGGACGCCGGCCACGGCCTCGCCGGGCTGCAGTGCGTCCTGCCACCCGGGGGCGGGCTTGGTGGTGTAGATGGCGCTGCCCGCGCCGCCCTGCACCGCCGCGATGCCCAGCTGCTGGAACAGCGGACCGAACTCGCGCAGGGTGCTCTCGTGGAATCCCGAAAACGCCAGCGGCGTCTCGATGGGAACCATCAGGGGCGTCTGGCGCTGCAGCCCGGCAGAAGCGCCCGCGGCCACCGCCTGGGCCAGCAATTCACCGGGTACGGCCACCTGGCTGCGCGCCTGGACCTTGTCCGGCGTGCGCGCATCGCTGGGACGCGACTGGTCCAGATCGTTGATCTCCAGCATCAGTTCAATGGGGGTGATGCCGCAGATGGCGTCCGGCGAGAACACGCTCAAGCGCAGCGCTACCGCCCCGATGAGCTTGCCGTCCACGTAGACCGGGCTGCCGCTCATGCCGCCCGCCACGTTGGTGCGTGCCGCCCGGCCCCCCATCTTGGCCAGGATCACATCCTGGCGGGGACCCCAGGCGTTCCTCCACAAGCCGATGATCTCCACCGGCACGTTCTCCGGCCGTGTGCCCTCAAACACCGTCCAGGCGTAACCTTTCATGCCGGGTTTGAGTTCCGTCGCTTTCAGGATGTCCACGCGGCCCGCACGCGGCGGAGTGAGTGGGGCCTCCTCGCAGAAGGTGGGAAGTGCGCTCAAAGCCGCCAAACCCAGGAGCGCGGCAAATCGATGGTTCATTTGGCTCGTAAAAGGCTCCGCTGCCCCTATTCTACTATGAGCGGCCGCTTCAGCCCCGCTTCCGGGCGCCAGGCCGGCGCCGGAACCGGCGCCCCCAACCGGCTCGCGCCCTGATTTTTTTTGATTTCCGTCACGAATTCGCATAAGATTGCCCCACAGAGGACAAAACCAGCCCGAGGAGGGGCTTACCATGCTGGCCAGCCAATGGGGCCAACGCAAGCCGTCTTACGATTTTGTCGTCGTCGGCTCCGGTTACGGCGGCGCCATCACCGCCGGCCGGATTGCAGCGGCCAATCTCCACCCCAAGCCATCGCTGTGCATCCTGGAGCGGGGCCGCGAGTGGCCCATCGGTTCTTTCCCCGATAGCGTCCCCAAAGTCCTGGCGGCCGCCCGCCGGGACGGCAACCCGCTGGGACTCTACGAGTTCCTCACCTACCGCGACATCTCGGTGATCAAAGGCTCCGGACTGGGCGGCACTTCGCTGATCAACGCCAACGTCGCCATCGTCCCGGATGCCGAAGTCTTCCAGTCGGGAGACTGGCCGCGCTCCCTTACGCGCGAGAGCCTGCTTCCTTACTACCAGAGGGCCCGCCAGGTGCTTGGCGCCCGCCCGCACCCGCGTGCCGCCGAACTGGCCAAGGTGCAGGCCCTGGACCGCCGCGCCCGTGAGATCGGAGCCCGGGCCGAAGGCCTGGACATCGCCGTCAACTTTACAGTCAACGGGCTCAACGACCAGGGTGTGCCCCAGGCGCCGTGCAACGATTGCGGTGATTGCGTCACCGGCTGCAACTTCGGCGCCAAGAATACTCTCTACATGAACTATCTCCCCATGGCCCGGAACGCCGGGGCGGAGATCTTCACCCAGGCCAAGGTGGAGTGGATTGAGAAGCGCCCCGGCGGCGGGTGGCGGATTCACGGGCGGCACTGGAGCGATGACGGCCGCGACGAGGCCTTCGCCCTGGACGCCGGCAACGTGATTCTGGCCGCGGGCGCCATCAATTCCACGGAGATCCTGATGCGCTCGGCTGCCCGCGGGCTCTCCGTTTCTCCGGCCCTGGGAACCTGCTTCAGCGGCAACGGAGACTTCTTCGGACTGGCCTACAACGGCGACTTCGCCACCGGCGTGCTGGGCTACGGCCAGGGACGGCCCGGCTCCGGCGACGCAGCGCCGCCCGGTCCCACCATCGTCGGCGTGGTCAGGTACAACGGAAACGCGCCGGCCGCGAACCGCATCGCGGTCGAAGACCTGTCCTTCCCCAGCGCCTATGTGCTGGCCGCCAAGGCCGTCTTCGCCGCCGTCCGCGGCGAGGACACCTGGGCCGGAAACGAAGAGGCCGAGCGCCGCCGCGTGCTCCAGGACTTGAACGTGCTCCGCCCTCACGATCCGGATGGGGCCCTCAACCACACCATGCTCTACCTGGTGATGGGATTCGACGACGCGCGGGGAACCATGGTCTTCGAGACGCCCTGGTACGAACCGGACGGGCGCATGAGGATCGAGTGGGAAGGCGTCGGCAGACAGGTGGCCTTCACCCGCATCAACGAGGAACTGCGCCGTCACGCGCGGGCCCTGCGCGCCGACTTCATCTCCAATCCGCTGTGGAACGTGTTCGAGGCCCGGCACCTGATCACCGCCCACCCTCTGGGTGGAGTCCCCGTGGGCGAGGACTACCTGCAGGGCGCGGCCGATCCGTTCGGACGCGTCTTTTCGGGCGACGGCGCCGTTCACGCCGGCCTGCTGGTCGCCGATGGCGCCCTGGTGCGCTCGGCCCTGGGAGTGAACCCCTTCCTCACGATCTCGGCGCTGGCCGAGCATGTGGCCGAGCGCAAGATCCGTGAACTGGGCGGCGAAGCCTACCCCGCCCCCCCCAGGGCCGTGGCCCTGAGCGCGGCGGCCGATCCCCTGGAAGCGCCGGAGTGGCGTGAGGACCAGCTGGAGCGGGTTTTCCGCCGCTCGGAGACCCTGCCCATCTCCGCCATCGTCAACAAAGGCGGCGCCCCGCAGGTCGACCTCGCCGCGGGGGAAATCCGCAACGATACCGCCTGGAAAGGCTTCTTCCCGAAACGCCACATCCTCAACGGGCTTTCCTCGGCTCTGTTCACTGGCTTCAAGAAGCGCTTCTTTCTCGAGAACGGGCGCTATGTGGGAGTCACCAGCGATACCGACGGCCGTATCCGCGCGCGCAACTCACTAGAAGAGATCAAGCTCGACAAAGCTCAGGGAAGCCTCGAACCGGGGCGCTACATTCTGCTGCGCTATCTCGACTTCCCCTGGCAGGGCTTCTACGACATCTTCAAGATCATCACTCCGGACCTGCTGATCGGACGCGTCTACCTGGGCGAGTTCCCCAACGGGACCCGGATGTTCACCTTCCCCATGACGCGTCGCTACTCCATTGCCCGCATGAGCGTCGAGGACCACCGGACGCTGTTCGAGCAGGCGGCCGTTCCAGCCAAAGAGGATCTGGCCGGAGCCTGGAGAATGGACGTGGTCTCGAACGCCAACCAAGCGGGCGGCGCGGCGTACCTGAGCTTCGAAGTGAAGCCGGACGGCAGACTGGAGAGCCGGTATCAGCTCATGGGCCTCATCGAGGGCCTGGTGATGCCGAGCTTCGCGCGCGATCATTTCCGGCTGAACGACTTCACCCCCTTCCACGACGAGATCCGGAGAGTCTCCGGCGACCTGATGGTCGGAAAATGGATCACCGATCTGCCTCCCGGCGCTCCCGCCCTGCTGGGCTCTTCCTCGCTGGGCATCTTTCACGGCGAGGCCGGCGGGCGGTTCGGTTTCTATTACCTGCTGTCGCGAACCGGGGCGCAGACTGCGCCGGCGCCCACGCTCCTGCGGCCGTTCCTGGAGGCCCGCCTGCCCGACGGTCTGGGCATGACCTTCGACGAAGAGATGGTGGGCTGCTACGCGGAGGGAGCCTCGGAACCTCCGAGCGCCGTCGAC
This sequence comes from Bryobacterales bacterium, assembly GCA_020852755.1. Classification (GTDB taxonomy): domain Bacteria; phylum Acidobacteriota; class Terriglobia; order Bryobacterales; family Bryobacteraceae; genus JADZAF01. The sequence continues at coordinate 28,348 of JADZAF010000089.1, forward strand.
CAGCCGGGCGCCGTTCCCTGCAGCTTTCGGGCGCGCATGACCATCCGGGACGTGAACGAGTTCATCGACGGCTTCGAGCATGAAGCGGGCATGGAGGGCAGCATCGCTTTCGGCAAGCTGCTGGGCGAGGGACCTGCGAGGTTCCCCATCGACCCGCGCAACAGCAGCTTCCGCTACCTGCGCGTCAACCCGGCCACCGGCGAAGCCGAAATGAACTACCGCATCGCCTTCCGCTCGCCCGATGGCCGCGAGTTTCTGCTGGAGGGCAACAAATACATGCAGAAGTCCGGCGGCGCCGGCGCGCGCGCCGTCCGGGATCTGCTGGGCGATTACACTACGCTCTACTGCAGGCTGCTCGAGGTCTCGCACGGCGACCGCAAGGGCATCGGAACCGCGTATCTGAGATTCCGGACGTTCGAGGACCTGGCGGCAACCGCGAACCTGGCCGGCTTCCTGCGTTCTTTTCAGGTGACCGGGACAAGCGACCCGTTACTGCGCCTGCAGGCCCAGATGCGCTTTCTGGCTTTCACCGGGCAATTCGTACAGCGCGAGTACGATCCCCTGGCGCCCGAGATTCGGGCGGCTACCGGCGGAGGGGTATAGAGCGGTTTCGCCCGGCGCCCGATCCCCGGGGGCATCACCCCTTTGCCCCCGGGCGCCCTGGAAAAGCGTGCCTGCCCCGCGTTACGGCCGGAAACGCGAAGACCGTGGACACCGGGCCGCGGCCAAACAGCGCGGTTCAACCTCCCGGGCTACTGCGACCCGCTCCGGCGGCGCAGCGCCGCCAGCCCGGCCAGCCCGGAGGCGAGCAGGAGAGCCCCCGCCGGCTCCGGCACTGCGTCCATGGCGGCAGGCGGCGCCGGCGTCCTGCCTTCCTCTCCGCCCGAAACATCCTCGCGAACCCCCTGGATCAGGTCCGCCAGGGCGCGGCGGTCGATCCAGTCGGAGGATCGCAGCCGGCTGCGGATTTCGCCAGAGGGGAAAGCCGCGGAGCGAACGTTCAGGTACAGCAGTCCGGCCCTCAGGTGGCTTACGAACAGCCCGTCCACCGGGATACCGAATCCTCGCAGTCGTCCCAGCGGAAGCTCCCGTGGCGTTCTTTTTCCCTCGCGTCCCGCGGCAGTTCCGTGGATCTCCGCGCCCGTCTGCTCGCCGCTGAGCCGGTGGAAACGAAGCCAGAGGGTGGCCATTTCCTCCGATTTGCCGAGCAGCAACACACCCAGCCCCTCCGCCAGAATTCCCGGCCGCCGCGATTCCTCGGCGCGGTCCAGCATCGCGAAGAACAGGGTGGATGGCCAAGCCGGCGCCTGCGCCAGCAGGCCGCCAAACAGCAACACCGCAAACTTCGAAGCATGCCGCATTCTTTCCTCCTCGGGAATCTCCGGGGACTTTGTCTGTCCCGAATTCACTCGGGCCCGGACACGGTATACGGCTGCAAGTTTCGCTTACTTACCCGAATCCGGTCAATAGCGAAGTAAGATCTTCTGTGATTAACCGGCCGTAATACTTGCTTCGCCGACCGTAAGCGCAGGCACGGCGTTGTGTGGACAGACAGACTTCCGCATTGCGGCGCCCGCTCCATAACTGCTCCTGATTAAAATGGCACAGCCCGGCTGCTATTCAGATAGAGTGGACCCAGATTGCTGTTACTCAGCACGTTAGGCGCATGGGACCAGCGGGGTTCGCGCCGCGCGACCACGGGCGGTAATGTGCCCGCATGTACTTTTTGCGGCGCGTAATCCCCTGTCAGGGTAAATTCTTCCGGAAAGCCGCGCCTTGCCCGGCTCGGCTTGTTACGCACAAAGGAGAAACGGTTTTAGTTACAGAACGTTTCGCGAAATGGCAGGACCGTTGCTAAACAGCAGCAAATGCCAGGAGAACCATTGGGAGACGGGCCCGCCGGCACTTTGGCCCCGGCGAAGGTCCCAGGATCCGCCCGTACCTCGCAGATGGTCAACTGCCTGAGAGCCGGGCTCATCTATTCGGAGAAGCGCGCGCGCGACATCGTCTTTCGCGCTGTCGAGGACATCCTGAAGGAAACGGACTCCGCGAGGACGCCCCTGATCGTATCGAGACTGACGCGCGAGGCGGCGGTCCGGGCCAGGCAGGCCGGGACAGCGGCCGGCTTCGCTTTCAAAAACTGGGACATGACCGCCCGCGCCGTGGTGCGAGCCATGCTCGGGGCCCGCGTATTGATCTCGGCCGGCGGCTCGGCCATCGCCCCGGGCATCGCGGCTCAGGCTACCGGGGTGGCCGGCATTCGTTCGGGTTTTCGCGACATCACCGAAGCCTACCTGCTGGAATTCCTGATTCGCAGGCTCGGAGATGTTACGGTCCGCGACCACACCGCCCTGGCGCACGCCTTGCTCCGCCAGTTCGACCCCGGAGTTCCCCGGGAAGACCTGGAGGACCGGGTGGTGGTGCTGCTGGCCATGCTGGCAGGGCGTGTGGTTCTCGAGTCCGACGGCACTTACCACGCCGCCGGACCTTCTTAGTCCTGTCTTGACGTACTGAAGTCTGCCCGCTTTGCCATTACCGCGCGGGCTCGTGCCGCAGAGTGCTTGCCGTCTTTCAAGTGATCAAGTGATTCAGTCGTCGCGCGTTCGATGAGGCCGGCAGGGATAAGTCCAGCCGGCCGGCCTTGCGAGCCTGCGTGACAAACACAATCACACTCAAACGGAGGAAAGTATGCGTGTGTCTGCTGCAGCAACACTAACTCGTCTGTTGCTTCTTGGAATTGCCCCGGTAATCACCTCTCCTCTCTCGCGGGCCGGAGAGCCGGCGGAAGCGATCGCCGTCGAGAGCGCCAGCGCGACGTTTTCCACCGGCACCAACGTCCCGGCGGTCAGCGTAAAGGGTAAGTCAAGCGCCGTGCAGCTGCGTGCCCGGATGCGGCGCGGCGGCCAGGGAACCATTTTCGAGAGCATCGAGGCCACGCTGCCCGTGAAGACGCTGGCCACCGGCATGAATGTGCGCGACGAGCACATGCGCAAGTACGTCTTCACGTCGCCGGACGGCCGCCAGCCCGATCTGCGTTTCGAGAGCAGCCAGGTCGCCTGCCCCGGCCTGGAGCCCGGCCGCGAAGCGGCCTGCACCGTTTCCGGAACCCTGGCCATTCGCGGAGTGCCGCGCAGTTTCTCAATGGTGCTTAAGATCAAAGAGGATTCCGGGGGCACGTTCCGCGCGGCCGGCGACGGCGCCGTGAAACTCAGCGACTACGGGATCGAGCAGCCCTCTCAGTTTGGGGTAAAGACGGCCAACGAAGTCCGGTTGCACCTGGACTTCGTCGCCCGCCGTCACCTGGCGGCCTCGGCGGCGGAAGGAGGCCGTCCATGACCCGTCGCCGTTTCCGGGCATCGGCGACGCTTCTGCCCGCTCTCCTGGCCGCCGCTCCCCTCTCCGCTCTTCCCACGATGGTCCGGCTGGGCTATCCGAACTGCGCCTCCTGCCACATTGCCCCGCAGGGCGGGGGGCTCTTGAACGCTTACGGGAAGGGCATCGACGAGGCCCAAAGCCTGCGCGCCGGCGAATACAGGCCTTCGGGGAATCCCCTGGTGAAGGCCCTCGGTTGGGGCGGCCGCATCACTCAGGACTTCCGGTCGGTGACGCTGGAGCAACTCTCCGGCGGCGCCGGCCAGCCGGTGCTGGGCCTGACCCGCGGCCGCATCATGTATCGCAACGCGACCGAACTGGGGAAGGGCTTCCGGCTCTCGACCGTGATCTCCGCCGAAAACAAAAGCGCGCCCCGGCCGGCCCTCAGGTACGACCTGCCGGTCCGGCCGCGGGCCGCCTACGTCGGCAGCGCCCTGGTCTCCTACCGGCGCGGCAGCCACCTCGAGTTCTCCGCCGGCCGCGATCCGCTGCCGAACGGGATCAACATACCCGACCAGGGATTGTTCGTGCGCTCCCGCAACCGGATGGGCTACTACGACAACCCCACTCAGTTGAAGATGTTCTGGTGGGGCAAGCGCTACCACATCAACCCGTACGCCTTCGGCCCCAGCGGGACCGAGCAGCGCGGCCAGGCCGAATCCGGAGGCGGCGGGCTGGCCGAATTCGATCTTCTGGGCAAGGGAACGACCGTGGTGGGGATGAACCTGCTGCACGGTCGGGCGCGCTTCGGGCGGCGTACCCTCATCGCACCCTATGTCCGGCTGGGCTTCGGCAAATGGGGAATCCTGGCGGAGCACGACATCACCACCCGCAGCGCCATCCAGCCCGCCGCTTCACGCTTTCGCCAGAGCGCCTCCCTGGCGCAGTTGTTCTGGGCGCCCCGCGAATGGCTGGTCGCTTATTTCACCGGGGAGCGGTTGGGGGTGGAACGCCCCTACCGGGAGGATCTGGCCGCCGGCAAGTTTGAGTTGGTGGCTCGCCTGGCGAGCCAGGTCACCGTGGCGATCGGCGCACGCGTCCAGCGCAACCGCCTGACCGGCCGTTACTCGCAATCGGTCGCACTGCAGCTGGCGATGAAGACCGTGAACTGACGCGTGGATGCTTCAAACCACCGTCGACCGTGTTCGAACCAGAAACGGGAGACCGTGAAGAGCGAGCCCGCACCGGAGGGAGCGGTCCTGGAAACAAGGCGTGGGAGAGTTCCAACGCTCCCTCTGCCGCGGCTCGCAAAGAGCATTCGCCGGGTTCCTCAGGCGCGGCCTATGCGGTCGCCCCGTTTCAATCCCATGCCCGGAACAGGAAATCGCGGACCCTCAAGTACCACTCCGGTCCCGCTTGTGCCGGCAATGCGGGAGCGGCGCACCATCCCGCGCGATCAGAGGCTCCCAGGCGGGTCAGAATCTCGCCCGCGACTTTCTCCTTACCCAGCCTGCCCTCCAATTTCATCGCCAGGGCCATGTCCTGGGCCGCATTGCGGGCAATCAGGCTTCGCACGGTGGGGGCGCCCGGCCCCGGCTCCGCGGGCCCCTTCGCGCAGAGATACCGCACCAGGCTGTCGCGAACGCTGGCATCGGAGCGCTCGGCGGCGCGGGCCGCCCCGCCGGCCTGGCGGACCGGCACGGGAACGCTGGCCGCCTTGATGCGCACCTCCATGGGGTAGATGATCCAGCGGCCCTCGTAGTACAGCTGCGGCTCTACCTTGATGCGCCTGGGCGCCGACCGGCCGGAAACCCACATATCCAGCCAGAAGGCGGCGGCTGCGGCATCCGGCGCCATCACGCCGGTAAAGGGCAGCGTGACCGGCTCCAGGCCGTCCGGGATCCACTCCTCGCCGTGCTGGACGTAGACTTCCCGGTACAGGTCGACCTTCACCGCGTCCTCCGGATTCTGTCCGATGTACAGGGTGAAGCGCCGGCCCGCCGGCACGCTCACCACCAGGTGAAAGGAGGCGTGCGCGTTGCGCGCCACGGCCGGGGAGAGAATCTCGCGCGGTTTCGATCCCCGGTCGGCCTGGATCACCTTGCCCCGGGGGTCGACCCGCTGGAACTCCGAGTAGACCTCGAGCGTCTGGGCGACAGCGGGAAAGAGCATGGCCAGAAGCAGCACGCCCGGACCTGAAACGGCGTTACAGATCGTACGTTTCATTGCTACCATGGATGTTCGGAAGCAACGCGGCGGGGCACGAGGGTCCGTGTCCGCATTCTACTCAAGCTAGGATATACCACCCGATGAAACCATGGCTCAACGCTGCAAACCTGTTCACAGCCGTGCGTGTGGTCCTGGCCCCGCTCACCATTCGCAGTATTTTGCGGCAGCAGCACGAAGCCGCGCTGACGTTTTTCCTGTGCGCCGCCCTGACGGACGGCCTGGACGGATTCCTGGCCCGGCGGCTGGGGTGCATGACGCAGGTGGGAGCCTACCTGGATCCGCTGGCCGACAAGCTGCTGCTGTCGGGAACCTACCTGGCGCTGGCGGCCATATCCTCCGTTCCGGCCTGGTTTGTGGTGCTGGTGTTCGGCCGCGATCTGCTGATCCTGGGCGGTGCGGCGGCCCTGTTCCTGGTCGCCCGCCGGCGCCGCTTCCCGCCCACCCCCTGGGGGAAGCTGAGCACGTTCTTCCAGATCCTTTATGCGGTTACCGTTCTGGTGGCCAACGCCATGCCCTCCGAGCCGGCCGGCGGCTGGCAAGCGGCGGTTCTCTGGCCCGCGTCCCTGGCTACCGCCTGGAGCGGGATTCATTATGCCTGGCAAACCAGAACCTTCCGGTCCTTGATTACGTCGAATGTGGTGAAAGAGACTTTTGAATAGGAGATTATTGAATGCGTCTTTTCGTTGCGGTGGTTTCTGTTGCTCTATGGACGCTGCTCGGTTTCGGAGAGCTGACCGCGCAGCAGGCTCCCGAGAAACTGGTACTTAAGGCCAAGAACGGCAATGTCACGTTCAATCACCAGGCGCACGCCAAGAGGGAGAACGGCGACTGCAAAGTCTGCCACGATAAGCTGTTCCCGCAGTCGGCCACCGCGCCGCTGAACTACCGGGCCGGCGTGCACAAGGTGGCCGAGGCCAAGAAGATCTCCTGCGGCGCGTGCCACGTGGCGGGCGGCAAGGCCTTCGAGAGCAAAGGCAGCTGCGCCAAGTGCCATGTGAAGGGGTCCTAGCGGGCTCCTTTTCACGCTCCGGTTGTTCCGGCTCGACCGCGGCCCGTCCGGGCGGTCGAAACCCCTGTTCCTCGCGGCGGGTCCATACAGAAGAGGAAGGAGTCTCTGTATGCGGCTCGTCGCGACCCTGTTTACCGCCGCGGTCTTCTTTAGCCTCAGCCTTCTCGACCTGGGAGCGCATCACGGCCCCGAGAAGCTGGTCTTTAAGGCCAGGAACGGCGATGTCACCTTCAGCCACGAAGCCCACGTCAAGCGCGCCAAGGGCGACTGCAAGACCTGCCACGACAAGCTGTTCCCTCAATCCTCCACGGCGCCTCTGAACTACAAGGCCGGTGTGCACAAGGTGGCCGAAGCCAAGAAGATCTCGTGCGGCGCCTGCCATTTCAAAGCAGGTCCGGCCTTCGCCAGTCAGGGCAGCTGCGCCAAGTGCCACGTCAAGGGCTAAGCGCAGCCGGCGCGTCCGTCACAGTACAATACCCCTGAGATGAGCCTGACCAGGCGGAGCTTCCTGGGCGGTCTTCCGGGATTCGGGGCGGCGGCCCGGACCGGCTCGCCGCCCCTCTCCTTCGGCATCCTGGCCGACGTGCAGTACGCCGACAAGGATACGTCCGGCAAACGCGAGTACCGCGCTTCCATCGCCAAGCTGGAGAAGTGCGTGGCCGCCCTGCGCCGGGAGAGACTGGCCTTCACGGTTCAGTTGGGCGACCTGGTGGACGCCGGCCTGGAGAACCTCGACCGGGTTCTGCCCTGCTTCCGCCCTCTGCGCGTGCCGGTCCGGCACGTGCTCGGCAACCACGACCTGGCGGCCGGGCGCACCGTGCTCCTGAAGCGGCTGGGGTTGCCGAACGCGTACTACGATTTCTCCGTGGCCAACTGGCGTTTCGTGGTCTTGAACGGCATGGAGTTGAACGCCCGCAGCGAACTGGGCCGAGCGACGCTGGCGGAACTCAAGGCGGCGGCGGAAAAGAACGCGTTCGAGTGGAACGGCGGTTTGGGGGAAGCGCAGAGAGTGTGGCTCCGGCGCACCCTGCAAAACGCTGCCGCCAAGGATCAGCACGCCATCCTTTTCTGCCATCACCCCGTGCTGGCCGCCTCCTCCACCCCCGAGCACCTCTTGTGGGACCACCGCGAGGTGTTGGAGATCGTGAAGTCCAGCCCGGCGCCCGTAGCGTGGTTCAACGGCCACGACCACCGTGGAGGATACGCCGCCGAATCCGGAATCCACTTTCTGACGCTGCGCGGCATGGTGGAGCACACGGCGGAAGAGTCCTGCAGTGTGGTGGAAGTGCACCCCGGACGCCTGGTCCTGCGCCGCCCCGGCCACGCCGGCGGCAAGCCCCTTCCCTACCCCGCGGCGGACTAAGAACCGGCTTCCCGGGTGTCAGGCGATTTCCGGACCTGGAACGGCATAGTATCATGGCTTTCAACCATGCATACCAACCTGAAACGATCCCGCCGCGATGTTCTGCAGGCCGGCGTGGCCGCGCTGGCCGCCGGCTCCGCCTCCTCTCTTCGCGCCGAAAAGAACGTCCGCGTCCTCTTTCTGCTGGGTGATTACTATCACAACGGCGCCATGCAGGAATACGCCTGGCGCAAGGTGCTGGACTCCACCGGATGGCGCCTCATGTTCGCGCAGGCGCCCAGCTTCATCACCCCCAAGCTGATGGCTTCGGCCGATCTCTACGTGCTGTGCCGGTACGCCACCGACACGCAGCCGACCAACATCTCCCTGGGCTGGTCGGCCGATAAGATCGTCGAAAAGCGGGCCGCTCCGGAAGTCTTCATGACCCCGGAACACGAGGCCCTGATCGCCACGAACGTACGCCGCGGCATGGGCCACCTGGCCATCCACTGTGCCATCTGGAACCCCAAGAGCCGCCTGTACCTCGATGTTCTGGGCGCCGAGAAGCCCGTCATGCACGGGCCCGTGGTTGCCACCGAGATTCATGGCCTGAATCCCGACCACCCCATCACGAAGGGCATTCAGCCGTTCCGGCTCGGCATCGACGAAGCCTTCGACGCGGTCATGAAGCCCGGCGGCCATGTGCCCCTGTTCCGCTCACGGCAGCAGACCCCTCCGCGGGACGCGATCAGCGGCTGGTGCCGGGAGGAGGGTTCCGGCCGCGTGGTGGCGCTGCTTCCGGGACATACCACGGGGCCCTACGGCAGCCGCCCGTTTCTGGAGCTGATGTGGCGTTCGGCGCACTGGGCGCTGAAACGCGACATCCCGCCCTTCCCGGCCGCTACAACGGCCAGAGGGTAGCCGGGCCGTCCCATGCCGGCCCGTCCGATCCTGCTCGCGATACTGCTGGCCGCTCCGGCCCTCGGCGCCGACGTGTTGCTGCCCCTCGACGTCCGTCAGGTGAAAGTGCGGGGAGAGATCGGCCGCCGCATCGACGTCACCGTTCACAACAACCTGCTGGCGCTGGATGCCGAAAAGGACTTCCTGCGGCCCTTCGAAACGCGGGAGAGCAAGGGCGGCTATGTCGGGCTTGGCAAGCTGATTCTCGCCGCGGTGCGCTTTGCCGCCTACAGCGGCGACACGCAGGCGCTCGCTCTTAAGGAACGCCTGGTGAACCACGTGATCGCGCGGCAGGAAGCGGACGGCTATGCAGGGCTCTGTCTTCCCGCGCATCGCATGGAGGCCCTGTGGGACGTTCACGAGATCGGCTACCTGGTGGCGGGGATGGCAGCCGACTACGAATACTTCCGGGAGAAGAGGTCGCTCGAGGCTGCCCGCAAGGCGGCGGACTACCTCCTGGCCAACTGGCGCCGGATACCGCCCGGGTGGAGTGAGAGGACCGGCGTCGCGACTCACGTGGCCGTGACCGGGCTGGAACGGAGCCTGCTCTCGCTCCACCGCGCTACAGGCGACGCCAAGTACCTGGACTTCGTCTTGAGGCAGCGCGCTCTGGGCGAGTGGGATCTGCCGGTGGTGATTGGCCGCAAGCCCGGCATCGAAGGCCACATTTACGCCTACATGGCCCGGTCGCTGGCGCAACTGGAGCTCTACCGCATTCAGCCCCGGCCCGAGTTGCTCCGGCCCGCGCGCCGCGCTCTCGCTTTTCTCACCGCCGGGGACGGCATGGCAATCACGGGCGGAGCCGGACAGTGGGAGATCTGGACTCAGGATCAGGACGGGCGCGGCGAACTGGCGGAAACCTGCTCGACGGCCTACCAGCTCAGGGTCTACGACAGCCTGCTGCGCCTGCGCGGCGACGCCTGGCTGGGCGACCTCATGGAGCGCAGCATCTTCAACACGCTGTTCGCCGCCCAGTCGCCGGACGGGCGCCGCATCCGCTACTACTCGCCCTTCGAAGGACCGCGGCACTACCATCCCGGCGATACGTACTGCTGCCCCGGGAATTACCGGCGCATTGTTTCCGAGTTGCCGGAGTACATCTACTACCGCTCGGGCGCCGGCGTCGCCGTGAATCTCTACACCGCTTCGGACGCGGCTCTCGAAGCGGGAGGCACACGGCTTCGCATCCGGCAGGAAACCGATTACCCTTCAAGCGGCGCCGTCCTGATCCACCTGAGTCCCGAGCGGCCGGCGAAATTTCCCCTGCGCCTGCGGATTCCCGGCTGGGTGGAACGGGCCAAGGTCACGGTGTCCGGCGCCAGCCTGGGGCAGGCCGCGGCGCGCGGCTCCTTCCTTGAAATCAACCGCGAATGGCGCGCGGGCGACACCGTTACCCTGGAACTACCCATGCGCTTCCGGCTGATCAAGGGACGGCAGAGACAAGCCGGCCGGGTGGCCGTTGCCCGCGGTCCGCTGGTATTCTGCCTGAATCCCGCCCAGCACAGGTCACTGGAGGGCGTGGATGCCGCTGACCTGGGCCGCTTCAGCCTCGATCCTCAATCGCTTGAAGCCGTGCCGGACAGCTCCGTGCGGCCGGGCGGCGTGGCCTGCCGCGCCGGTTTCTGGAAGCCGGGCTATTCGACCAGCCCGAAGCCGGAACTGACTCTGCTGCTGACCGAGTTTCCCGACCCCGGCGGGGCGGCGATCTACTTTCGCATCCGCGACCTCAGCGCCGGCGTGGACGACGAACTGGCAAAAGGAAAAGGGGAATAAATCCCTCTGTCCCCTTTTCTCAGAGTTTCCCGGTGCAGAAGAAGCCCTGGCGCGGGGCCGTGTAGGCGACCTTCAGGTGCGGCGTTTCCATGCGCCGCCCGTTTTCGAACTTGGAGTTGAGAATCGCTTCCAGCGCGCCGCTCGTCAACAGGGTCCGCTCGGCGGGATAGGTCGGCTTCCCCGTTTCGAACATCTTCTCGATGCCCTGAACCAGGCAGGCGAAGTGCTGGAACGGGCGGCCGTCCTGGAGCCACATCAAAGTGGCTACCGGCTCGCTGCGTCCCTCCACCGCAACCGCCGTGGCCGCGTCCTGGGCGATGCCGTTGGTCATGAACGCAGCCGCCTCGAGCCCGTCGCGGTATTCCAGCCGGTAGGCGTAGGCATCCTTGCCGAGCTGGCGCTTGTCACCCGGTTTGCGGGTGACGCCTTGAGCCAGGGCTGCATCCAGCAGCTTCTCCGCCCAGGGCGTCTGGCCGACCCAGTTCCACATCGCCTCTTTTTCCATATACTGAACGGCCCGGACCCCGGTCTCACCGCCCCGGCGGCGCTCCACCATACACTGCAGTCCTTCCAGCAGGTGGAAGCCGTAGGCGTCCGGGTCGCCATAGAAGATGGAGACCGCATGGGTGGCCCGCGCGCCCCACTCCAGATCCACACCCTTGGGACGGTAGGCAACCGGAATGGACGAGCCGGCCATCAGCGGGAACTTCAGCTCGCGCGCGATCTCGACCATGCGGCGCGCCTTGTGCCAGCTGTAGGAAAGATGCTTGTCGTTGTAGACCGGCACGCTCTTCCCGCCGGCCCGGAACACGTCGGTGATTTCCAGGAACAGCTCGTAGCGCGGGTAGAGATGCTGGCCCTTCTCGTTCCATGGATAATTGCCGTGCTCTCCGATCAGGAGCACGCCGTCCACCGCCAGCCGCTCGCCGCCCAGCGTCAGGGTTTCCCAGATGGTCGGGTAGATGGGCACGTTATGCTTGCGGGCCATGTCCCGGCTCATGTCGTTCTTGGGCACCTGAGCGGTGTACATCGAAACGATCTTCGAGCGCGGGCCGGGCGGCTGCCCGTCCTGCCGGAACCCCTCCAGGTACTTGCCGACGATGACATCGGCGTGCGAGTTGTGGCGGTACTCGGTCACCACCGCCGCAATGCGCCTGGGCGGACCTGTCTGTGCCGCGGCCGCCAGCGGAAGGGATGCGGTGGCGAGAAATTCTCTGCGTGTGGGCATAGTTCATTATGCCGCGAAGACCGGAGGAGGTCGCGGCGGTTTGCCGTCTACCGCAGCAGACTGTGCTTGCGGCTGAAACTGAAGTAGATCACCAGGCCGATAGCCAGCCAGACGAAAAAGCGCAGCCAGGTCTCCAGGGGCAGGCCCAGCATCAGGACCAGGCAGCAGGCCGCCGAGACCAGTGGCAGCACGGGTGCGCCGGGCACGCGGAAGCCGCGCGGCCGGTCGGGCTGCTTGCGCCGCAGCACGATCACTCCGGCCGAAACCACCACGAAAGCGAACAGGGTTCCGATGTTGGCCAAGTCGGCGAAGGTCCCGATGTCCCAAATGCCCGCCGGAATCCCGACCGCCAGTCCCGCCACCCAGGTGCTGATGTGCGGCGTCTTGTGGACCGGATGCACCTTTGAGAAGGCCGGCGGCAGCAGCCCGTCCCGGGACATCGCGAACCATACGCGCGCCTGCCCGTACTGGAACACCAGCAGGGACGACACCATCCCCACGATGGCGCCCACCCCCACCCATTGCCGGATCCCTTCATACCCGAGACTCTTCAGCGCGTTCACCACCGGGGCCGCGTTATCCAGCGTGCGGTAACTGGCGATTCCGGTGAGCACCAGGGCCACCGAGACGTACAGCAGGGTGCAGACTATCAGCGTTCCGATGATGCCGCGCGGCAGGTCCCGCTGCGGATTGCGGCACTCCTCGGCAGCCGTCGAGACCGAATCGAAACCGATGTAGGTGAAGAAGACGATGGCCGCCCCCGTCAGCACGCCCGAGTAGCCGTTGGGCATGAAGGGATGCCAGTTCTCCGGCCGGATGGCGCGGGACGCGCCGAAAACGAAAATCAGGATCGCGGCCACCTTCACGAGCACCATCACGTTGTTCGTCCCGGCGCTCTCCCGCACGCCTTTCACCAGAATCCAGGTGAGAAGCAGCAGGATCAGGAGCGCGGGCAGGTTGAACCAGGCGCCGGTGAACTGGCCTCCCGCGATCATCGGCCCGGACAACTGCGCGGGCAGATGAAAGCCCAGCAGGCTCTCCAGAATGTCGTTGAAGTAGGCGGAAAAGCCCACCGCCACGGCCATGTTCGAGACCGCGTATTCCAGGATCAAATCCCAGCCGATGATCCAGGCGAACACTTCCCCGAGCGTCGCGTAGGCGTAGGTGTACGCGCTGCCGGCGATGGGAATCATGGAAGCCAGTTCCGCGTAGCACAAGGCCGCGAAACTGCAGGCCAGCGCCGTCAGCAGGAAGGACAGGGAGATCGCCGGACCCGCCCCCGGACGCCCGATGGTGGACAAGGCGCCGGGGCCGTGCAGCAGCAGATCCAGCACCGGCGCATGCAGAACCGAACGGAAGCTCAGGGTTTCGCCCGCCGCCGCCGTCCCCGTCAGAATGAAGATTCCGGATCCGATCACCGCGCCGATGCCGAAGGCGGTCAGGCTCCACGGACCGAGAGTGCGCCGCAAACGCTTCTCAGGCTCCTGAGAAGCGGCGATCAGCGCATCGATGCTCTTTGTGCGGAACAGGCTCACGCTAGCCCAGCCAGGTGGGACGAGAAACCGGGGAGGAACGCACGCCGGCGGCGAGCCCGTCTTTCCCCGGCTGCTCGCGTTCCGGTTACCGTTTGCGCTGGCCCTTGACCATCTGCTTTACTTTGCGCTTCATGGAGCCGCGGGCGACCCCCGCCGGGCGTTTCGGTTTGGGCTTGGCCGCCTCCGCCTTCTTGCGGGCCTCCCGTTTCAGCTTCTTGCGTTCGACTCGATCGGTAGCGTTCTTGGTATTCATCAGCTCTTCTTCAATCCTGCGTACTTCTCCACCAGCTTCTTGAGGCCGTACTTGGGAAAACTCACCGTTATTTTCGCATCTTCGCCCTCCCCTTCGCGACGCAGCACCAAACCGGTGCCGTACTTGGGATGTTCCACCGTGGACCCGGGCGAGAGCCTGCGTTTGGGCGGCGGGGGCGCCTTGGGCAGCGGTTTCACCGGGGCGGCCGAGGGAACGGGCGCGGGCTTCGAGCCGCCGGCGGGGGGTTTGGGAAAGGCCATGCCGCGTTCGGCGAAGAACTGCTGGATGTTCTCCAGCGAGTCGTAGGTCTTGCCCGTGTAGGTGTTGCGCCTGGCGGTCTGGCGCACTTCGAAGCGTTCCGAAGTGAGGTCCACCCGGAAAGGGGTTTCATCTTCCTCGGCCCCTTCCACCAGGTGGCCCGGGATTTCCTTAAGGAAGCGGGAGGGCATGGTGCGCTCGAATTCCGCGCTCCCGAAGCGGCGGCGGTAGCGCGCCCAGGTCAGCAGCAGGCGCTTGCAGGCGCGCGTCATTCCCACGTAGCACAGGCGCCGTTCCTCCTCCATCATGGCGTCGGAGCCAAAGGAGCGGCTGTGCGGGAACAGGCCTTCCTCCATGCCGGCCAGGAACACCACTGGAAACTCCAGTCCCTTGGCGTTGTGCAGGGTGAGCAGCACCACCTGGGCGCGTTCGTCCATGGCGTCGGCCTCGGCCACCAGAGCCGCATGATCCAGGAAATCGCGAACCGTCTCCCCTCGCTCCAGAGCGTCGCGCGCCGCGTTGGCCAGTTCCTCCAGGTTCTCCAGGCGGCCCTCCGCCTCCGGGGTTTTCTCATCCTGGAGCATCTGCCGGTACCCGGTACGGTCGATCACGAAGCGCACCGCCTCGTTCAGCGGCTGGCCGGCGACCGCGGCGGAAATCTCCTCGATCATGCTCCGGAAGGCGCTCATGGCGGCCTGGGCCCGGGTGGGAAACAACTGCGCGTCCGTCATCCGCACGATGGCGTCCCAGAGAGGCACGTCGTGTTCCCTGGCGTAGCGTTCCGTCTGCTCGACCGTGGTGCGACCGATGCCGCGGGCAGGCGTGTTGATGATGCGCACCAGGCTCACCCAGTCGGCCTTCGAAACGGCCACTTTCAGGTAGGCCATGATGTCCTTGACCTCGGCCCGCTGGTAAAAGCTGAACCCTCCTACCACCAGATACTTGCGCCCGTAACGCCGAAGCGCTTCTTCAATCTGCCGGGACTGGGCGTTGGTGCGGTAGAGCACCGCCGCCCGGGTGGCCGGATCCTGGACCAGCAGGCGCTCGATGGTGTCGGCGATGTAAAGCGCCTCGTTCTCCGCATCGGCGGCCGAGTAGAGGGTGAGGTTGTGGCCGGCCTCCGCCTCGGTCCACAAGGTCTTGCCCTTGCGCTCGGTGTTGTGGGCCACCACCGCTCCCGCGGCTTCCAGGATTCGCCGTGTGGAGCGATAGTTCTGCTCCAGGCGGATGACCTTCGCGTCGCGGAAATCCTTCTCGAAATCCAGGATGTTGCGGATGTCGGCGCCCCGCCAGCTGTAGATCGACTGGTCCTCGTCGCCTACCACGCAGACGTTGCGGTGCTCCCCGGCAAGCAGGAGCATCAGCTCATACTGGCTGCGGTTGGTGTCCTGGTACTCGTCGATCATGATGTAGCTGATGCGGCGGTTGTAGGCCTGGCGCGTGGATTGATCATGATGGAGCAGGCGCACGGCTTCCAGCAGCAGGTCGTCGAAGTCCAGAGCGTTGGCTTTGCGCAGTTCGGTCTCGTACAGACTGTAGATCTCCGACAGCTGGGCGATCTTGGGATCGCGCGCCTCGCGCAGCATCTCCTCGGGACGCTGGCGGTGGTTCTTGGAGTGGCTGATGCGGGACAGGGCCGTCCGGTAGGGCAGGTACTTCTCGTCCAGGCCCAGGCGGCGATAGGCGGCTCTGATCAGGCTCAACTGGTCGTCTTCGTCGTAGATGGCGAAATTGCGCTGGAAACCGGGCCTCAGATCCCGCAGCGGCTCGCCGTCGCGGCGCAGCATGCGCACACAGAACGAATGGAACGTGGAGACGTTCAAACGCGACGGAAGGGATTCGCCCAGCAGGGCGGCAACCCGCGAGCGCATCTCCTCAGCCGCCTTATTGGTGAAGGTGACCGCCAGCACGGCCGACGCCGGCACCCGGTAGTCCCGAATGATGTGGGCGACACGGTGGGTGATGACGCGGGTCTTGCCGCTGCCGGCGCCCGCGAGGATCAAAAGGGGACCCTGGACGTGGGTGACCGCCTCGCGTTGAGGCGGGTTCAGCCCTGCGAGAAAATCCATGATGCGAAAGAGGAGGAGACCGACTTCAATGCTAACACGAACCGCCGCCGGCCCCGGCTTTACCCGCAGATGGGGGAAGAACCATGCCCGCAGAAATCCCGAAATCAGCGGAGGAAATAGACCTTGTAGTACTACAATAGTTCTGGTACATCTATACCATGATCTCGAAGAGTGTACTACCCTCCCCCAGTTCCGAGCCCCAGCGCAACATCCAGAAGGAGTTGGAGTTCCTGTATCACCGCAGGTCCGCCATCGAGTCCCTGATTCGCTCCCTGGAGAACTACCGCCTCTTCCAGTTGCCGCCCAGCGATTTCGGGCGGCAGAAGTCTGCCTGACCGCCTAACTCACCGGGCGGAGGTGAGCCGGCTGAACCAGTTGCTGGGAGGGGGACTGCATTTCCCGGCCGTTTTGCAGCAGGTCCTGCAGGGTCGTCCGGTTGAGGACGCCATCCACCGCGGTTTGCAGCGCAAGCCATAGAGAACGGATCGAGCAGTCGGTGGTCTGTGCGCAAGCGGCATCCGGGCCCGCGTGGCGGGCGCAGAAATCCGGATTGAACAAGCGGCCCCCCAGCACGTCCAGCACGTCGGCGACGACAATTTCCCGAGCGGGCCGCGCCAGAGTGTACCCCCCAGCCTGGCCCCGGGCGCTCTTCAGGAATCCCCCGGTGCGGAGGATCCGCAGCAGCTTGGCGGCATGGTGCTGGCTGATGCCCTCCGCCTGGCTCACCTGGGGAATGGTCAGGCTGCCCCCCGGCCCCTGACGCGCGATCTGGAGCAGGCAGCGCAGGCCGTATTCCTCCGGAGCACTGAACTTCATAGCAATCCGAGCTGAAGCCTGGCCGTCTCCGGCAGCTTCTCCATGGTCCAGGGCGGATCCCAGGTCAGTTCCACCTGCACCTCGCTGACACCGGGGACCTCGCTCACCTTGGACTTCACCGTTTGGGGCAGCGCTTCTGCCACGGGGCAGTGGGGGGTGGTCAGTGTCATCACGATTCGGACCCGTCCCGAAGCATCGACATTTAGTTCATATACCAACCCCAAATCATAGATACTTAAAGGGATTTCAGGATCATACACGGTCCTTAAGACGGCGATGATCTGCTGCTCGAGAGTCATTCCGTGGAAACCACCTCCGGGGCATTCTTCAGAGCGGCGCGCAGCGTATGCCAGGGAAGCGTGGCGCACTTCACCCGGGTCGGGTATTCGCTCACTCCCGCGAATGCGGCCAGTTTCCCCAGACTGGCCGGAGCCGCTCCACCGTGGGTCACCAGCTCATGGAAGCGCTCGAACATCTGGCCCGCCTCGGCCAGGGTCTTCCCTTTCAAAGCCTCGGTCAGCAGAGAGGCTGAGGCTGTGGAGATCGCGCAACCGGAACCCTGAAAGGCCACCTCCTTGACCTTGTCGCCCTCCAGGTTCACGTAGATCGTCACCCGGTCGCCGCACAACGGGTTGTAGCCCTCCGCCTGGCGGCTGCCCTGCAACGGCCGGAAGTTGCGGGGCCGGCGGCTGTGGTCCACGATCACCTGCTGGTAGAGATCCTCCAAGCCCGACATCAAGCGAAGATCTCCTTCACCTTCAGGATGCCCCTGGCCAGCGCATCGGCTTCCTCGCGGGTGTTGTAGAAGGCGAACGAGGCGCGCGACGTGGCCGGCACGCCGAAGCGCTCCATGACCGGCTGGGCGCAATGATGGCCCGCGCGGATGGCGATGCCCTGCCGGTCCAGAATGGTGCCGGCATCGTGAGGGTGGATGCCGTCCACGACGAACGAAAGGACTCCCGCCTTCTCCCGGGCCGTCCCGATCACCCGCACGCCGGGGATGGCGGAGACGGCCTGCGTGGCATAGTCCAGCAGGTCGCGCTCGTAGGCCGCGATGTGCTCCAGGCCGGTCCGGCTGACGTAGCCGATGGCCGCCCCGAGACCGATCACCCCGGCGATGTTCGGCGTCCCCGCTTCGAAGCGGTAGGGCAGGTCGTTGAACGTGGTCTTCTCGAAGGTCACCGAGCGGATCATGTCCCCCCCGCCCTGATAGGGAGGCATGGACTCCAGCAGCGCGGCTTTGCCATACAGGACCCCGACGCCGCTGGGGCCGTAGATCTTGTGTCCGGAGAAACAATAGAAGTCGCAATCCATCTCCCGCACATTGACCGGCAGATGCGGCGCGGCCTGGGCGCCGTCCACCAGCACCACGGCCCCGGCCGAATGGGCCATGGCGATGAGGTCCGCGACCGGGTTCACCGTCCCCAGAGCGTTGGAAACGTGGTTCACGGCAACGATGCGGGTGCGGGACGAAAGCAGCTTCCCGAACTCGCTCACGATCAGTTCGCCCCGGTCGTCGATCGGGGCCACGCGCAGGCGCGCGCCCTTCTCCTCGCACAGCAACTGCCAGGGCACGATGTTCGAGTGATGCTCCATGGCCGAGATGAGCACCTCATCCCCCGCGCCCACGTGTCTCCGCCCGTAGCTCTGGGCCACCAGGTTGATGCCCTCCGTGGCGCCCCGGACGAAGATGATCTCCCGCGCGTCGGCGGCGCCCAGGAATCGCTGCACGGCCACGCGGGCGTCCTCGTACAACCCCGTGGACCGCTCGCTCAGCCAGTGCACGCCCCGGTGGATGTTGGCGCAGTCGTTGCTGTAGAACTGGGAGACGGCATCGATCACGGCACGCGGTTTCTGGGTTGTGGCGGCGTTATCCAGGTACACCAGGGGCTTGCCGTGGACCTTGCGCCCAAGAATCGGGAAGTCCTCGCGGATCTTCCACACATTGAACGGAGAGGTCAGGGCCGCTCCCGCTCCGCCCGCCACGCCCCGGTTGACGCTCATGGCACCTCGTGTAGTCGCGACCGCGCCGCGGACGCATGCCCGGCCGCCTGCTGCACCGGCAGCAGCGACTGCAGGTCCTGTCTCAGCATTTCCTCCAGCCGCTCGCGCAGCGCTCCCATCCTGATCCTGTCCAGAACGCCGCCGGCGAAAGCCGCGATCAGCATGTTCCGGGCTTCCTCGGCCCGGATGCCCCGTGAGCGCAGGTAGAACAAGGCGTCCGCATCCAACTGGCCTACCGTCGCTCCATGGGTGCAGCGCACATCGTCGGCGTAGATCTCGAGCTGCGGCTTGCTGTTGATGGACGCTTCCTCGGAGAGCAGCAGGTTCTTGTTGCTCTGAATGGCGTCGGTCTTCTGGGCGTCCTTGCGAACGATGATCCGGCCGCTGAACACGCCGCTGGCGCGCCCGCCCAGGATGCCGTGGTAGTACTCGCGGGTGGAGCAGTGCGGCTGGGCGTGGTCCAGGGTGGTGTGATTGTCGATGTGCTGGGCGCCGCCGCCCGTGTACAGACCGTCCAGAACGCACTCCGCCCCTTCTCCGTCCAGGACCGAGTTGATGTCGTTGCGGACCAGAGCCGCGCCGAACGAGGCCGAGTGGGAGTGCAGGGTGCTCCCACGCTGCTGCTCGGACTGAATGGTGGCCACGTGGTAGCAGCCCGGCCGCTCGCGCTGGACCTTGTAATACTCCACAATGCTGTTCTCGCCCACTACGATCTCGCTGACCGGGTTGGTGAAATAAACGCCCTCGCCGAAGCCCGCATACGCTTCGATGATCGAAACCTGGCTGCCCGCCCCGACCACGATCAGGCTTCGCGGGTGCGACATGGTCTGTTCGCCCGAGGAGAGCCACAGCAGGTAGAGGGGTTTCTCGAGAATCGTTCCGGCCGGGATGCGAACCGCCGCGCCGTCCTCCAGCAGAGCCGTATTCAGCGCCACAAAGGGATGGTTCTGGTAGGAGGCGTAGCGCGCCAGGTGGTTCTCCACCAGTTCATTCCCGGTGTTGAGCGCCGCGCTCAGGCTCCCCGCTTCCACACCGTCCAGGACGGAAGAGAGGTCCGCGCGGAAGCGGCCGTTGACGAACGCCAGGCGGTGGCAGTCCAGGCCCGCGAGTGGATCGACGCCCTCCGGCGGCTGGATCAGTCCGTCGCCGAATGCAAAAGCCCCTTTGGCCACCGGCGCCACCGAAGTGTACTTCCACTCCTCCTGGCGGCGGGTCGGAAAGCCCAGCTCCGTGAAACGCGCCATGGCCGCCACCCTGAGCTGGCGCAGCCAGGCCGGACCGCCTGCCCGCTGCTGCAGACGGTCGAAACAGGACGCGTAGCTCTGCAGCTCTTCCTTCAGCTCGATCATTGCGCAGCCACCGTTTCCTCGAGCCCGGCGTAGCCGGTCTCTTCCAGTTCCAGCGCCAGTTCCTTGCCGCCCGATCGGATGATGCGCCCGTCGTACATCACATGCACAAAATCCGGCACGATGTAGTTCAGCAGGCGCTGGTAGTGGGTCACGAGAACCATGGCGCGCTCCGGGCTGCGCATGGCATTCACGCCCGCCGCTACCGCCTTCAGCGCGTCGATGTCCAGTCCGGAATCCGTCTCGTCCAGGATGGCCAGCCGGGGTTCCAGTACCGCCATCTGGAAAATCTCGTTGCGCTTCTTCTCTCCGCCCGAAAAACCCACGTTCACCGGACGGCTCAGCAGGTTCTCACCGACCTCCAGCACCCGGGTTTTCTCCTGAACCAGCTGCATGAAATCGACGGCGTCCAGCTCCTCCTCCCCGCGCTCCTTGCGGATGGCGTTCAAAGCGGCGCGCAGGAAGTACATGTTGGATACCCCCGGGATCTCCACCGGGTACTGGAAGGCCATGAAGAGGCCCAGGCGGGCGCGTTCTTCGGGCTTCATCTCCAGCAGGTTCTTCCCCTCGAAGAGCACTTCGCCCGCGGTGACTTCAAACAGCTCGCGTCCGGCCAGCACGCCCGCCAGGGTGCTCTTTCCCGAGCCGTTCGGCCCCATGACGGCGTGCACCTGCCCGGCCTTCACTTCCAGGTCGATGCCCTTGAGAATCTCCTTGTCTCCAACGTTCGCGTGCAGGTTCCTGATACTCAGCATTCCTGTCTCTTCTTCCCCTCTTCGCAAATCAACCCACCGAGCCTTCCAGGCTCACGTTCAGCAGTTTCTGCGCCTCGACCGCAAACTCCATGGGCAGCTCCCTGAAAACCTCCTTGCAGAAGCCGTTCACGATCATGGAGACCGCGTCTTCGTTCGAGATGCCGCGCTGGCGGCAGTAGAATATCTGGTCCTCGCCGATCTTCGACGTGGTGGCTTCGTGCTCCACCTGCGCCGTCGAATTGTTCACCTCCAGGTAAGGGAACGTGTGAGCGCCGCACTGGTCCCCGATCAGCAGCGAGTCGCACTGCGAGTAATTGCGCGCGCCGTCGGCGCTCTTCTGAATCTTCACCATCCCGCGGTAGGAGTTCTGCCCGTGGCCGGCCGAGATGCCCTTCGACACGATGGTGCTCCGGGTGTTCTTCCCGATGTGGATCATCTTGGTGCCCGTGTCGGCCTGCTGGTAGTTGTTGGTGACCGCCACCGAGTAGAACTCGCCCACCGAGTTCTCGCCGATCAGCAGGCAGCTCGGGTATTTCCAGGTGATGGCCGAGCCGGTTTCCAGCTGGGTCCAGGAGATGCGCGAGTTGCGCCCCAGGCACTTGCCGCGCTTGGTGACGAAATTGTAGATCCCGCCCTTGCCTTCCTTGTCGCCCGGATACCAGTTCTGCACCGTGGAGTACTTGATCCGCGCGTCGTCCAGGGCCACCAACTCCACCACCGCGGCGTGCAACTGGTTGCTGTCGCGCATGGGCGCGGTGCAGCCTTCCAGGTAGCTGACTGAAGCGCCCTCGTCGGCGATGATCAGGGTGCGCTCGAACTGGCCCGTATTCTGCGCGTTGATCCGGAAGTAGGTGGATAGCTCCATGGGGCAGCGCACGCCCTTGGGAACGTAGCAGAACGAGCCGTCGCTGAATACGGCCGAGTTCAACGTGGCGAAGAAGTTATCGGTGTACGGAACGACCGAGCCGAGGTATTTCTTCACCAGGTCGGGATGGTGCTGTACCGCCTCGGAGAAGGAACAGAAGATGATGCCGAGCTGCGCCAGCTTTTCCTTGAAGGTGGTGGCCACCGAGACGCTGTCGAACACCGCATCGACCGCCACGCCCGCCAGCAACTCCTGCTCGCGCAAGGGGATGCCCAGCTTTTCGTAAGTGCGAACGAGTTCGGGATCGACTTCATCCAGGCTCTTGGGCCGGTTCTTCAGGCTGCGCGGCGCCGAGTAGTAGACGATGTTCTGGTAGTCGATGGGCGGGTAGTTCACGTTGGCCCAGGAAGGCTCTGTCATGGTCACCCACTGGCGGTAGGCCTTCAGGCGCCACTCGAGCATGAATTCCGGCTCCTTTTTCTTGGCCGAAAGCCGGGCGATGATGTCCTCGTTCAGGCCCGCAGGCAGCGAATCGGTCTCGATTTCGGTGACAAACCCGTACTTATATTCCTGATTTGCAAGGGCTTCGATCTGGTTGGCGGCAGTCGCCATGCACCCCTCCTGGTAGGTTTCACTGCCACTATAGCGAATCTGTACTTTTCTGTCAAGATTACGCCGCCAAGCGCCGCCTTCCGGCTCCGAACGGTCCTGGCCGCGCCCTGAACGGGCCATACCCCCCTGCCGTCAACTGCTTCCGGACGAGAATTCCCTCTCAGCCAGCGCACTATGCTGACGAAACGGCGAAAATGCGATGAACTGTCGTTCCCTGTTCCGCTTTCTGTCGCCCAGCCTGGCCATTGACCTGGGCACGGCCAACACTCTGGTCTACCTGCACGGCCGCGGTGTCATCGTGGATGAACCTTCCATCGTGGCTTTGCGCAACCCCGGGCGTGAGGTTGTGGCGGTGGGCGCCGAGGCCAGGAACATGATCGGCCGCACGCCCGGCAGCCTCACGGCCATCCGGCCGCTGCGCAACGGCGTGATCGCCGATTTCGCGGCCACCGAACTGCTGCTCGGCCGTCTCATGGAGAAGGCCAACGGCCGCAGCCGCCTGGTCCGCCCCCGGGTGGTCATCGGAGTGCCCAGCGAGGTAACCGCCGTGGAGCGGGAGGCGGTCATCGAAGCCGCTTCCCGGGCCGGAGCGGCGGAAGTCCGCCTGGTGGAACAGGCGGTGGCGACGGCCCTCGGAGCCGGTCTGCCGATCACGGAAGCCTCAGGCAGCATGGTAGTGGACATCGGCGGGGGAACCACCGACGTGGCGGTACTCTCGCTCTCCGGGATCGTCTACTCGCATTCCCTGCGCACCGCGGGGGACGCCATGGACGCGGCCATCATCCAGCACGTCCGGCGGAAGCACGGCCTGCTGATCGGCGAGCGCACGGCCGAAACCATCAAGCTGGAGGTGGGATCGGCACACCCGCTCGACCGGCCCCTCCACATCACGGTGAAGGGACGCGACCTGGTCAACGGCCTGCCCCGTGCCGTCGACATCCAGGACGAGGAGATCCGCCAGGCGCTGGCCGAGTGCCTGAGCCCCATCCTGCAATCCATACGGGCCGCGCTGGAATGCGTCCCGCCGGAACTGAGCGGCGATATCATCGAGCGGGGCATCACTCTGACCGGCGGCTGCGCCCTGCTGCGCAACCTGGACCGGCGTATCCGGCAGGAGACCGGGCTGCCGGTCGCCATCGCCGAATCGCCGCTGGCCTCCGTAGTGCTGGGCACGGGGCGGATGCTGGAGGACGCGCAGTTCCTGCGAAGAGCCGTGCTGAACTGAGGGGTTGTCTCCGTTCGCCGCTGTGCCGGGCTATGCTGATGAGTTCGGAGGCGCGCGATGAAGTTCCTGGTTCTCCCACTGCTGCTCGCCTGCTTGCCGCTGTTCGGGCAGAGCACTCCTTCTCAGGTCCAGGCGGTGCTGGAACCGCACCTGGGCAGCCCGGACCTGGTGGCCCACGAACTCCGGCAATACCTGCAGCGCAAAGCGCCCGCCCTCCCCGCCGCTAAAGACGCCAGGCAATGGACCGCGGAAGCCGCCGCGCTGCGAGCCAGGATGCTCCGCGAGGTCGTCTACCACGGCTGGCCGCGCGAATGGGTGGACGCGCCGCCCCGCTTCGAGGACTTGGGCCCGATCCCCGCGGGCAAGGGCTATCGCATGCGCAAGCTGCGGTACGAGATCGTGCCCGGATTCGCCTCTTCGGCCGTTCTGTACGAGCCGGAAAATGCCGGCGGAAAGATGCCGGCCATCCTGAACGTGAACGGCCACGTGGGCGCCCCGGGCAAGGCCGTCGAGTACAAGCAGAAGCGCTGCATCAACCAGGCGCGGCAGGGCATCCTGGCGCTGAACCTGGAGTGGATGTCGTTCGGCGAGTTGTCTCACCCGGAGAACGTGCACTGGTTCGGCGCGCACCTCGACCTGGCGGGCGCAAACGCGCTGGGCCTGTTCTACCTGGCGATGCGCCGCGGCCTGGACTACCTCTACGAGCGCCCGGACGTGGACCGCAAGCGCATCGGCGTGACCGGTCTCTCGGGCGGCGGCTGGCAGACCATCGTGCTCAGCAGCCTGGACGATCGCGTAGCGGTCTCGGTCCCGGTGGCCGGGTACTCCGCCTTCGTTTCCCGAGTGGAACGGGCCGCCGACACGGGCGACCTCGAGCAGAATGCCACCGATTTGCTGACCGTCGCCGATTATCCCCACCTGACCGCCATGCGCGCGCCCCGCCCGACCCTGCTGATCTACAACGCCGAGGACGACTGCTGCTTCCGCGCCCCTCTGGTGAAACCCTACATCTTCGACCGGGTGCTCCCTTTCTTCCGCCTCCACGGCGCCGAAGGCAGCCTGGCCTGGCATGAAAACACCGACCCTTCGGATCACAACTACCAGCTCGACAACCGCCAGCAGTCGTACCGCTTCTTCACCACTCATTTCGGACTGCCGGCGGCGCGGGAGGAGATCCCGGCCGATGGGGAAATCAGAACCGTTGAGGAACTCTCGGCCGGGCTGCCGGAGGACAACCTCACGATCCTCGGCCTGGCGAAACAACTGGCCGGCCGCATCCAGCGCCCCTCAACGCCTTCCGCGGTCCAGCGCGGCACGCTGCGGGAGACCGTCCGCTACCGGCCGGTGGCCGTCCGGCACGCATGGGCGTCCGGCAACACCAAAAGCAAGGGGCTGGAGACGCAATCGTACCGGCTGGAATTCGACAACGGCCTGAGCGCCGCCGGCGTGCTGCTGCGTGCGCTGGCGGCCGGGGGCACAGCTCCGGCGACAATCGTCGTTCACGACGCGGGCAAGCAGGCCGCCGCCGACCCCGTGTCGGAACGCGTGAACCGCGGCGAGCAGGTGCTGGCGCTGGACCTGTTGTTCACCGGCGACGCCGCGCCCGCCAAACCGGGACCTCATCTTTACGCGCAGATGCTGGCTACGCTGGGCGAACGCCCTCTGGGCATGGAGGCGGCGCAGTTGATCGCCGCCGGGCGCTGGCTGCGCGAATCGCGCCGGCCTTCCTCCATTCGCCTCGAGACCTCGGGCCCGCGAAGCCAGGTAACCGCACTCGTCGCCGCCGCCCTCGAACCGGGACTCTTCTCCGAAGCCGCCGCGCGGGACGGCCTGTCTTCGCTCCGGCTGCTCCTCGACAAGCCGGTTGCGTATACCGCCGCTCCGGACCTGTTCTGCCTGGATCTCTACAGGCACTTCGATATCGACTCATTGAGCCGGCTGGCTTTCGAGGAACGTTAGCCATCATGAGTGACGCGAAACATCACTACGAGATCGAGGTCGTCTGGACCGGCGACCTCGGGCAAGGAACAGCGCACTACCGGGCCTACTCGCGCAACCACGAGATCGGAGCACGCGGCAAGCGCATCCCGATTGAGGGTTCCTCGGTTCCCGTATTTCGCGGCGACGCATCGCGCTACAACCCGGAGGAACTGCTGGTGGCCTCCCTCTCGGCCTGCCACATGCTGTGGATGCTGCACCTGTGCGCGGAGGCGGGTATCGTGGTCACCGCCTATTCGGACCGCGCGCGCGGCGTCATGCTCCTGGAACCGGACGGATCGGGCCGCTTCGAGGAGGTGACCTTGAATCCGGAGATGCGCATCACCGACCCGTCGCGCATTCCGGACGCGCTTGCGCTGAACCAGAGGGCCAACGCCCTCTGCTTCATCGCCAACTCGGTGCGCTTCCCGGTGCATCACAACCCGCGGGTCACGGCTGCCGATGCCTGAGTGGATCCGCCTGCCGCTCACCCTGAGTGCGCTGGCCGTATTGGCGGACTGCCTGGCCGGCGCAGCCTTCATCATCCGCGGCCGGGTGGTGATGAGCGACGGATCCCGGCCGCCCGCAGACGTTTACGTCGAGCGCGTCTGCGTGGATGTGACGCGGCGCGAGGCCACGGTGGACTCCGAGGGCCGGTTCAGCTTCCAGCTGTCCACGGACTCGCTGAATTACAGAACCGGCATGCAGGCTCTGGACACCTGCCTGGTGCGGGCCGTGCTGGGCGGATACCGCTCCACCGCCGCCAGCCTGGCGTCCCGCATCGACCCCAGGCTGGCCGATACCAACGTCAACCTGGGGACCCTGGTGCTGCGGCCCGAAGCCCAGCCGCCCGGCGCCCTGGTGAGCGCGCGTTCCCTGGCCGCTCCCAAGCCGGCCCGTCAGGCGTACGAAAGGGCCCTCAAGGCCATCGGGCAGCGGCGGTGGGATGAGGCTCGCAAGCAGCTGGAAACCGCCACCCGCGAATATCCGGATTACGCCGAGGCCTGGTATTCCGTGGGAGTCTTGAGCGAGCAGCGTGGAGACTTGCCGGCCGCGCGCGAAGCCTACACACGGGCCGGCGGCGCGGACCCACAGTCGGTCCAGCCGTATCTGCGGCTGGGCGAGCTGGCGGCCCGGCAGAGGGACTGGAAGGAAGCCGCCGGCGCCGCCCGGATCGGGATCGGGCGCGATCCGGTGCACTGGCCCGCTCTGCACGTGCTTCACGCCGTGGCCAGCTTCAACCTGGGAGATCTTGAGGGAGCGGAACAGAGCGCCCGCGCGGCAGCCCGGCTGGACCCCGGCCACAAGTTTCCGAAAGCCGTGCACATCCTGGGACTCGTTGCGCTGGAAAGGCAGGACTATTCCGCGGCCAGGACCCACCTGCGCGCTTACCTGGAAATGGCGCCGCACAACACCGACGCGGAGGCGGTCCGGGAACAACTCGCCGCCATCGATTCGCGCAGCCGGAACCCAGGCAAGTGATAGGCGTCAGACGGCCGTTCCGAAAAGCGAGCCTACCGCCGCGGTCGCGGCCATGGCCAGCGCCCCCCAGAAGGTGACCCGGCACGCCCCCACGATTACTCCCGCGCCTCCTGCATAGGCCGCGACACCGCCGAGAAGCGCGAGAAAGGCCAGCGAAGTGACACTGACCACGGGTATTAGCCCCCCCTCGGGAACCCCGGCAGTGACCAGCAGCGGCAGGGCCGCTCCCACGGCGAAAGCGGCCGCCGAAGCCAGAGCGGCTTGAATGGGGCGCGCCCTGAGAGTCTCCGATATGCCGAGTTCGTCCCGGGCATGGGCGTCCACCGCATCGTGGGCCATCAACTGTGTGGCCACCTGTTCCGCCAGTGCCGGGTCCAGCCCGCGGGCCACGTAGATCTCCAGCAGTTCCCTGTGCTCGCCCTCGCGGTCCGCTTCCAGTTCCCGGCGCTCCAAAGCGAGTTCAGCCTTCTCGCTATCCGCCTGGGAACACACCGACACGTATTCGCCCGCCGCCATGGACATAGCTCCGGCCACCGTGCCCGCGATTCCCGCTATCAGCACGCTGGCTCGCGAGGACTGCGCGGCCGCCACACCCAGCACCAGGCTGGCGGTCGAAACGATGCCGTCGTTGGCGCCCAGCACCGCGGCCCGCAGCCAGCCCATGCGCTGGGTGCGGTGGCGTTCCCCATGGATTGTCATCGTCGTTCCTACTCGTTCAAGGGCAGAGGCAGGAAGTCCCAGTCCAGGATCATTTTCTCTTGCAGGGCCTCCAGCAACTGGCGCTCGATCGCACGCAACTCCGGCCTTCCGGCCAAGTTGTTGAGCTCGGCGGGATCCGATTCCAGGTCGTAGAGCTCCAGCACCGGCCGGGCGCCGTAGTAGGCCCGGTCGAGCGCCGGATCCAGCCGGCCCCAGTAGTGCTCGTCGGTCATCTCCAGCCAGCTGCGCTCGGTATAACTGTCCACCGGCGAGTACTTCATGTGCGGCGTGCAGTTATAGATGAGCTTGTAGCGGGAGGAGCGCACGGCCCGCGAAAGATCGAAGGTATGGGTCGTCGTGCCTTCCTTGAAGGGACGGCTGCCGTGAGTGAGCCGGGCCGCGAAGACGTGCTGCCGCGCGTTGTGCGCCTGCCCGCGCAACAGCGGCAGGAAGCTGCGCCCGGACATCTCACGCGGCGCCGGGAGGCCGGCTGCCTCCAGGAAAGTCGGGCCCGGATCCTCACCTGAAAGCAGGGTGTCCGAGACCGAACCCGGCCAGATGCGCCCGGGCCAGCGCGCCAGGCATGGAACGTTCAACCCGGGATCGTACAGGGTGCCCTTGCCGTGCGGGAACGGAAAGCCGTTATCGCCCAGGAACAATACCAGGGTGTTTTCCGCCAGGCCGCGCCGCTCCAGAATGTCCAGCACGGATTGAAACTCGCCGTCCATGCGCGCGATTTCGTCGTAGTAGCGGCCCAGGTCCTCACGCACGCCGGGCAGATCCGGCAGGTAACGCGGGATCGGAAGCCGCGACCGGTCATGGGGCTGGGGGATGGCGTCCCGGTCCCAGGGGTAGTGAGGGTCATTGAAGTTGACCCAGAGGAAGAAGGGCTTGCCGGCAGGTTTGCGGTCCAGAAATTCGTTTACCCGCGCCTCGGTCTGGCCCGGTCCTGAAATGTCCACATAGTCCAGGCGGCGCCGGAAGGTCTGCAACCCGTGCTTCCTGTAAATGGGTCCGCTCACCCGGCCGCCCGCCGCGCCGTCCAGATGGTACATGCGCCGGCACACGCCGGTGAAATAGCCCGCTTCCCGAAGAGGCTCGGCGAACGTGCGTACATCGGGCGGCAAAGGCGCGGTGAAACGGCCCATGCGGACAGCCACAGGAGAGCGCCCGGTCAGAAACGCGGCCCGCGAGGGTACGCACTGCGGCGCGGCGGTGAACATGCGGGTGCAGCGCATGCCCTGGGAAGCGAACCGGTCGAGGTTCGGCGTCCGGATCACCGGGTTTCCGTTGGCGCCCAGGAACTCCGCGGCATGGTCGTCGGAGAGGATCAGGAGCAGGTTGGGATGCTCCGCCTGTGCAGCGCGAACGAAGCCCGGAGCCACCGCGGCGGCCATCTGGCGGCGGGAGATCTTCAATGCCATAGCAAGATGAGTATATTCCGATCTCAATCCCGGTTCCGGCGCACGTGCAGCAGCCAGTCTTTGTGGCGCGGCTGGCCGGGGTAATCCTCCGGCGTGTGAAACTCCCTGGCCATGCCCCCCTCGACGGCGCCTTCTCTCGCGGTCCTGCTCTGTGTCAGGTCGATCCAGGAATAGCGGAACACATCACCCGGCGCGGAAGGCCGCAGATCGAGTTTGAGCGCACCGCCGTAGCGTATATACACCACGTACTCCCGGCCCGGCACGGCCGAGCAGAACCTGGCCGGGTAGCCGGAAACCAGTTCGGGGTGCGGTTCGAGCCGCCACCACTCCAGCGACTTCAGGAACCGCGCCATGAAGCTGATGGAAACCGCGCCCGGATAGTCCAGCGTGTCCTTTTCGAAGGACTCCTGAAGGGGCCAGTTGCCCTGCTTGATGGGCGCTTCCGGAACGTGCGCCCACCATACCTGCCCGCCCCCGTAGGTGTGCCCCGCAGCTCCGGACAGCACCGCCGACCAGGCGCCCAGGCGTATTTCCTCGGCGGGCGGGTTGCCCTCGATGAACTCGTACCAGGGCTCGGTCACCACAACCGGCTTGGCCGGGCGGCGTGCGTAGTCGGCGGCGACCACCGAGGGGATCATCTCGTTGCGCCACTTGCCGTGCCCTACCTGGCTCTGGTTGTAGTCCAGCCAGGGCTCCGCATGCAGCACCTCGCCGGTGGACCATTGAGGCGCCTCCGCGCCTCCCTGCCAGCCGGGCGGGGTGGGATGCGTGCCGATGATGCGCCCGTAGGGATCCTCGGACCGCACCAGGATTCCCAGGTCCTTCCAGAACTGGAGCCCCAGCCCGCCGTAGTTGTTCATGTTGTATTCCCCGCCCAGCACCCAGATGACGTTATAGGCCCCAAAGCGGTGCGCCACGTAACGCCACCAGCGGCGCATCTTCTCCGCGCCCACCCGCTCATTGAGGCCCTTGCGGCTCCACCAGGGATGGATCCAGACCGTGATGCCCTTGCTGTTCGCGTAGCGTACGAACTGTTCGATGTGGCGGATGGCGTCCAGGTCCGGCGCGTCGTGATCCCGTCCCAGCAGGCGGTCGTTGCCGGAGAGATACATCTGGCCGACGGTAAAGCCCTTGGCCGCGCGATCGTCCGCCAGTTTCTGGAAAGTGGAGTAGTAGATCTCCTTGCGCGCCCAGTTCCACCAGGTATCCCCGATCCAGAGAAACGGCGTGCCATCCGCGTAGGCGAAGTGCCGCCCGGGGCGCGGCCCGCCGCGGGCCACCCGCAGGAACCCGCGCCGTGTGGGGTTGGCTGCCTTTTCCTCCTCCGTCCAGGCCGAACAGGTGAATCTGCCCCTGGCGCCGCTGAGCCCGGCATCCGGCGAAGAAGAGACATAGGACCACTCGCCGGCCGCCGGCGGAGCGAAACGCACACGCCACGTCCGGCCGCCGTCCCAGAATCCTGCGATCATGTAACGCAGGCCCTTGGCGTCGCCGCCTACTCCGGTGAAGGTCGCCCGGACCCGCGGCGGCCCCTTGTCCGGCAGTCCTTCCACGTAGGCATTCGACAGTTCCGTTTGAGCGGTGAGTTCGATTTCGTACGTCTCCCACGGCCGGGCCGTCTGCCCGCCGGCCGGCGAGGCAAGCAGCGCGGCCGCGAGAACCAGCCCGGCGGGTTTGGCTGCGGAGGCCCGGGTATGATTTACTGACGGGTTACGCTGTTCCGTGCTCATAAGGAGTTCACATGATAACCCGCCGCGAGGGCCTGCAGGCCGCCGCTCTGACGGCTCTCTCCTATTCCCGCGTGCCGGGCGCCAATGACCGGGTCCAACTGGGCCTGATCGGCGCCGGAGGCCGCGGCAAGTACGTGATGAGCGTCTTCCAGAAGACCGGCCAGGTGGATGTGCGCGCGGTCTGCGACGTCTACGGCCAGCGCATCGACGAAGCGCTCACCAAGGCGCCCGGCGCCCAGTCGTTCACCGACCACCGGCGCCTGGTCGAGATGAAGGAAATCGACGCCGTGCTCATCGGCACGCCCGACCACTGGCACAAGACCACCGCCATCGACGCCATGAACGCGGGCAAGGACGTGTACGTCGAGAAGCCGCTCACCCACCGCCGCCAGGACGGGCCGGAGATCGTACGCGCGGCCCGAGTGACGGGCC
Organism: Bryobacterales bacterium; assembly: GCA_020852755.1. Classification (GTDB taxonomy): domain Bacteria; phylum Acidobacteriota; class Terriglobia; order Bryobacterales; family Bryobacteraceae; genus JADZAF01. The sequence goes on from JADZAF010000089.1 coordinate 59,683, forward strand.
GCATCTGCCAGGTGGGCGTGCAGCAGCGCTCGGGCGCCGTCTACCTCGAAGCGCGCGAGCGTTTTGTCCGCTCCGGCATGCTCGGCAAGGTGTCCCACGTGCATTGCGTGTGGCACGGCGGCCCGCCCCGCCCCCTGCGCTCCGGTCCCGCCGAGAAGCCGTCGAACCTCGACTGGGTGCGCTACCTCGGCCCGGTCAGGTATCGCGACTGGAACCCGCCCCAATATTTCAATTTCCGCGCCTTCCTGGATTTCGGCGGCGGGAAGATGACCGATTTCGGGGCGCACTGGATCGACGTGGTGCACATGTTCATGGACCAGGACGCGCCACTCTCCGTGATGGCCGCCGGCGGCGTGTTTCACTTCCAGGACGGCCGCACGGCACCGGACACCATCAGCGCCCTCTACGAGTATCCGGGCAAGTTCACGGTGAACTTCGAATCCTTCGCACTCCCCAACGGCGCCGGGTATCACGTGGAGTTCCTGGGACAGGGCGGGCGGTTGTGGATCAACCGCAACCGCTACGAATTCCATCCGGGCGAGAAGGGAGCGGCGCCGATCGTCCAGGAATTTCCCGGCGACATCACCGACCAGCATGTGCTGAACTTCCTGGAATGCTGCCGCTCGCGCAAGTTGCCCAACGCGGACGTGTACATCGGGCACCGCTCCTGCCAGGCCGCCCTGCTGGCCGTCGAGAGTTACGTCGAGAAGCGCATGCTCCACTTCGACGGGCAGCGGGAGGAAGTGCTGCCGCTATCGGCGTGAGCGGCTCTCACCTTTCATCTCGGGCAGCGGATCGAAATATGCTGGCGGCTTCCGGAGCTCCGTGTGTTCATCCGCGGCTTGCGCCAGCCGGAGCAGCGTCGCCTCGTCCCAGGGCCGGCCGATCAATTGCAGGCCCACCGGCAGTCTTTGCCGCACATAGCCGGCCGGGATGGTGATCGCGGGCAGGCCGGTAAGGTTGGCGGGATGGATGAATTGCATGGTTTCGAGTGTCCGGGCGATGTCCACCTCGGCGCCGGCCAGCCCCTCTTTGGACATCTCCGGCGCCGGGTCCGGTGTGGTGGGAGTAGCGATCACGTCAGCCTGGGCCAGCGCGGAACGGAAGTGTTTCATGGCGAGCGTGCGGATGCGCTGCGCCTGCACATAGTCGCTGGATCGCATCGTTCTCACGTTTGCCAGCATCAGCCGCGTGGACAGGCTGAAGTCGCGCCGGTGCTCGCGATCGTAGCGTTCCATATTCGCTGCCATTTCGGTGTGGATGGTCAGCCCGTGGGCCAAGGCCATTAAAGACAGGTCGGGGATCCGGACCTCCACCAGTCGCGCGCCGAGTTGGGTGAACGTTTCGAGCAGCCGGTCGCACACGGCGGCAACGTCGCTCGTAGCTTGTGAAAACCAGTCCCGATCCACGCCGATGAGGACGCCTCGCAGAGAGCCGTCAAAAGCGCCGATCCGGACGGGCGGCTGCAGGCCGGTGTGCGAATCGCGCGGATCGGGTCCGGCCATGGCCGCGTACAACAGGGCGGCATCCTCCGCGGTGGCGGCTATCGGTCCCAGGTGCGCCACGCTCCAGGCGAGGGGCACGGCCCCGAACTCGCTGACCCGGCCGAAGGTGGGCTTCAGCCCGAACAGGCCACAATACGCCGCGGGGATGCGTATGGACCCGCCGCCATCGGCTCCCACGGCCGCCGCGCACAGTCCGGCGGCGACGGCGGCGGCCGAACCGCTCGAACTGCCGCCCGCTTCGCATCCCGGGGCGTAGGGATTTCGTACCGCCCCGTGGTGCGGGTTGAGGCTGCTGGGCAGAATCCCGATTTCATGCATGTTGGTCTTGCCGGCCAGCAGGGCTCCGGCGTTCCGCAGGCGGGCCACGACGGTTGAATCGGTGCGAGCTTCCACGTTTCCGAGAAAACGCGTGCCCGCTGTGGTCGGGTACGGGACCATGTCGACTTCGTCTTTGACTGCGATGGGAACTCCGTCCAGCGGGCCGAGCGTCTTTCCCTCCTGGTGCCTTCGTGTGGCTTCGCGCGCCTGCTTCATCACGTCGTCGGACCGGCAGGCGATGAACGCCCGGAGCGCATTCGGCGGTTGATCGCTGGAGGCGATCGCCTCCAGGAGGCGAGCGGCAACCTGCTCGGGCGTCACCATTCCCGCCC
>JADZAF010000090.1 GCA_020852755.1 Bryobacterales bacterium
ACGGTTCGGAATGCGCGCGAGTTCCAGCCGCTCCCCAACACGGACGCGCCTTCAGAGGACGTTGACAGGAGAATGAAATGCCGTCGCGACGCGAATTCCTGGCAACCGCCGTGGCCGGCCTGCCCGCTATCGCCGGACAACTTGCCCGCCGGCGCGCAATGCGCGTCAAAGCGGTTGCTTTTGACGCTTTCCCAATCTTTGATCCGCGCCCGGTGTTTGCCCTGGTGTCCCAATTACGCCCCGAGAGCGGCGCGGAACTGTGCAAGCTGTGGCAGGACCGGCAGTTTGAGTACATGTGGTTACGCACACTGTCCGGTCATTACAGCGACTTTTGGGCCGTGACTGAGGACGCGCTGGTCTTTGCGGCGAGAGCGGTCCACGTCGAACTCACGGCTCACGAGCGCTCCCGCCTGATGGATGCCTGGCTCCGGCTGAATTGCTGGCCGGACGCCCCGGCCGCGCTGCGAGTGCTGAAGAACAGCGGCTTGCATCTCGCATTACTGTCCAATATGACGGCGAAGATGCTGGAGTCGGGAATCCGGAACTCCGGTCTGGAAAATCTGTTCGATCAAGTGCTGAGTACCGATCAAGTCCGGGCATACAAGCCGGACCCTCGGGCGTACCGGATGGTCCTCGATGCTTGCCGTCTGCGACATCAGGATGTGGTATTCGCCGCATTCGCCGGCTGGGACGCAGCGGGCGCCCGGCGATTCGGCTATCGGACATTCTGGGTCAACCGGCAGAGCCAGGCTGTCGAGGAGCTCGGTGTTGCGCCGGATGCGGCCGGGTCAGCCTTGGACGATCTGGTCAGGTATGTTTTGGCCCAATCGGCCTGAACCATGGCGTCCCGGCGCGGCCGCTAAGACGGCCTGCACCGTGCCAGGCGCGGTAGGGCGGAACCGTAAGTGACAAAACGTAACTGCAAAGGAGACACACTGATGAGATGGAGTTGCACGTTTCTAGCGTGTTCAAATGGAAAGACGACGAAGAAGCCTGTTCTGCAAAGGGTGCGCAGCGCGCTCGCCGCCGTCCGGAGGGTATCAACACCGGGTCTCGTACTGGCCTGCGCCTGGCTCAATGCGTTCGCGCAGGGGCCAGGCTGCCCGGCGCAGCCCGGCGTGCCGCCGCCCGCCGTCGGCGCTGATGTTCCCGTAACTTACTTCGGCCTAGCGCCTTCGACGGTCCAGAGGGAACTGGTTGGGCCGCTCCAGTTGCTGACAGCCGGCCTATTGGACCAGCGTGCCGCCACGATAACGCTGCCGCTCTACCGGGGTCGTGTGCGGCAGGGTGGCCAGACGGTCTGGTACATTCTCACCGACACCACCGATCGTGGCAACGCCGAGGCGCTGGGTCTGAACTTTGCGCCGAAGTTGTTCTACTCCGCGGTGTCGGCACGCTCCGTGCGCACCGCCACGCTTCAGCGCGACAACACCCTGGAGTTCGAGGCTGGGACAGTGGACTTCACTCCCGATCATGTCGTGACGCCGGCCCCCGGGCCCAACCCTTTTCCGCCGATGGTGGCCGCGCCCGGCTCGGTGGGCGACGCGAACTACAGCCCGCTGGTACGGATTACGAACGCCGGGGGACATATCTATAACGCGCCGATTGTCGCCGTGGGTGACAACGTCGGAGCGTTCATGGCCGGCGGGCGGCCGGACTACCGGCTCGTGCATGACAAGGTCGTATCGATCAGCATCAACCCGCAGAATCCTTTCGCTTCGACCGTGACTCTCGCCCTGACGACCGGATTCAGCTTCGCCAAGCCGGTGCTGTATCTTAGTACCGATGCATCCATGGAGACGGTCGCGGCGCTTGAGGCGGCGACCCTCGCGCCCGGACTCCAGGATATCGAGGTGGGCAACGACGATAGCGCCTTCAGCGCCGTCGAACGCATCTTTATCACCATCAACGGGCCCAGAGGATGCGACAACCCGCAGCGCCAGGGAATTGACAGTGCGCTGCTCGATGGCCGGAGTCCGCTCAACGTTCTCGGAGGTATCCCTACGGTGGCCACTGACTACAGCCCGCTCTGGGACGCCAACGTCGGGGCATGGACCGACGAGGCAATTCAGAAGGCCTGGCGTTCACGCGTCATCGATGAGTTTCAGATTCTCGCGCTGGTGGAAGCGGGCGCCATTACCGGGCCGGGCGGAGCGAAGTACGGTTCGGCGGGTTTCGTCATTAATTGCCCGATCGTTTTCCGGTTTCTGTAGGCATGTAGCGACGATACGGATGAGTTCTCAGGGAATCGCGGTTCAGGCTGTAGCGTTCCGCGCTTCCCTGAGGAAGGGACTCTACTGAAGCAGAAAGCAAGGAGGCCACTGATATGACACTTGCCAGGATTCTTTTCGGGATGGCCATTCTGACGGCTCCGCTGATAGGCCAGTCGGACGGTCCGGCCACGCGGCAACCAGGAACGCGACTCGTGCTGGCGCCGTCCGAGCCGCTCACCGAACCAGCGTTCCCGAAGGCGAAAACCGGCACGGCGGCGCCCCCCGCCTCTCCGGGATCGGTGCGCCCGGAACCAGGGATCCGACCTGCAATTCTGGACCTGAAACCGCCCGGGGATCCCATTTATCTGGTCGAGGAACCCGAATCGGACGCCTTTCGTGATCAATGGCGCACCTACAGGCGTCCGAAAGTTGATCCGTTCAGCAGAGACGGCGACGGAATCGCCTTGCAGGGTTACGACGTCGTCTCATATTTCGGTGGATATGCCGGGAAGGGCAGGAAGGAGTTTGCGGTGGAATATGCAGGAACGGCGTGGTGGTTCGTGGCCGCTGAGAACCGCGACCAGTTTGCTCAGGCTCCTGACCGTTACTTGCCGGCGTACGGCGGCTTCTGTGCTTATTCCGTTGGAAAAGGTTATCCCGCAACTGCCGATCCACGCGTGTTCACGATCGACAGCGGAAAGCTGTATCTGTTCTTTGACAAGGCCGTGCGAGCCGTTTGGGAACAGAATCGGCGCGGCTTCGTGGCAAAGGCCGACCGCAACTGGCCGGGACTGCACCGCTGAGGGCGCCGGGCGGCAGTTGCTATGGCGGCAGGGAATAGCATGAGGTGTTTCATTCAGTCGCTCATGATATCCGCGCTCTTTCTGGCGGCCGCGGCCCCATCGATCCGGGCAGCACCGCCGTCCGTTGGTGAAAAGGCGCCTGATTTCGCCCTGCGGACGCTGCACGGAAAGACGGTCCGCCTGTCGGAGCTCACGTCCAGGGGACGCGTCGTGCTGATCGTCCTTCGGGGATATCCCGGCTACCAATGTCCCTTCTGCAATCGCCAGGCTCAGGACTTCCTGCGGAATTCGAAGGCCTTCGCCCAGAGCGGCGCCCATGTGGTGATGGTCTATCCGGGCCCGCCGCAGAACTTGCAGAGACTCGCGAAAGACTTTGTGGCCGGCAAAACGCTGCCGGACCATTTCGATTTGCTGCTGGACCCCGGCTACGAATTCACGAATCTGTACGGAGTCCGCTGGGATTCCCCTGGCGAGACAGCGTATCCCTCGACGTTCCTGATCGATCGCGGCGGAATCGTGTTCTTCGTCAGAGTCAGCAAGGAGCACGGAGGGCGCACGACGGCCGCCGAGATCCTGCGCAGGTTATCCAAACAGGAGGGCAGCCGGCGCTAGCCTGGGCGCGCTCTCCGCGCTCGCAGAGCGGGACGCTGCCGGCGCCCTCGAACAGCTTCAGGTTCCCTGCGTAATCCGGCGCTGCCGGGCAGGGCGTTCTTTGCCCACTCCGGGACGCTCCATGCCTCGTGGGTGCGCGGGGAGTCCTGTCTGGAGGCAGGGCGGCCGGCGGAAGGCGCTGGCGATCGGTTGCCGTTCTTATGTGGCCGCCGCGGCCCTTGTCCTGCGTTCCTTGCGGTAGCGGGCAGGGGGCATACCGAACTGGCGCTTGAAGGCGCGGTTGAACGCGGCCTCCGACTCGTAGCCCACCTCGGCGGCAACCTCCGCCACGCTGCGGGAGGTTGCCGACAGGCTGCGCGCGCCGAGTTGCAGCCGCCACCGCGTGAGATACGACATGGGAGGTTCGCCCAGGTAGCGGGTGAAGCGTTCCACCAGCGACGAACGGGAGAGCCCTACCTCCCTGGCGAGCTCGGCGATGGTCCAGGGGTGATCCACGCGGTTGTGTAGAATCGCCAGGCTTCTGCCGACCACCGGATCGCGTGCCCCGGCCAGCCACCCTGCTTGCTCTTCCGGCAAACACGCTACGTGCCGCCGGAGTGCATCCACAAACAGCGTCTCGGAAAGCTTCGCCAGCATGGCTTCGCTGCCCGGCAAGGACGCTTCGGCCTCCTCCAGCAACCGCCGCACGCCGCTTTCCAGCCACTGCCCGGAGGAATCGGCGCGGATGTGGATCCGGATGACGGGCGGCAGTCCAGCCAGGAGGGGCTCGCACAACTGCGGGTCACAGGCCATGTAGCCGCACACGAACCGGGTCACCTCACCGCCGCCTCCGGCCCGCACCGGCCCAAGGTAGTGGCTGGATAGCAGTCTTGCGGTGGCGGCGGGGTCCAGGGACTGTGGTGATGACCCGTTCTCCATGCGGTGTGCGTCGCCGTGGGGAAACACTACGATGTCGCCTGCGCCGACGGCGACCGTCTCGCCCTGCTCCATCCGGATGCGGGCCGATCCGGCCAGCACGAAGTGAAAGAGGATCAGGTGCTGTGCGTCCGGCATCAGGTACGACGCCAGGCTCTTTGATTGCGGCGACAGGAAACCCCAGGGAGCGGAGAACTCCGCATGAAAGAACAGGGCCCCTTTCAGCTTGATGCTGCTCAGAACCTCGGAAAAAGCATCCACAACGCCGCGGTTCCCGGACTTGCGGCAAACTTCTCCAAACGCCGGGCTAAGCCAATCCGCCCGGCGGACGGCGGAGCAAGAATACCGGGCGATCGGACATTCCGGAAACCACCCCTCCTGCCCCACAATTATCGTGACGAGGCGGTTCCGGACGCAACTCCGAGCCGTCCGTGGAGGGGAAAACAATGAAGAAGATTCTGTCTGTTGGCTATGGTCTGACGGCGTACGTACTGTTCCTGTGCGCCTTCCTGTACCTGGTCGCGTTTTCGCTGAACGTGGCGCCCCGGTCGATCAGCGGTCCGGCGACGCGGCCGCCTCTGGCCGCCGTCCTGATCGACCTGGCGCTGATCGCGCTGTTCGGCCTGCAGCACAGCGTTATGGCCCGGCCCGCCTTCAAACGCTGGTGGACGCGGTTCGTGCCGCCGCACCTGGAACGCAGCACCTTTGTTCTGATAGCGACCGGCCTTGTGGCTCTTCTGATCGCTTGTTGGCAGCCGGTCGAAGGCGATCTGTGGAACCTTACCGGTGCGGGCATGATCCTGCTCGGCGCCGTTTCACTGCTAGGCTATCTGGCCGTGCCGGCCGTCAGCCTCCTGACTGATCACTTCCACCTCTTTGGACTGCGGCAGGTTGTGGAGTACGCGCTGGACCGCGAGCCCTCGCGGCCGGTGTTCCGGGAAAGATCCGTCTACCGGAAGGTGCGCCACCCGATGATGCTGGCGTTTTTGCTGGCGTTCTGGGCGACGCCGCATATGACGGTGGGACACCTGCTCTTCGCAGCGGCCATGACGGCCTACATTCTGGTTGGCATCTGGTTTGAAGAGAGAACGCTGGCGGCTGAGCACGGCCAGGAGTACCGCGATTACCGGTCGCGCGTGCCCAGGCTGCTGCCGTGGAGTTCCGCGGAGGAGGCGCCCGCCGCGCTGGAGCCCGATGCTCCTGCCGCTCGCGGCATGTAGCAGGGGTGACGGCGGGGGGAGGGGATGACGGTGGAACCCGGGGAAATGAACCGAAACAGCGAGGCGGCAGCGCTCACCCGCACCGCCCCCCAGGCTACACCGGAAGCGGTGAGCGGCAATCTGCGAACAGGCCGGAATCCGCTCCCCGCCCGCGCTCTTTGACAACCGCATACCGCTCCCCCCGGCGCTGTTCGGCCCCTCGCCCGTCCGGCCACCGCGCGCCTGCCAGACGAACTCAGGAAGTTGCTGAAACAAAGCAACGGTGGAAGCCGGCAGGGCTCATTTCCGGGCGAATCCGGCTCTCGTGTGCCTTGAGCCCCGCCCGCCGCGCAGCGCCCCCTGCTCCTTTCTGGCACAATCCCTGGATATGCATCGCCGCGATCTGCTCAAAGCCGTGCCCATGGTCCTGGCCGCGCCTTCTGTGCGCGCCGCCTCCACTGTCGCCGAGGTCAAACCGCACACCGGCGCCCCCACCCTCTTCCTCGACGGCAAGCCCGCCTTTTCCGCCTCCTGGTGGATCCACGCACCCATGCCGCAGAAGTGGACCTCGGCCGAATCCTCGCGCGGCGCGGCCCGGGCCGGCGTCCACACCTACGCGTTCGACGTCGGCTCAGCCATCGAGTGGGCCGGCCCCGCGCCCGGCCGTTCCTCCCACTTCGATTTCTCCACCGTCGAGGCCCGCTTCGGCCGCATCCTAGATGTGGACCCGCAGGCCCGCTTCCACCTCCGCGTGCACCTCGAAATCGGCCGCGACGACTGGTGGTCCAAACTCTATCCCGCCGAACTCGAGCTCCACTCCAACGGGCGCCGCTACACGCAGTCCTTCGCCTCCACCCTCTGGCGCGAGCAGGCCAACCAGTTCCTCAAAGCCCTCATCCAGCACCTTTCCCAAACCGGCCTGCTGGACCGCGTCATCGCCTTCCAGGTCGGCGCCGGCCACACCGGCGAATGGGTCAAGGGCGAAACCTCCATGTACGAAGTCTGCGGCGACTACAGCGAGCCCATGCGCCGCCATTTCCGCCGCTGGCTCCACGACCGCTACCGCGGCGACCTCCAGCACCTCCGCTCCGCCTGGAACGATCCCAACGCGGCCTTCGAAACCGCCGAGGTCCCCACCGCGCAGCAGCAGCTCCAGGCCAAACGCTTCCTCTTCCGCGATCCCCGGCAGGAGCAGCGCACCATCGACTACTTTCGCTGCCTCGCCGAAACCTCCGCCGCCGCCGTCATCGACTTCTGCCGCACCGTCAAGCAGGCTACGGCCCGCCGCAAACTGGCCGGCGCCTTCTACGGCTACCTCATGGAACTGGCCTGGAACGGCGGCTTCTTCGCCGAACGCCCGGACAGTCCCTATTCCACCTACCAGCGCAGCGGCCACCTCGGGCTGCGCCTCGTTCTCGATTCCCCCGACGTCGATTTCCTGGTCAGCCCCTACAGCTACGGCTACCGCGGCATCGGCGGCGACGGTCCCACCATGCTGCCCGCCGAATCCGCCCGCATCCACGGCAAGCTCATCCTCATTGAAGACGATACCCGCACCCACGTGGACGCCGAGCCAAACTACGGCCGCACCAGCACCCTGGCCGAAAGCGTCGCCGTCCTGCGCCGCAACTTCGCCCAGGCCTGCATACGCGGCCAGGGCATGTGGTGGGCCTCCTGGAAAGCCGATCCCTCCAGGGAGCCCGGCTTCACTCCGCTGCTGGAAACGTTCCTGCGCCTCGGCGAGCGGCTGCTCGAAACCGACCGCACACCCGCTTCCGAGATTGCCGTACTGATCGATGACGAGAGCTTCTTCTACGAATCGTCCCTGAACAACCTCGACGTGCCTCTCATCTTCCAGCAGCGCCTCTGGGGACTTCCCAGGACCGGCGCGCCTTTCGACACCTACCTGCTCCAGGACTTCATCGACGGCCGCCTCAAGCCCTACCGGCTCTACATCTTCCTCAACGCCTTCCGCCTGGACGCGCAGCGCAGGGAGAACCTCGCCCGCCAGTTGCGCCGCGACGGGCGCGCGGCCCTCTGGATCTACGCCCCCGGCTACGCCAGGGATGACCTCTCGCTCGACCACATGGCGGAACTGACCGGCTTGCACTTCGCTTCCGGAGAGCAGCCCTGGGGCGCCCGGGTGCACATCACCGATTTCACCCACCCCATCACGCGCGGCCTTCCCCCCGATCTCGACTGGGGCACCGACAGCAAGCTGGGTCCGATCTTCTACGTCAACGATCCGCAGGCCCGCGTGCTCGGCCAGGTGGTCTACTCCCAGGGCAACTGCAAGCCCGGCATGGCCGTGCGCGCCTTCCCCGGCTGGACCTCGATCTATGTCGCCGCGCCCAACCTGCCCGCCCCGGTGCTGCGCGCCATCGCCCGCTTCGCCGGCGTCCACCTCTACAGTGACGCCGGAGACGTGCTGCATGCCTCGCGCGACCTGCTCGCCGTCCACACCGTCTCCGGCGGCCGCCGCGCCTTCCGCCTGCCGCGCCCGGTCGAGGTAGTCCACGACCTCTTCGAACGCAAAACCGTGGCTCGCAACACCGCCGCCTTCGAAGTCGACCTGCCCCCCGCCTCGACCGCCTTCTACTACACCGGCGCCGGCGCCCGGCTCGCCTCACTCTGACGGGAAGCCCAGGGAAACCACCGCCGCTCCCAGCGCGCGCGGGTCGCCCCGCGGCCGGTACACCGGCCGGGTGCGCAATTGAACCGTGACCGGACCCGCCGGTCCGTTCTCCAGGTTCCACCGCAGCGACTTCCAGCCCGCCGCGCTCACTTCCTTTTCCCCCAGCGACTCCCCGTTCAGCCGCACCTCCACCCGCAGGTTTCCCAGATCGCGGATCTGCGCCGGCCCGGCGTTCACCACCACCTCGAAGGCTCGCGCGCCGGCCGGCCGCTCCAATCTCACCGCCGCCTCCGGTCCCATCCACCGGAAATTGCCCTCCAGGCGGTGCCACCCCGAAAGAAACTGCCACAGCGGCGCGGCCCGGCTCATCCTGATGTGCGAAGCATCCGGCGCTCCCGGCTCCCGCCGCTGCATCAGCAGCCGGCGCCCTTCCGGGTCCCAGGCCAGCATGGCGATGGCCCGGCCCTTCCACACTTCGGCCGCGCACGGGTCCTCCACGGCGCACACCGTCATCTCCGGACGCGCATAGAAATACCGCAGCGTCGATTCCACCCCCCAGCGATGGAAGGCCGAAGGCGCCCCGTCGTACACCGCCGACTCGATATTCAGTCCCGACCGCGCGAACTGCTCCACCGTCCGCACGTATTCGCGGTTCTCCGCCGCGATGGCCAGGGCCTGCCGCCGCTTCCCCTTCAGTTCCGTCATGTTCCACGGGATCCATACCACCGCCAGCAGCGCCGCCGCGGCCGCCGGCCGCAGTTCCGCCAGCCGCGCGGCCAGCGGCGCCAGCCCCGCCAGCGGCAGGTAGCAGTACGCGGCGAACAGGCGTCCCGGCAGAAACAGCAGCGGCAGGAAGAACAGGCCCATCAGCGCCAGCCCGAAGCCCGTACGCCGGTCGCGCGCCAGCCACGCCGCCAGCGGCAGCGCCAGCCCCGCGTAGGGCAGAAACAGCACCTCCGAAGAGTAGAAGCGCAGGCACTGCCACACCGCCGCCGGCGTGAACCGCAGCGTGTACTCGTTGTCCACGTTCGGATTCATGAACACGCCCTGCAATCCGAACAACGCCGCGATGGCGAAGAACGGCAGTGTCCGCTTCCAGCGCTTCTCCCCCAGCCACACCTCGTACACCAGCAGCACCGCCGGCAGCATCACCGCGATCTCTTTGGACTTGTAGGCCAGCCAGAACAGCGGCAGGCTCAGCAGCCGGCGCCCCTTCATGTACATCAGCAGCGCCGCCAGGCAGAAGAAGGCGCACAACAGGTCGAACACGTACATCGGCTTCCAGTACGCGTCGAAAACCGCCATGTGGAATGCGAACACCAGCGCGCCCGCCGAGGCGGCGTACCACCCGAACCCCATGCGCCGCGCAATCAGCCACACCAGCCATACGTTCAGAAAATGCACCAGGTGAATGGCGGCCGCGTACTTCGGAAAATCCAGTCCGAACGCCTCCCCCATCAGCTTGTAGAACAGGTGCCCGGCCGGGCGGAAGTTGTTGGGCTGGAAGCGCGGGCTCAGCAGGGTGGAGGCGAACGTGGAGGCTTCCACCAACCCGGTCACGTACACGTTGTCGATCTCGTCGTCCTGGAAGTAGCTCTCGTACGCGCCCCGGTTGGCGATCAGGAACAGCAGGGCCATCAGGGCGAACAGGACCGGTCCTCGCAGCCGCCTCATCAGCCGTATTGTAGACGGTTCAATTCCGCCAGGAACTGCTCCGCCACGCGCGGGGCGTCGAACTCCCGCACCCATTCCCGTCCGCGGCTCTCCAGGCCATGGCGCAGCTCCGCGTCGTCGTACAGCTTCTCCAGGGCTTCGGCCAGCGCCTCCGCATCTTCGGGTTCCACCAGCAGGCCGTGCCGCACCACCTCCGGCGCCGCCGCCGCCCGTGCCGCCACCACCGGCTTGCCCGACGCCATCGCTTCCAGGAACACGATCCCGAAGCCCTCCTGCACGCTCGGCAGGCAGAAGACGTCCGCGCGGTTATACTCCTTCGCCAGCGTCTCCTGGGAGACGTCGCCCAGCCACGCCACCGTATCGCCCAGGCGCAGCTCGGTCCACAGCCGCTTCAGATTCTCCGCTTCCGGCCCGTTGCCCGCGATGCGCACCTCCAGCTCCGGAATTCGCGAACGCAGCCGCGCGGCCGCGCGCAGCAGCAGGTGCAGGCGCTTGCGAGGGTAGAAGCGGCAAACGCAGAATACCCGGAACCGGCCGCCCGTCCGCTCTCCGGGATTCCGCGCCAGCAGCTGCTCCCACGCCTCCAGATCGATCAGTTCGGGCACGATGCGGACGGGCGCGCGGATGCCGTACAGCTCCCGCAGCCGCTCGGCGGCGTAGCGGCTGGTGGTCATCACCAGGTCCGCGCGCCGCACGTGCAGCCCTTCATAGCGGGCCTGCACCGCCATGGTAGCCCGCGTCAGCCCGCGCTCGTGGCGCATCTCGTCCGCGATCACGCCCTTGATCGACGCCGCGTGGCGCCCGCGCCCCGCCACGCGGTAGCCGTCCATGTCGAACCCCACCGTCACATCGCACTCGTCCCGGCGGAAGCGCAGCGTTTCGTTGAACAGGATGCGGCTGGCCGTGTACACCGGGAGATGCAACTCCGGCGCCACGATCCGGACTTCGGCGCCCGCCTTTCGCAGCGCCCCCGCCAGCGTGCGTATGCCCACGAAGGTTCCACTGCCGGCCGTCACGTTCAGGGGGGTGGAGGTAAGGAAGCGGATTCGCACGGCGCTTTCGACTTACCAGTTTAGCCGCCCGTGAGTCGCTTCTGTTACACTCGTCCGGATGCTGCACCTTTCCCTGATGGCCGTGCTCTGGCTCGGGCAGGCGGGCGCGCCGGGTCTCGAAGGCATCTGGCAGGGAACGCTGGCCGCCGGACCGGCCAAACTGCGCCTGGCGCTGCACATCTCGCGCTCGCCTGATGGCCGCCTCAGCGGCAGCATGGACAGCATCGACCAGGGCGCCAAGGGCCTGCCCATGGACAGCGTCACGCTGGAAAACGGCGCGGTGCGCTTCGTCATCGGCAGCGTCGGCGGCGAGTATCAGGGAACCCTCAGCCAGGACGGCTCCGGGATTGCGGGCGAATGGAAGCAGGGCGGGATCGCCCTTCCGCTCCGTTTCCAGCGTACGGAAAAGCCGCCCGAGCTGAAACGCCCGCAGGAGCCCTCCGGTCCGAAGCCCTACCAGGAGCAGGAAGTCGCCTATCAGAACGCCAAGGCCGGAGTGAAACTGGCCGGCGCCCTGACCCTGCCCGCCGGCAAGGGCCCCTTCCCGGCGGTCTCCCTGCTGAGCGGTTCCGGCCCCCAGGACCGCAACCAGACCGTGGCCGGGCACAAGACCTTCCTCGTCCTGGCCGACTACCTCACCCGGCGGGGCATCGCCGTGCTCCGCACCGACGACCGCGGCGTGGCCGGCTCAACCGGCGACCTGCGCAGCGCGACCCTGGAGGACTTTGCCGCCGACGCCCTGGCCGGCGTGGAGTTCCTCAAGAGCCGCAAGGAAATCGACCCGCGCCGCATCGGCCTGCTCGGTCACAGCGAGGGCGCCCAGACGGCCGCCCTGGCTGCCTCCCGTTCCTCAGACGTCGCCTTCCTCGTGCTGCTGGGAGCCCCGGCTCTGCCCGGCGAGCAGATCCTCTACAAGCAGGCCGAGCTGATCGCCGAGGCCATGGGCGCGCCCCACGAGGCAATCGACCAGAACCGCGAGATGCAGCAGCGCATCTTCGCCATCGTCAAGGAGGAGAAGGATCCGGCAGTGATCGAGAAGCGCATCCGCGCTCTTGTCGAGAAAAGCCTGGCCCAGCTCGATGCCTCCCAGCGCAAGGCCGCCGAGGCCGCCATCTCGGCCCAGATCGCCATGGCCCGCTCGGCCTGGTTCCGCTTCTTCCTCACCTACGACCCGGCCGTCACCCTGACCAAGGTCCGGCAGCCCGTCCTGGCCCTCACCGGCGAGCTGGATCTCCAGGTAGCTCCGAACGATAACCTCCCGGTGCTCGAGAAAACGTTGAAGTCCGCGGGCAACAAGGACGTCGAGGCCGCCACAATGCCCGGTTTGAATCACCTCTTCCAGACTGCCCGGACCGGGACGCCGCTGGAATACGCCAACATCGAGGAAACCTTCGCTCCCGCCGCGCTCAAACACATCGGCGACTGGATCGAACGGAAGACGGCGCCCGGAGCGGTGCGGTAGAATCTCTCCATTCCACCTCGAGAGGGATTCTATGCAGCGCGTTTCAAGACGCAGTGTGCTCGGAGCCGCGCCCGCGCTCCTGCTCGGCCGGTCCGGCGCGGTGATTCTGGGCGGCGGCTCCCATACCTATGAACTGGCGCCCGCCTGGGGCCGCCTTCCCGAAGGGATCCGCTACGGTTACACGCACGGCGTGGTGATGGATTCGCAGCAGCGCGTCATCGTGCACAACCAGAGCCGCGATTCCGTCATCCTGTTCGACCGCGACGGGAAGTTCATCAAGTCCTGGGGCCCGGAGTTCGAGAAGGGCGCGCACGGCCTCACCCTGCGCCGGGAGAACGGCACGGACTTCCTGTACCTGGCCGACTACGTGCGCCACATCGTGGAGAAGCGCAGCGTGGATGGCGAGAAGGTGTGGTCGCTGGGTTACCCGCGCGAGGCCGGCGTCTACGCGAGCGAAGAGCAGTACAAGCCCACCAACGTGGCGGTGGCGCCGAACGGCGATTTCTACGTCGCCGACGGCTACGGCCTCAGCTACATTCACCAGTACGATTCCAAGGCCCGCTACATACGCACCTGGGGCGGCAAGGGCAAGGACCCGGGTCAGCTGGATTGCCCGCACGGCATCTGGGTGGATACGCGGGGCAGGGAACCCGTCCTGACCGTCGCCGACCGTAGTAACCAGCGCCTCCAGACCTTCACGCTGGACGGCAGGCACCAAGGCTTCGTGACCGAGGAGCTGCGGCGCCCCTGCCACTTCGATCAGTACCGCGACGAGTTGTACATCCCCGACCTCTGGGGCCGCGTCACGGTGTTCGACAAAGGTAACCGCCTGATCACTCACCTGGGCGACAACCCCGGCGTGTGGCAGACGAAAGGCTATCCGAACCTGCCGCAAGAGCAGCGCGTGCCCGGCAAGTTCATTTCGCCGCATGCCGCCTGCGTGGATTCCGACGGCAACGTCTATGTGGTCGAATGGATCTCCGACGGCCGGGTCAGCAAACTGCGCCGGGTGAGCTGATCAGCGGTTCCGCAACCAGCCGGGGCCCACGTACATGTGCCCGCTGATCCAATCGGGCACCAGCAGATAGATCAACCAGCCGGTCATGGCGTGGGCCAAGCCCAGAAAGTAGAGGTTCCGATGGCGCATGTAATGCCACGCGGCCGCATACCCCGCACCGAAGGCCACCAGCATCAGGAACCAGTTCGGGGTGTGCGCCGCGGAGAACGCCGCGGCGGACAGCCAGGGAGCGCGCTCAGGGTTTACCGACTTAAAGCGTTTCGTGAAGTAACCGTTGAGAAGATACTGTTGGAAAAGGCCCCAGAGGCAGTACATCAGGAAGCTGGAAAAAGCATATCCGCGGGTAACCGGGCGGGCCGCGCCGAGCCTCAGGCCCAGGATCAGCAGCGCCAGCCACGGCAGGAACAGCCAGGGCACGGAGTGCACCAGCAGGCGGCCCAGGTTCGAGGTTCGAAACCCCAACGCGGAGGGGCTCTCGTGGCGGGCGAGCTGCGAAATCAGCACGACTCCCAGGATCGCCACCCAGGTCAACGGCCACGGCTCGCGCAGCCACCAGATGTAGAGCATGATCAGGGCGAAAACCATGCCCGTCTCTTTCCAGACCGAAGTGCGTGGGCGTCTCAAGTCAGAAGAACCCGTGCCGGATGGTATTCACCAGGGCGTGCAGCAGCGCCGGGGAGAGCACGCTCCCGGACTTCTCGAACACCTTGCCGTAAGCGAAGCCGGCGATGGTGGCCAGCAGCATGTAGCGCCAGTTGGGAGGCGGCCCCGGGCCGTTGTTGAGATGAGCCGCGCCGAAGATCACGGAGGCGGCCAGCAGGGTGCGGAGACTGCGGCCGAAGCGTTGCATGAGCCAGTTCTGGATCAGGGCCCGGAAGAGGATCTCCTCCGGCAGCGCCGTGGCCAGGAAGATCAGGATGTAGCGGCCGGCCAGCCAGCCCGCCGTAACCCGGCCGTCCATATGGAACGGCGCGATGAAGCCCAGGGCCAGGCCCAGCACGATGAGCACGGGAGCGGCCAGCGCGAACCCCGCCAGCGGGTAGAGCAGGTCGCGCGAGGACGACGGCCAGCGGTACTTCATTTCCTGGAAGTCGCGAA
>JADZAF010000091.1 GCA_020852755.1 Bryobacterales bacterium
AGGTCAGCGGCCGCAGCAAGCTCAAGTTCGACGAAATGGTCCGGCTCGACCTCAAGTATTGCAATTCCTGGTCGCTCTGGCTGGACCTCAAGATCCTTTTCCGCACGCCCTGGGTTGTCCTCACCGGGGAAGGGGCATACTGAAACCTCGAAGGCCTGCGGGCCTTCACAATCGGAACCTCTGCAGGAGTCGTCATGATTCGCGTCGGCGTGATCGGCTACGGGTACTGGGGGCCCCGTGTGGCTCGCAATTTCCAGGCCCTCGAAGGGTGCGAGCTGACCGTAGTGTGCGACCGCTCCGAAGACCTGCTCCGCCGGGCCAGGCAAGCCCATCCCAAGGCCGTCCTGACCTCCGACGCCTCCGAGCTCGTCCGTTCCCCCGAGGTCGACGCCGTGGCCGTGGTCACCCCCGTCTGGACCCACTTCGACCTGGCCAGAGCGGCCCTCGAGAACGGAAAGCACGTCTTCGTCGAGAAGCCCTTCACCGCCACCGCCCGCCAGGCCGAGGAGCTGATCGAGCTCGCCGAGCGCAAGAACCTCCGCATCATGGTCGACCACACCTTCCTGTTCACCGGCGCCGTGCGCAAGATCCGCCAACTGGTCGACGACGGCACCCTCGGCAGCCTCTACTACTACGATTCCACCCGCGTCAACCTGGGCCTCTTCCAGCACGACGTCAACGTCATCTGGGACCTCGCCCCCCACGACCTGTCCATCATGGACCACCTCGTCGCCGACAAGCCCGAGACCCTCATCGCCACCGGCCAGGTCCATCTCAACGGCTTCGAGGACCTCGCTTACATCACCATCTACTTCTCGGGCCGCACCATCGCCCACATCAACGTCAACTGGCTTTCCCCCGTCAAGGTCCGGACCACCCTCATCGGCGGCGACAAGAAGATGCTGGTCTGGAACGACCTGGAAGCCGACGAGAAGATCAAGGTCTACGACCGCGGCGTCTCCGTCACCAGCGACCAGAGCATTCACGACCTGCTGGTCAGCTACCGCTCCGGCGATATGTGGGCGCCCAAGGTCGAGGACGCCGAAGCGCTCAGCCGCGAGGCGCGTTACTTCATCCACTGCATCTCCAACAACGAGCGGCCCATCAATGACGGCGCCGCCGGCCTCCGCGTGGTCCGCATGCTGGAGGCCGCCGACCGCTCGCTCAAGGACCGCGGGAGGCCCGTCAGCCTGTGAGCACCTTCCTGTCCATCGCTCCGGACGTCAAGCTCGGCAGAAACGTCAAGCTGTCCGAATTCATCAACCTGTACGGCTGCGAGATCGGAGACGACACCAAGATCGGCGCTTTCGTCGAAGTTCAGAAGAACGCCCGCATCGGCTGCCGCTGCAAGATCTCCAGCCACACCTTCATCTGCGAAGGCGTCACCATCGAGGACAACGTCTTCATCGGCCACGGGGTCGCCTTCATCAACGACAGCTACCCCCGCGCCACAACCCCGGACGGCGGCCTCCAGACCGAGGCCGACTGGAAGGTCGAAACCACGCTGATCCGGAAAGGCGCCTCCATAGGCTCCGGGGCCACCATCCTGTCCAAGGTCACCGTGGGCGAGAACGCCATCGTCGGCGCCGGCAGCGTGGTCACCCGGGACGTTCCCGCCAACACCATCGTGGCGGGCGCCCCGGCCCGCGTCCTGAGGTTCATCGAGCCCGCCGCTGCGAAAGAGGACCATGAGAGCGTCCGATAAGATTCCCTTCCTGGACCTGGTTTCCATCCACCAGGAGCTCCGCGAAGAGCTCTGCCAGGTCTTCCAGACCGCCCTTTCGACCGGCTGCTTCGTGGGCGGCCCCATGGTCGAAGCCTTTGAGCAGGACTTCGCCCGCTTCTGCGGGGTCCGGCACTGCGTGGGCGTCGCCAGCGGAACCGACGCGCTCCGCTTCGCCCTCATGGCCGCCGGAGTCCGCCGGGGCGACGTCGTGGTGACGGTTCCCAACACCTTCATCGCCACCGCCGAGGCCATCACCCAGGCCGGCGCCCGCCCGACCTTCGTCGATATCGACGAACGCACCTGCAACATGGACCCGGAGAAACTCCGGGAATACCTCGAGACCCGGTGCCGCCTGGACAGCGTCACGGGCCGCCCGGTGGAACTCGCCAGCGGACGGCCGGTCTCCGCCGTGGTGCCGGTGCACCTCTACGGCCAGCCGGCCGACATGGACCCCATACAGGCCCTGGCGGACCGCTGCGGCCTGATCGTGGTGGAAGACGCCTGCCAGGCGCACGGCGCGGAATACTTCTCAAACAGGGGACTGTCCCCAACTTCGCCTGCTGATTCCGCCGATCCTTCCCCAACTCCGCTTCCGAGCCGCGACCGTGAGGGAGCGGTTCAAGGCAAGGCCAGCCTCCTGCCCGGCGGTCGCTGGCGCAAGGCGGGCTCCATGGGCCGCGCGGCCGCCTTCAGCTTCTATCCCGGCAAGAACCTCGGAGCCTGCGGGGAGGGCGGCGCGGTCACCACCGACGATCCCGAGATCGCCCGCCGCATCCGCATGCTCCGCGACCACGGGCAGGCCCGCAAGTACTACCACGAGATCGAAGGCTACAACGGGAGGCTGGACGCGATCCAGGCGGGGATCCTCCAGGTGAAGCTGCGCCGCCTCCCGGACTGGAACGAAAGCCGCCGCGCCTGCGCCCGCCGCTACGCCGAACTGCTCGCCCCGGTGGCCGGCCTCATTGCCCTTCCCCACGAACCTTCCTGGGCCCGGGCGGTCCACCACCTCTACGTCGTCCGCGTTCCAAACCGGGCTGAGGTGCAGCAGGAACTCGCCGCGGCCGGGATCGGCACGGGGATCCACTATCCCATTCCTCTTCACCTTCAGAGGGCCTACAGCGCCCTGGACTGCAGCGGCAGGGACCTGGCCGTCTCGGAACGGACCGCACCGGAACTCCTTTCGCTCCCCATGTTCCCCGGTCTCGAGCCCGGACAGCAGGAGCGCGTCGCGGAGCGCCTGAAAGCCGCCGCGGCGGCGGAAGCGGTCGCCGGGCTCTCCGAACAGGTGGCTGGGCGGTAGGCGGTGGGCAGACTCACATACGTCGTCGTCACACCAGTCAGGAACGAGGCTCGCCATGTGGCCGGCACCATCGAGTCCATGGCGGCACAAACGCTCCTCCCCTGGCGCTGGGTGATCGTCGACGATGGTTCCACAGACGGCACCAGCGACATCCTGGAGGCATCATCCCGCCGTCATGAGTGGCTTGCGATCGTGCGGCGGCCGGACAGAGGATTTCGCCAGGCCGGCGGTGGAGTCGTGGAAGCGTTTTACGACGGATATGCGGCGTTGCGCGGTGTTGCGTGGGATTTCCTCGTGAAGCTGGACGGCGATCTCACGTTCGAACCGGACTACTTCGAAAAGTGCCTGGCCCATTTCGCACACGAGCCGGACCTGGGTATCGGAGGCGGAACCGTCTGCGTGCTGGAAGACGGCCGGTTACAGGTTGACTCCCCGGGCGATCCTCCTTTCCACGTGCGCGGCGCCTGCAAGATCTACCGCGCCGCCTGCTGGCGGCAGGTTCACCCGCTGGTGCCCGCGCCCGGCTGGGACACGATCGACGAGGTAAGGGCGAACATGCGCGGCTGGCGGACGCGCACCTTCGGCGACGCTTGTCTGGTTCAGCACCGGGCCACGGGCGCCGCCAGCGGCCAATGGGCAAACTGGTTCAAGAACGGTCTGGCCAACTACGTCGCCGGCTACCACCCGGCGTTCATGTTCGCCAAGTGTCTCAAGCGCCTGTTCCGGAAACCGCAGGTTGTGGCTGCATCGGCCCTCTGGGCGGGCTTCTGCTCAGGGTATGTTCGGAAGCCGCCGCAGATCGCCGAGGCGTCCACCGTACGGTACCTGCGGCAGCAGCAAGTACGCTGCCTGACGGGCCAGCCCAGCATCTACCGGTCGGGCGCATAGCTCCCCGCGCTCCCCTTCTTCGAGAACCATGAACGCCGTTAGCGGCACCATCCTGGTGGTCTTGCTGATGATCGTCTGCTTCGGCCGGCGGCGGTGGGCGCTTCTGGCGATGCTGGCGGGAGTGTTCTTCCTGACCCAGGGACACTCCATCGACGTGGCAGGGCTGAATCTCTATCCAGTGCGGTTCCTGGAAGCTGCCGCTTTCGCCCGCGTGCTTGTCCGGCGCGAACTGGTTTGGTCCCGGTTGAACAGGATCGACTGGACACTGCTGGC
>JADZAF010000092.1 GCA_020852755.1 Bryobacterales bacterium
GCCGCGACCGCCTTCCGGGCCGCAACCGCCTTCCGACGCGCGACCGCCTTCCGGGCCGCGGCCGCCTTCCGACGCGCGACCGCCTTCCGGGCCGCGACCGCCTTCCGGGCCGCAACCGCCTTCCGACGCGCGACCGCCTTCCGGGCCGCCACCGCCTTCCGACCCGCCACCGCCTTCCGACCCGCGACCGCCTTCCGACGCACGACCGCCTTCCGACCCGCCACCGCCTTCCGACCCTCCACCGTCTTCCGACGCGCGACCGCCTTCCGACCCGCAACCGTCTTCCAACCCGCCACCGCCTTCCGAGCCGCAACCGTCTTCCGGGCCGCAACCGCCTTCCGAGCCGCGACCAAAGGAAGCGGTTGATTGTTCCCTCCCGCGCTTCGGGAGATCTCCCAGGCCACGGAGCCCCCGGAGCCCAGTCGCGGCGCGGTATGCACGGCCTCCCGTTGCAGGTCTGAAGGCGGGTCAAGCATGGTTTTCAGGGGCGCCATTTGCCGCCTTGCGAAGAATCTTTCTCCGGAACCCGCCCAAAAACCGATTATTCACTACAAGTTCATGATATAATGATATTTACCTCAGTCTAAAGGAGTCCTTTTTGCCGGATCAAGAGAACCCGCCCCAAGGCCCGCCTGCGCCTCCGCAGGGAGGGCAGCTTTCACTGGGCGACGACGGATCGCGAAACCTCCTGCCCATCAATATCGAAGACGAGATGCGGCGCTCCTACCTCGATTACGCCATGAGCGTGATCGTGGGCCGCGCGCTGCCCGACATCCGCGACGGGCTGAAGCCCGTGCACCGCCGCATCCTCTTCGGGATGAACGAGATGGGCCTGGCGCCCAACCGGCCCACGCGGAAGTGCGCCAAGATCGTGGGCGAGGTGATGGGCAAGTACCACCCCCACGGCGATATCCCGGTTTACGATGCTTTGGTCCGAATGGCTCAGCCCTTCACCATGCGCCACCCTCTGGTAGAAGGCCAGGGCAATTTCGGCTCGGTGGACGGCGACCCCCCCGCGGCTATGCGGTATACAGAAGCCCGCCTGGCCCGCATGTCCACCGCCCTGCTTCAGGACATCGATAAGGAAACCGTCGATTTCCGGCCCAACTACGATGAAAGCGAAGTCGAGCCGGAAGTACTGCCCACCCGGGTGCCGAACCTGCTGGTCAACGGATCCTCCGGCATCGCGGTGGGCATGGCCACCAACATCCCGCCTCACAACCTGGCCGAGATCATCGATGCCACCATCCTGCTGATTCAGAACCCCAACACGCCGCTGGAAAAGGTGCTGTCGCTGGTCAAGGGCCCGGATTTTCCTACCGGCGGTTTCATCCTGGGCCGGCAGGGCATCCTCAACGCCTACACCACGGGCCGGGGTCAGCTCAAGCTGCGGGCCCGGGCGGCCATCGAACATACCGGCAAGGACCGCGACTCCATCGTGGTGACCGAGATTCCCTACCAGGTGAATAAATCGCGCCTGATCGAGCAGGCGGCGGTCCTGGTGAACGAGAAGAAGATCGAAGGCATCTCGGAAATCCGGGATGAGAGCGACCGCGAGGGCATGCGCATCGTCTTCGAGCTGAAGCGCGGCGAGCAGGCCGAGGTGGTGCTCAACAACCTTTACAAGCACACCCAGCTGCAGGTCGGCTTCGGCATTATCATGCTCTCCATCGTCAACGGGCAGCCGCGTGAGCTGGGACTCGTCCCCATCATCAAGCACTTCATCGATCACCGGGTCGACGTAGTCCGGCGGCGCACCGAGTACGAGCTGCGCAAGGCCCGCGAGCGCGAGCACCTTTTGCTGGGCTTCAAGAAGGCGCTGGAGAACCTGGACGCCGTGATCCAGCTGATCCGCGCCGCGCGCACCCCGCGCGATGCCCGCGAGGGACTGATCGCCACCTTCCAGTTCACCGAGAGACAGGCCCAGGCCATAATCGAACTCCAGCTCCAGCGCCTGACCGGCATGGAGCAGCAGAAGATCCTGGAGGAACTGGCCGAGATCCAGCGGCGCATCGCCGAGTACCTGGAAATCCTGGGTTCCGAGAAGGTGCTGCGCGACGTCATCGTCAAGGAGCTTCGGGCCGTGGCCAAGGACTTCGGCGAGGAACGCCGCACCGAGATTGTCGAGGATCCGGGCGACATTCGGCTGGAGGACCTGGTGGCCGTCGAGGACGTGGCGGTCACGGTCACCCGCGGCGGATACCTGAAGCGCACCAGCGTCGATACTTACCGGCGCCAGGCGCGCGGCGGCAAAGGCCGCATCGGCATGGGCACCCGGGCGGAGGATTTCGTGGAGCACCTCATCGTGGCCTCCACCCACGCCTACCTGCTGATCTTTACCAACAAAGGGCGGGTCTACTGGCTCAAGATCTATGAGATCCCGGACGCCGCCACGTCCGGCCGCGGCAAACACATTTCCGGCCTCATCAACCTGCAGCCCGACGAGACGGTCAAGGGCTTCCAGCCGGTGGCCGAGTTCATTCAGGGCCGCCACATCGTGATGGTTACCCGGCATGGAGTGATCAAGAAGACCGAGCTGACCGAGTTCGACAATCCCATGTCGCGCGGCATCATCGCCCTGACCCTGGACGAAGGCGACGAGCTGATCGCCGCCGGGCTCACCAACGGGAAGAACGAGATCTTCCTGGGCTCCTGGAAGGGACAGGCCATTCGCTTCTCGGAAGAGAACGTGCGGTCGATGGGCCGGCCGGCGCGCGGCGTGCGCGCCATGGCGCTGGCCGAAGACGACTACCTGGTCGGCATGGAAGTGGTGGACGAGGGCGCCCTGATTCTCTCGATCTCGGAGAAGGGTTTCGGCAAACGCACGCCGCTGCGCCACTACCGCCTGCAGTCGCGGGGCGGCAAGGGCATCATCAACATGAAGACCACGGCGCGGAACGGCAACGTGGTGACGGTGCTGGCGGTAAAGGAAGACAGCGAGGTCATGATCATCACCAAGGACGGCAAGATGATCCGCCTGGAAGCCGCCAACATCCGCCAGGTGGGCCGCTCCACGCAGGGTGTCCGCCTGGTCACCCTGGAGGAGGAAGATCGCGTGGCCGCCGCCTCCGTGGTGCCCGACAGCAACGGAGAAGGCCCCAACGGCAAGAACGGCTCCGACAACCAGCCCCCTCTCCCCCTGCAGTAGGAGCCGCGCACACCCTCAGCGCGGCGGCGCTCCGGCCGCCGCGCCGCCGGCTGGATGACGGCGGCAGTCCGGAAACCATGGGAAAATAGGATTTTCTTCCGTTTCTGTATGCGCCGTCTTCTCGCCTTTCCAGCCGGACTTCTGCTGCTTTCGGTGGCGGCTCTGCCGCGCCAGGACCAGGTGGTCTGCGGAACCAGCCGCCTCAAATGGAAAGAGGAGCTGCACCTCCATCAGCAGGCCCGCAAGGTCCGGCAGGCGCGCCAGAAGTTCTCGGCCCTCTCCGCCGGTGTCAGGTCCGCGGGCCGCGACTACGGCGAGATCGCGGTGCTGGAGGATGGCGACGGGGTGGTCGCCCGGCGCAACCAGTTCAACCTGGTCTCCCGCACGCTCGGCTTTCTGCCGGCCGCACCGGGCGCTTCCCGCTACACCTTCCTGGTGCGCGAGAACACCTACGATGCGGCCGCCGCGGAAGCAGGCACGCGCCTGACTCTGGCCGACGACGATTCCCGCGAGGTCACCATCCCCTTCCCGTTCCCCTTCTTCGGCGGCGCCTACAACCGCGTGTTCGTCAACTCCGACGGCAACCTCACCTTCGGCGCGCCCGATACCTCCAGCAGCGAGCGATCCCTGGGCCGCCACGCTTCCGGCTCTCCGCGCATCTCGGGCCTGTTCCGCGATCTCGACCCCTCGCAGTCCGGGGCCGCCGTCACGGTTCTGGCCGAAGCCGCCCGGCTCATCGTGACCTGGTCGCGAGTTCCCGAGTACAGCGAGTTCAGCGGAGCGCCGCGCCAGACCTTCCAGGTCCGCCTCTATCCGGACGGCGGCATCGAGTTCGCCTACCAGGACGTCACTACCACCAGCGCCGTCGTGGGCATCGCTCCCGGAGCGATGCAGGACTCCACCTCGGTGGTTTCCTTCGTGGCCGGCAGTTCTCAGGAATACACGGGGGCGGTCGCCGAGGTCTTCCGCGGCGACGCCGACGAGATCGACATCGTCACCGCCGCCCAGAAGTTCTACGAGACCCACGACGACGCCTACGATTACCTGGTCTTCTTCAACAATCAGGGGATCCGCGCGGGCGAGTCCGCGCTGGCGTACGAGAGCCCGGTCCGCACCACCGCCACCGGCTTCGGGGACGACCTGGTGGACGTCGGCCGCCAGTTCGGCTCCCCCTACCGCCTGCAGGCCGTCATGAACATGGGCCCGCTCAGCCAGTATCCGAAAGACCCTAACGGAATCGTGCAGGCCCGGCGGTTGAGCCGCGACACGCCGCTAACCGTGCTGGCGCACGAAGCCGGGCACCTGTTTCTGGCTTTCGCCAGCGTGCGCGACGCCGAAGCTCCGGACGAGCGGCCCATGCTGGGCTACCAGAGCGCGCACTGGATCTTCACCTTCAACTCCGAAGCATCCCTGCTGGAGGGCAACCGCATCCGCGACGATGGCCCGGCCGCCTCGCCCCGCTTCACCACCACCGCCACCGTGGAGGGATTCTCTCCTCTCGATCAGTACCTGATGGGCCTGCGCAGTCCCGATGAGGTGTTCGACACCTTCCTGGTCACGGGAACCAACGCCGCGTTGCGCGCCATGAAACCGCAACCTGGGGTGAGTTTCAGCGGCGAGCGCCGCGACATACGCGTCCAGGAAGTAATCGAAGCCGAGGGCCGCCGCACCCCCGACCATACCGTCGCCCAGCGCCGCTTCCGCTTCGCCTTCATTCTCATCGTGCGACAGGGAACCGAGCCCTCCGCCGACGATCTCGCCCAGGTGGAAACCTATCGCCGCGAGTTCGAGAAGTTTTACAGCCGTGCCACGTCCGAGCGGGCCCTGGCCGACGCCAGCCTGCGCCGCGCCGTGCGCCTCTCGGTCTTCCCCGCCGCCGGGGTTCTGGAAGGGGGCTCGGCCACCGCGACGGCTAGCGTCCAAAGGCCGGTTTCCACCGCGCTCACCCTGCTGCTGCGGGCTCAGAACGGTTACGCCGGCGTGCCCGGCTCGGTGACCATTCCGGAGGGCTCCTCCAGCGTCAGTTTCAGCATCAGCGGGCAGCGCGCGGGAGTCGAGGAGTTGCTGGTGGAGCCGGACAACTCCGCCTATGAAACCGTACACGCGCGCATCCAAGTCACGAACGGCGCGTCCGGCCTGCGCCTGGAGGCCGCGTCCGGCGACAAGCAGGCGATCACCCCGGGCGTGCCCCAAACCGACCCCGTGGTCGTCCGCCTGACCGACATCAACCGGCTGCCCTACCCCGGGGTGGCCATACGGGCCGAAGCCGCCGGGGGCGGCGCCGTGCTGCCGGCGGTTGCCGTCACCGATGCCTCCGGCCAGGCCAGTTTTCAGTGGACGCCGGGCGCCGCCGGACAGCCGCAACTGCGCTTCAGCGCCGACGGCGCCGCCGCTGCGTTGTCGGTCGGGGCTGGCGGCGTCCCGGCCATGGCCGGCTCGGCGGTGGTGAATGCGGCTTCCGGCGCTGCCCTGCTCTCGCCCGGCTCGATTGCTTCCGTCTACGGCTTGAACCTGGCGGGAGGAACCACCGCGGCCACGCCCTACCCGTGGCCCGAGCGTTTCGCCGGCATCCAGGTGATGCTTGGCGGCCGCCTGGCCCCGCTGCTCTATGTCAGCGACGCACAGGTGAATTTCCTGGTCCCCGAGAGTCTGCCGGTGGGCGTTGCCGAGATGACCGTTACCACCCCGGCCGGCGTCTCCGCCCCGGTGCGCGTCCGGATTGTCTCCGTCTCTCCCGGCATCTTCGCCGCCGTGCATTCCGGCACGACCGACCCGGCCTCACAGCGCCCGGCCCGGCCGGGCGATTACCTGGAAGTGTACGCCACCGGCCTGGGCGTGGCCCGCGACTTCGGCTCCGGCCTGCGCGAGACGCTCATCCGGCCCGAGGTCCACATCGGCGGGTTTGCGGCCGGCGTCACCTACAGCGGCCTGGCGCCGGGCTTCCTGGGTTTGTACCAGGTCAACGTGCAGGTTAACGAGGGTACTCCGCCCGGCCTTCAGCCGCTCACCCTCACCGTCGACGAGGTCCGTTCCAACCCGGTCATGGTGGCGGTCGGGGCGGCGACCGGCGAATAATGGAATCAGTGCTGGTAACCATCGCTCCGAGAACGGCCCGCCCGGACTGGCTGCGCGCCCCCGCGCCCGCGGGCGAGAACTACCGGGAGCTCAAGGCCCTCATCGACAGCCTGAAGCTGCATACCGTCTGTGAGAGCGCCGCCTGCCCCAATGTGGGCGAGTGCTGGAATCACCGCACGGCGACCTTCATGATCCTGGGCAACGTCTGCACGCGCCGCTGCGGCTTCTGTGCCGTGCAGAAAGGCGCGCCCCTCACCGTGGACTACGACGAGCCGCGGCGGGTGGCGGAAGCGGCCGCCGCCATGGGCCTGCGCTACGTAGTGGTCACCAGCGTGAACCGCGACGACCGCAAGGACGGTGGAGCGGAACTGTTCGCCCTAACCATCGCCGCCATCCGCGAGCGTATTCCCGGCTGCCGGGTGGAAATCCTGATCCCCGACTTTCAGGGCAGCCACGCCGCCATGGACATCGTGATCGCCGCCGCCCCGGACGTGCTGAACCACAACATCGAGACCGTGCCGCGGCTGTACCGCCAAGTGCGTCTGGGCGCGCGCTATGAGCGTTCGCTCGACATCCTGGCCTACTCGAAATCCGTCTCATCCGGCATGCCCACGAAGTCCGGCCTGATGCTCGGGCTGGGCGAAACGCTGGACGAAGTGCTCGCGGTGATGCGCGACCTGCGAAGCCATCACGTCGACCTCCTTACCTTGGGCCAGTATCTGCGGCCTTCACCCAAGCACCTGCCGATCATCCGCTACGTGCCCCCGGAGGAATTCAAAGAACTGCGCCGGGCGGGCCTGGAGATGGGTTTCCGTCACGTGGAAGCGGGACCCCTGGTTCGCAGCTCGTACCACGCCGCCGACTCCGCAGGCCGTTGATCTCCGCCAGGTAGATCCTGGACCCGCCACCTTCGCGTTGCAGTATGATGCATTACGAATTGAATGCGGCTTGTCTTGCTCTGTGTCCTGGTTGCCGCTGTTCAGCCGGCTCCGGGGGAAGAGGCCCGCTCCCCCGGTGATCGATGGCGAAGCCGCATGAACCTCGCCACCTCTCTTCTGGCGGCCGGAAAGCCCGCCGAGGCGCTGCCTCTGCTGGAGGAGTCTCTCAGAGAACTGGGCGCCGCCGAGCGCGACGGGCTGCCCGGCTCGGTAGTCCACAACGAGCTGGGCTGCGCCTGCCAGTCGCTCAGCCGGCTGGCCGACGCCGCCGCACACTTCAACCGCGCGGCGGAGATTCTGGAGGCCCGTTATCCGGGCGAAACCCGTCGTCTCGCGATGGTGCTGCAGAACCAGGCCACGCTGTGGCACGCCCGGGGCGATTACCACCGCTCGGAGTCGCTTTACAGACGGGTCCTGAAGATGGCGGGTGACGGCGACCCGGTAACGCTGAAGACACTGGAGAGCCTGGCGATGCTCTATCTCGACGAAGGCCGCCACGAGCGCGCCGAGCGGTGCTTGCGCCGCGTCCTGGAGCGGCAGGAGAACTCGCCGGGGGTGGTCCCGAGGAGGCGCGCCGCCACGCTCCACAACCTGGCGGCGGTCTACCAGGCACGACGCAGCTTTGCTGCGGCCGAGTCCACCTACCGGCGTGCTTTGGACATCTGGGATTCGCTGGATCCGGCCGCTCCGGAACGGGGGAACACGCTGGGCGGGCTGGGGACGATCGCCTATTGGAAGCGCGATTTCGACAAAGCCGGACGGCTGCTCGAGGCCGCTTTGGCAATCGAAGAGGCGGCTTACGGCGCGGGTCACCTGAAGGTGGCCGCCCGGCTGCAAAGCCTTGCGGAAGTGTACGCGGCGCAGGATCGATGGGAAGAAGCACGGAGTTGCTGCGAGCGCGCGATCACGGCGTGGGAAACCGCGGCCGGGCCGCACCATCCCCGGCTCGTCGCCGTCCTGCACACCTACGTCCGGGTTCTGCGCGCTTCGGGAAGCGAGGATCAGGCGCGCGAGGTCGAGGCGCGCGAGCAGGCGCTGCGCAAGGCGATAGCCCGTGCAAACCCGGCCAGCCACGTGGTGGACGTGGACGAACTGGCGGCCGGAAAGTAAACAGGCTTCACAGCCGCAGGTTCGCTTCCAGCTTGATGTTCAGATCGAGCATCTCATCCCAGGTGGCGGTCCCGCCCCGATAAGCGGCCGTGCGAGCCAGGATGCAGGCCAGGTTGCTGTCCACGCTCTCCGCTACGTTGTTCAGGAGCCGTCCGGTCCGAATGCTCTCGACGAACCGTTTCACGTTGGCAATCGCGCCCGCCGTGAACGTATCGTCGCGCTCGGCGCCTTTCCAAACCTGCTCGCCGGTGATGCTGACATACCCGTCATAGCGCGGGTCCACCCCAAACCGCGCGCCCAGGCCATAGTGCGAGTCGAGTGTTCCCGCGGAGCCGTACACGCGTACGCAGATATCGTAGAAGCCCTTGACGAACTGCGCGGAGGAGAAGTCCACCATCAACTCGCCCGGATACCAGAAGTCAACCACGAAGTAATCCCAGCAGTCCCCGTAGGTCATGCGAACCCTGCGGCCGCCGGAGCCGCGCGCCTTCAGCGGATGCCCCTGCAGGTACCAGTTGGCCACGTCGATGGCGTGGATATTCTGCTCCACGATGATGTCGCCGGAAAGCACCCGGTCCCGGGCCCAGTACCGCAGCCGCGCCTCGTCCCGCGACCAACCCGGGCGCGGCGCCGGATCGCCCCCCGAGCCGTGATAGAACACGTGTCCCAGAACCGGCCGCCCGATGTCTCCGCGATGCACCCGCGCGGCGGCCTCCTGAAACACCGGCTGAGCCCTGGTCTGGAAATCCACCAGGAAACTCACGCGCCCCTTGGCCCGTTCGCCGCTTTCCAGGATGCTGCGGCAGCCCGGCACATCCACCGCCACCGGTTTGGCCAGGAACACGTGCCGGCCGGCCGCCACCGCCGCCGCCACCTGCTCGGGATGGAAATACGGCGGAGTCTCAATGACCACCGCATCCAGCTTCGAAGCCGCCAGTTCGCGATAGGCCTCCAGCCCCCGGTAGGCGCGGGAGGCCGGCACGCCGAACTTCTTCCGCGCGGTTTCCAGGCGGTCGTGAAAGGCGTCGGCCAGCGCCACGACCCGCGCGCCCGCCTGGCTGACGAAGAAATCCCCGATCCAGTTGCCCCGGCCGCCCGCCCCGACGATCCCGACCTCCACGGCCGAATTCGCCTGGCTGCCGAACGCGATTCCGGGCTTCACCAGCAGCGCTGCGGCGGAGGATCCCAGGAATGCGCGCCGCCCGGTCTTCCATCCCCGTTCTTCTGGCATGATGAGAGCATCGCACATTTTGGAGCGCCGGCATGAAGAAGCCCAAGCCGATCATCCTGAAGCGATCCGCCATCCGGAAGAAGGCGCGGCTGCCCATGCCTCCGCCCGAGCAGCGCCACGACGACAGGCGCCGCAAGCCGAAGTATCCGCCCAAAGACGAGGAGCAGGCGCAATGAACCGGCGCGAGTTCGTCGCCGGTTTCGCGGCGGGGTGGGCCGCACCGGCGCGGCTGGGTCCCCACTCGATCGGGGCATGCACGGCCATCGCCGGCTACAGTCTGGACCAGGCCATCCAGCTGCTGCGCGCTCTCGCGCTGCCGGTGATCGAGCTGCATCCCATGGGCGTTCCGGAAGCCACTCCCGGCCGCTTTCCCGGGTTCGAGTTCGACCGGCTGGCGGAAACCGAACGGCGGCGGCTACGGGAGTCGCTGCGCGGGTTCCGCGCCGTGACGTCCCACCTGCCCTACAGCGGCCTGAACTACTTCGCGAAGGGTCCGGCAGCGCGGGAATCGGTTCGGGCCGTGGAGGCAGCGCTGGAAGCCACGGCCTATTTCGGGGCAAAACTCGCGGTGCTGCATCCCATGCCGCCGCAGGGCTTCGAGCCCGCCGCCGGCTGGTCCGCTATGGTCAAGCGGATCCGCGACTGGGGCGACGAGGCGCTCCGGGGGAGGTTCCGGCTGGGGCTCGAGACCGGCTACCCGCCCTCGGTCCGCGACTTCGTCCGGCTCGTAAAGGAAGTGGACCATCCGGCCGTGGGCGCCACCATCGACGTGGGCCACCAGGCGAATTACGCCGAGCTGGCGGCCAAAGTGAAACCGGGGGAGCGCGGAACCCCGGCGGGAATTCGCGCCTATAACGACACAACCATCGCGATTATCGAACAGCTCGGCGCGAAGGTATTCCACCTGCACGTGCATGACATCGAACCGGCGACCTGGAAAGAGCACAAGCCTTTCGGATCCGGCTTCGTCGATTATCCGCGCCTCATCGCGGCGCTGCGCAACTCCGGCTATGCGGGCTGCCTGGTGATGGAGATCGGTGCGCCGCCGGACGAAATGGAACGCCACCTGCGGGACGGAAAGCGGCGGCTGGAAGCGGCGCTGGCTTAGTTTTTTTACTCGTTTCCCTTCAAGTCCGGTTGTATAATCCCCCCAAAGGAGAGGCTCATGCGTCCCGCTTTTCGTCTGCCCGCCACGCTTGTTGCGGCCGCCGCACTGTCGCTTCCGGCCGCGGCCCAGACCGTCACCGCCGCCCTCACCGGAACGGTGACGGACAGCTCGGCCGCGGTGGTAACGGGGGTCGGAGTCACAGCCCGGAACACGGCCACCAACCTGACGTACAACACCCGCACCAATCAGGCGGGCGTCTACGATCTTCTGTTCCTGCCGATCGGCTCCTATGAGGTCACGGCCGAGGCGCCGGGGTTCAAGCGGGTGGTGCTCGGACCTTTCCAGCTGGAGGTCAACCAGCGCGCCCGGGTCGATATCCAACTGGAGGTCGGCGCGGTGACCGAATCGGTTGAGGTGCGCGACATCGCGCCCATCCTCCAGACGGACAGTTCGCAAACCGGGGACACCATCAGTTCCACCCAGGCCGCTTCCCTGCCCCTGAACGGACGGAACATAGCGTCCCTGACCCTGCTGATGCCCGGTGTGGTGAGCCCGAATCCCGGTTCCTTCACCAATCCCGCGCGGGCCTTCAGCGGAGGCAGGCCGTATGTAAACGGGAACCGGGAACAGACCAACACCTTCATGCTGGACGGCGTGGAGATCGGCGAATCCACTTCCAACGTGGTGGGCTACAACCCTAACGTGGACGCTCTGGCCGAGGTGCGCGTCCTGACGGGAAACGGGAACGCCGAGTTCGGCAATTCCAGCGGCGCCACGGTGCTGATGAGCCTGAAGAGCGGCACCAACGACTTCCACGGGAACCTGTTCGAGTTCTTCCGCAACGACAAGCTGGACGCCAACGGGTTCTTCCAGAACCGGGCGCGCACGGCCCGGCGCGCTCTGAGGCGCAACATCTACGGCGGCACCCTGGGCGGACCCCTGGTGCGCAACCGGCATTTCTTCTTCATGGACTATGAAGGAACGCGGCAGCGCAGCAGCGGACCGGCTACCGCTTCGGTGGCCCCCGCGGCCTTCCGCAACGGGGATCTTTCCGTCTTCACCCGCACCATCCGCGACCCGCTGGGCGGGGTCTTTCCGGGCAACATCATTCCGCCGAGCCGCATCGCAAATCCGGCGGCCCAGGCCCTGTACCGGGACAGCCGTCTCTATCCTTTGCCAAATAACGCGGGCGCCGGAGCGATCGGCGTCACCAGCAACTATATATCTTCGAGTAACAGCTACCTGGATAACGACCAGGGCGATGTTAAGATCGATTCCCGGCTGAGTGACAAGGACAATGTCTGGGGACGGCTGTCGGTGGCGCGCTACCGCACGGGCGACGGGTCGCTGGCTCTGCCCACCTCGGTGGGGTCGGTGACCGACGCGCCCACGCTGGCCGGCGTCATCACCTGGACTCGCACCTTCTCGGCTGCACTGGTGAACGAGGCGCGCATCGGCTACACCCGCATCGCGCAATCCGGCACGCCCAACGATCCGGCCGGGCTGCTCGGCCTGGAGGGCAACCAGAAACTCGGCATCCCCGGAGGCCAGCCGGTGGCCGGGGCGAGCCGGGTGCAGCTGGGCGAAGGCTTGAGCGACGTGGGTTCGGTCGCCACCGCCAGCACCACCTCCAACCACACCTTCCAATACGGCAACAACCTCACCTGGCAGACCGGGCGGCACCTGGTCAAGTTCGGCGGGCAGGCCCTGCGCTACCGCCAGAACCGCTATTACTCGGGCAACAACGGCGTGCTGGGACGCTTCGATTACAGCGGCAAGTACACCGGCAACGCGCACGCCGACTTCCTCTTGAATCTGCTGACCGGAAAAGGCCGCGGCAGCCAGGCGGGCAAGTGGGGCCACCGCACCTGGCGGGCCGGTCTGTTCTTCCAGGACGACTTCAAGATCCGCTCCAACTTCACCTTGAACCTGGGCATGCGGTGGGAATACGCGCAGCCCATCTATGAAGTTGCCGACCGGCAGGCCAGTATCGACCTGGCGAGCGGGAAGGTGCTTTATGCCGGCAAGGACGGCAATTCGCGGGCGTTGTACCGCTCCAACTTCCGCCAGTTCATGCCGCGCATCGGGTTCGGCTGGACGCCGGGCGTGTTCGACAAAAAGGTGGTGATCCGGGCGGCCTACGGCATCACCACTTTCCTGGAGGGCACCGGAACCAACCTGCGCCTGCCGCTGAATCCGCCCTTCTTTTTCGAGTCCGACATCACTTACGATTTGAATGCCCCGGGGGACATACGAACGGGGTTTGTGGACGTGCAGCCGCGGCCGGAATTCGCCGGACAGGTGCGGGCCTGGAACCCCGACCTGCAACCCGCCTTCACCGAGCAGTGGAACTTCAGCCTCGAGCGCCAGATCACCAACCGGCTCTCGGCCACGCTGGCTTACGTGGGACAGCGGGGCCGGCACCTGATCAACGCCCGGGAATACAATCAGCCGCTGCCCGATCCGGGGCCGGTGAACCAGTGGCGGCCGCTGAACCAGCGCAGGCCGCTGTACGGGGTGGCCCCGCTGATCACCAACATCAGCGGCACGGACTCCAGTTCCAACATGCACTACCACTCCCTTCAGGCCAACGCGCGCCGGCGCATGTCCGGCGGACTGGAGTTGCTGGTGGCGTACACCCTGAGCCGCACGCTGTCCGACAGTATCGGTTTCTACGGTTCTTCGGGCAGCAACAACGAGGGCGCGTACTGGCAGAATGCCTACGACCGGAGAAACAACTACGGCCCGGCCTTCTTCGACGTCCGCCACAACCTGTCCATCGGCGGCATCTACGAATTGCCGCTGGGACAAGGGAAACGGTTCGGCGGGAACCTGCGGGGCGCGGCCGGCCAGATCCTGGGCGGCTGGAATGTGCAGTACGTGATGAGCGCGCATTCCGGCTTTCCGGTCACGATCCAGTCGAACGATCTGACCAACCAGGCCACTCGCGGCGGCATCAGGCCGAACCGCTACCGCAGCCTGGATTACAGCGGCCGGGATATCGATGCCTGGTTCGGCAGGAACGCCTTCTGCACCGCAGGCGCGGACAACGGAACCTGTCCCTACGGCGAGCCCGCGCCGGGCCGGTTCGGAAATGCCGGAGTCGGAACCGAGACGGCTCCCTCGTTCTTCAACCTGGACCTTTCCGTGGGCAAGCAGTTCCGGATTTCGGAATACCGGTACATCGATTTCCGGGCCGAGTTCTTTAATCTGCCCAACAGCGTGAGTTTCGGGCCGCCGGCGCGCAACATCAGCTCGCCCACCACCTTCGGCCAGATCACGTCGCAGATCAACAGCCCGCGTAACATTCAGTTCGCGCTCAAGTACTACTTCTGAGTTGCCGGCCGGCACGGACCGGGCGCCGGATCTCCGGACGACACCGCGGCGATCCTGGTGCGGGCCGGTTCGCATACAGGAGTCACCGGGGAGTCTCTCGCGTTTGAGAACCAGCCGGATACGGGCTGTGCTCCCACTGGGAATGAAACCGGGGTTCGGCGCCCAGCCCAGTCCAGACCTTATACAACTCTCGTAACATGTTCGAGTTCCAGAGATTCCTCGCTCCCAAGCGGGCTCGATGGGAGGCGGACAGGCAGCCTGGAGGGGTTGAGGGCCAGTGCCGGGGTGCTGAAAGTCACAGTCCACCCCGCCTGATCCGGTGCGGGCGTGTCTTTTTACTTGCCGTGTGGCCTGCCCTACGAATAACCTCTATTTCATAGCTATTGCGCAAGGGGCATCTTAATCCGATCGCCGGCCGGGGGGCCGGCAAGGACGATCGTGGATGCGACAGAGGGGGAAATGACTTCAGCGAAACTGAGTGTGTGCGTGGTTCTGGCCTGCCTTCTGGCGGGCTTTGCTTTAGGACAAACGACCTCCACCGAAGTCCTGGGAACGGTAACCGACGCTACCGGCGCCGTGGTGCCCAGGGCCCGGGTGACGCTGCTACGCGTCGCTACCGGCGAACAACGGCAGGCGCTGACCGACAGCGCGGGCAATTACTCGTTCCCTTTGATCGAGATCGGCGAATACACGGTCACGGTCGAGATGGACGGGTTCAAGACGCAGAGTAAGACGGGGATCACGGTCGCCTTGCAGCAGAAGGCCCGGGTGAACTTCCTGCTGGAGGTCGGAACGGCTACCGAGCGGGTCGAGGTGGTGGCCAGCGGCGTGGAGTTGAAGACCGACGACGCTTCGGTAAGCCACACCATCGAGCGCAGGAAGGTGCTCGAAATACCGATCCTGGGCCGCAACTTCGCGGGCCTGGTAGTGCTTACCCCCGGCGTGCAGTATGGCACGCGCATGGGGATGAACGGCCAGGCCACGGGGGCGTTTCCGTTCCCCGGCGCGGCCACGACCGTGAGCGCCAACGGGCAGCGGGACGCCAACCAGAACGTCACCATGGATGGCGTGGTGGCCACCGAGGCGCTGGTCAACCAGGTGATGTTCAATCCTTCCATCGACGCCATCGAGGAAGTCAAGGTGCAGGCCGGCTCGTACTCGGCGGAGTTCGGGCAGAACAACGGCGCCATCGTGCAGATCGCTTTGAAATCCGGCACCAACAACCTGCACGGAACGTTTTTCAACTTCCTGCGGAACGACGCGGCGGACGCCCGGGACTACTTTCTGAATTTCCAACTGCCGCCGGGAACCCGGGAGGCGGAGAAGAACCGCCTGCGCAGGAACCAGTTCGGGGCCTGGGTGGCCGGACCCGTGGAGTTGGGAAGACTCTACAAAGGCCGGGACCGGACGTTCTGGAGCTTCAACTACGAGGGCATCCGGGAGACCCAGGAGTCGGTGCGCGAGGCTTTCTGGTTTCCGCAGGAGTTCCGCAACGGCGATTTCTCGGCCCTGCTCACGCCCCTGATACGGGACGGCCGGCCGGTGCGCAGCCCGATCGTGATTCACGATCCGCTGACCGGCGAACCCTTCCGTGACAACAGCGGGAACATCACCAACATCATCCCGGCCAGCCGCATCAACAAGAACGCGCAGAATCACGTCAACAACTTCCTGCCGCTGCCCATGTGGCGGCCGGACGACCTGCTGGACGTGAACGCCCGGGCCAGCGTCCCGCAAGTATTGGACCAGAACCAGTATTTCGCGCGGGTGGATCACAACTTCAGCTCGAGCGACCGCGTTTTCGTGCGCTACGCGCACCAGCGCACCCGCTACGATCAGAACGACCTGAACCCGAACTTCCCGACGCTCTACACGGTGCGGGCGCACAACATCGCCACCCAGCACCTGCACATCTTCAATCCGGGTGTTCTGAACGAGTTCCGCTTCGGCTTCAATAAGGTGGACCATGACCAGTCCAATCCCCGGACGAATACGGATTTCGACGCCGATTCGCTGGGCCTGGGCAAGTTCCGGGTGGCAACGGACAACAACCGCAAGTTCAACCTCCTGGAAACCGGGATTCCGCCCACGGGCATCATCCGTGGAGATTCCGGTGCGCGCGTGGACTTCAACGGCATCTACCAGTTCTCGGACAACTTCACGGTCATCAAGGGCCGCCACACCTTCAAGACGGGCTTTGAGTACCGGCGGGTGGGGCTGGACCGCGCTGCGGCCAACGTGCCGCTGGGCAGCCTGAGCTGCTGTCCGGGCGGGTACGCGCTGGCCGGATGGCTATTGGGTTTCCCGGAAACGAGTTCCACGGCCGAGGGCCTGGTGATGCAGGGCCCGCGCCAGAACCGCTGGGGCGCCTACTTCCTGGACGAGTGGAAGGTATCCCGGAAGCTCACCGCCAACATCGGCCTGCGCTGGGACTTCTTCCAGGTGCCCCACGACGAAGCGCGCACCTGGCGCTCGCTCCGCCTGGACATCCTCAGCCAGGCCTCGGACGGCCGGATGCTGCCCACCATGGTTCCGGAGCCCGGCCAGGATTTCGACTTCTACGAGACCGACAACCGCTACTTCATGCCGCGCATCGGCCTGGCCTACCGGGCGACGGACAAGTGGGTGATCCGGTCCGGGTTCGGCTGGTTCGTGAACGCGCAGCAGTTGAACAACTTCTCGATCCTGCAGTTGCAGCCGCCGCTTTCCGGCACGTTCGGTTTCAACCAGGTTCACGACGTGGCCCAGGTGATCCCGTACAACTACGGCGGCCAGTCGTACAACATTCAGACGCGGCGGTTCCGGCCCGGCTCCACCGTCCTGACCCTGGACGAACCGTTTCCGGGACAGGGCACCCGCGCGGCGCGGACCAACGTGCTGCTGCTGCCGCCGGATAACAAGGCGAGCAGCGTGGTGCAGTGGAGCTTCGATATCCAGAGGGCCCTGCCCTGGCAGACCTTCCTGACTGTCGGCTACGTGGGCAGCCAGACCAGCCACCTGGACAACACCTGGTCCAACTTCAACAACCCGGATCCTTCGCCCGATACGGACATCAACCGGCGGCGGCCCTGGCAAGCCTACGTGAGCCAGGGGGAGGGCAACGATCCGCGCCTGCTGGGCAACATCCGCTACCTGGACAGCTATGCCAGCGGCAGCTATCACGGCCTGCAGATCAGCGCCGACAAGCGCTACAGCCACGGGCTGACGATCGGCCTCTCGTACGTGTACAGCAAGGCGCTGGGTGAGGGGTACGGGCGCAACGATCCTTCGGGCGACGTGGACACGACTTACCAGGATCCGCGCAACCGCCGTGCAGCCCGCTCGCGCTACGGCTTCGACGTCACCCACAACGCCGTGCTTCACTACGTCTGGGACATTCCAGCCTTTCGGAATACGCGGGGCGTGGTAGGGGCCGTGCTGGGCGGCTGGCAGTCCAGCGGGGTGATCACCATGCGCACGGGCTTTCCGTTCAACGTCAACGGCGGCACTCTGAACACCGGCAGCCAGAGCCTGCCCGACCGGGTGGCGGACGGCCGGCTCGGCGGCGACGCTAGCCGGCAGCTGTGGTACGACCCGAGCGCGTTCCGGCGCACCGACTGCAACATTCCGTCCCGGCCGGATCTGTGCCACTACGGGAACGCGGGGTACGGCATCCTGACCTCGCCGGGCGCCCACACCTTCGACCTGTCCCTGGGCAAGAACTGGCGGATCCCGCAGCTGGGTGAAGCCGGACGCCTGCAGTTCCGGGCGGAGGGCTTCAACGCCTTCAATACGCCGCAGTTCGGCCGGCCGAACAACCTGGGTTGGGCCTCGCTCGACTCGATCGTTCCGGATGCGCCGCGGGTGGGAGAGATCCGCAGCCTCAGGCTGCCCATGCGGATCTTCCAGTTCGGGCTGAAGCTGTACTTCTGAAGGACTAACGGGTGGCGCGCGTTCTCAACGCGCGCCACCCGAAAGCCATGCGGGGCAGCCCTTCCGGGTTGCCGCGACGGGCCGTATCGCCCGGTCCCACGCGCGTTTTCATGAACTGCGCCTTGCCAGCAGGAAGCACACCACTCCCAAGGACATGAAGGTCACCGCGCGGCCGAGGCGGTTCTCCAGGGGCGTCTCGAATTGGAGGCGGATGTCGTGCCGCCCGGGCGGAGGATCGATGCGCAGGAATCCCATGACGTCGTTGCGAACCGGAAGCCGCTTTCCATCTGAATAGGCCCGCCACCAGGGATCGTAGGTGATCTGGACGGCGACCGATTCTCCTTCCCTCACCCGCGCTTGAATCTTCAAGGCGCGGGGACCCAGCCAGCCGGTGGAGGCGGGCGAGTCGGGACCCTGCTCGAGGGCCTCGGCATAGGCGCGGAGCTGCGGTTCGTTGTCCTCGCTCCAGGGGATTTCCGGCAGCGTCTCCATACGGCGGCGCTCCACCACCCGGGCCAATCCGGGAAAACGGCGCGGCACCCGGTAGATGATATCGTCCTCTCCGCTGTCGAACAGGACCGGCAGCCGCCCTTCGAATTTTCGCTCCGCCCGGATGGCGTGATAGACCTCCTGAGAGCCCTTGCCGTGAACGACGATCGCGTCGGCTCCCAAAGCCTGAAGCCAGTACACATCCCGCAGCCCCTTGTCTCCCATCAGGATTTGCCAGTTGGCCAGGGCGACGGTCTGGTTCTGCATTCCCTGGTCGGAAATGCCGCCCACCTGGGCCACGTCATACCAGACGTTGGACCAGAAGCCCAGCGAGCTCGCCGTATAGACACGGGCGCCGGGCAGGTTCCGGTCCAGCCAGCCGGCGAGTTTGTACTCGACGCGCCGCTCGGGGTGGCGGTCGGGAACGTAAACCGACCACGGGTGCAGCAGGTAGGGCCAGGCAAGGAAGAGCAGAGCGCCGAGCAGCAGGCCGCCCGCGGACCGCAGGAGTACCGGACCGCGGCGCACGCATTCCAGAGCCGCGACGACGAGGAGCAGGTCAAATTCCGGCACGTAGCGGGTGGCCACGCCCAGAGCGTGGAAATCGAAATAGTAAGCGCCCAGCGCGTTCAGGCCGAACAGCGCCAGGGACCCGGAGAAAAACAGCGGCCAGGCGCGTTCCGGCTTTCGCCGGCCCAGCCACAAGGAAATGACGGCAAAGAGAGCCAGGACGCCGAGGGCCAGCAGCCGCGACCGGGTGTCGCCGGGCAAGGCCACGAGCTTCAGGTTGGCGGCTGTGAGCCGCAAATAGGAGGGCGTCAACCACCAGGCGGTGAGACCGTAGCTGAGCCCGGCAATCGCCAGAGCCCGCCACCAGATCCCCGTCCCGCCGTACGCCACCCATAGAGTCCAGACCATCAGCGGGAAGAAGAGCGCCAGGACGGTGGCCCCATAGAAGTTGTTCGAAACCGACAGGGCGCACAGCACCGCGGACAGGGCCAGCATACCGGGGCGCCGCCCGCGCAGCGCCACCCAGGCCGCGGCCAGAGCGAAAAGCAGGACCGCCAAAGCCGACATGTGCGGCACTTCGCCCCACTTCACGATCACGTTGAGGCGCTGCGGCATGTGCAGCGCCGAATCGTCGCGTATGGGCTTGAAGAACAGGAGCGCGGGCGAAAGCGCCAGGGAAGCGAGTCCGGCGGCGGCGGCCCGGAACCGCGAGCGGCCCGCGACCCGCACCAGAGCATAGAGCCCGGCCGCGGAGAGGCAATACAGCAAGGCGGAGTAGAAGTGGTAGGCGCGCGCGGGACTGAAGCCGGCGAACCTCACCAGCATCGCCGAGGCATAGCGCATGGCCGGCGGGTAGAGGTAATCGTAGCGGTTGCCGCAGTAGAAGTAAGGCGCCCATCCCGGGTCGGGCAGGTGCTCGCTGAGGAAGCGGATGTCGCCGATGAAGGCGCCGTCGATCGACATCCAGTTGTCG
This sequence comes from Bryobacterales bacterium, assembly GCA_020852755.1. GTDB lineage: Bacteria > Acidobacteriota > Terriglobia > Bryobacterales > Bryobacteraceae > JADZAF01. The sequence continues at coordinate 19,831 of JADZAF010000092.1, forward strand.
AAGTACTCGACCTGAAACAGCGGCCATACCAGCACGGCCGCTACCAGGACCAGGAGCGCGGCATCCAGCGCGGCGCTTCTCACCTCGCGCGAGCCTCCCGGGTCGGCAACGTACTATCCCTCGGTGCGGCGCATGGCGAGGTGGCTATGGAGGATTTGATCGGCGATGCGGGCGGCGGCGCGCATCTCCGCCACGTCGTGCACGCGAACGATGTGGGCGCCGTTCAGGATGGCAGCCGTAACGGCGGCGGCAGTGGCGAAGCGGGTTTCGGTTGCGCTGGCCTGAGCAAGGAACGACTTGCGGGAGGCTCCCACCATGACGGGTAGTTCCAGCGCCGCCATCTCCCCGAGGCGGGCGAGAATCTCGGCGTTCTGCTCCTTGCGCTTACCGAAGCCGATGCCGGGGTCGGCCACCATCTGGGCCCGGTCCACTCCCGCGTGGCGGGCGCGGCTCACGCCGGCCTCCAGGTCCCGCAGGATGGAGCCCATCACGTCCGGCATGGGGCCCAGCTTGGCCCAGGTTTCGGGCCGCCCGCGCATGTGGTTGAGCACCATTCCCGCATCGTGAGCCACCACCACCTTGGCAAGCTGCGGATCGAAGGTCAGCCCGCTGGGATCGTTGACGATCTCGGCTCCCAGGGCAAGGGCGCGCTCGGCAACCTCGGCTTTGTAAGTGTCCACGCTGATCGGGATGGCCAGCTGCCCGCGCAAGCGCTTCAGCACGGGGATCAGGCGCCGCAGCTCCTCGGCTGCCGGGACCCGCTCCGAGCCGGGCTTGGTGGATTCGGCGCCGACGTCCAGAAGATCGGCGCCCTGCTCCTCGAGTTCCAGGGCCCGGGCGAAGGCGCGGTCCGGGTCCAGGTACTTGCCTCCATCGGAGAAGGAATCGGGGGTGACGTTGAGGATGCCCATGATGAGCGTCCGCTCGCCCAACTGAATCACCCGGGATTTCAGCTTCCAGTAGTGGATTCTGCGGCTCATGGCTTACCCGTACTCGAAACCGGCAATCGCGAACACATAGGCATCATTATGGAGGAATTCCGCCGGCCGGGCAGCAACGGAGCGCGCCATCCGGATCAGCTCGCGCCGGCGCTCGAAGCCAAACCGGTGAGCCAGCGACAGGGCCGCCTGGTTGTGAGGGAGCAGGTCCCAGAAGACGGTCTCGTGGGAGTGAAGGGAAAGGAAGCGGCTGAGCAGGTCGCGGGCGGCTTCGCCGCTGGTCGCCACACACGGGCCGAAGTAAGCGGCCCGGGTGCCGGGGCGGCCCATGGCGTAGCCGAGACCCGGCACGGCCGCGGCGTCCTCGAAGGCCAGCAGCGGCAGAAGGGAGGAACGATCGGCGCCGAAGGCCTGGCAGTCCAGGACGCGCCAGTCAGCCACCTCCCAGGGACGAAACTGCGCGGGGTCTGGCGGATCGGGCACGGGGCCGGGCGGGCGCGCCCAACGCTCCACGGCGCATTCGTCCTCGAACCCGAGCTTGCGGTAGAGCGGATAGCCCATGTCCGTGGCGTCCAATTTCGCCCAGGCGACTCCGCGCCCCTCCAGAGATTCGAGACAACGCTCCATCAACAGGCGGGCGAATCCCCGGCCCCTGTAAGCCGGATCGGTCAGGACCATCCCGATCCAGGCCAGATCGCGGCCGAAACAGGCCGCGCTGGCACTGGCGGCCAGCCGGCCCTCGCAGTCGATGCCGAAGCAGCCCTCGGGCGCGGCGGCCAGCAGGTTGCGCCAGTCCTGTTCGGTCTGGTTCCAGCCCGCGGCGTCTTTGAGCAGCATGCAGCCGGGGATATCGGAGAGGGTCAACAGGCGAGGCATAGTCAGATCAGCCGGAGCCGGCTCACGATCACGGTCAGGACGCGATCGTCCGGGGGCGCCTTCCACACGGGTGAGGCCGCAATCTCGACGAGGTACTCTTCCGCTTCGGGCAGGCCGGCTTCCAGAACGAAGATACCCGGCCTGCGCAGGGTCAGTTCGCCCGCCAGCCGCCCGTTGACGGCCAACTCGACCCGAACCGCCTGTCTGGTCGCGAAGGCTTGTGGGTGCGCGCTGCCGTGCAGACGCAGGCGCGGCGGGCCGGGCCGGAGCCGCTTCAGCCGCGCCGTGGCGCGGGGGCCGATCCAGCGGTAGCGGTTGCCGAAAACGCCTTCCAACTGATACCAGCCGTTGAGCAGGCGCGATTCATGGCCTGGCAGCGAGAAATCGATGGCGTCTTCCCGGTCGCCCGGGTAGAGTTCGGAGCGCTCATCGGACCGCAGCAGGTTGTAGACACCCTCTTCGTTGGCGGCCGTATATCCGCAAGAGCAGTGCAGCGTCCCGGACCTGTCACGGTCCAGCGAGCCATGGCAATCGGGGCAGCGCAGCAGGCGGTGGAAGCAATCGGGCCCGGGCACTTGCGACGGCGGCTCGCCCTCCTTGCGGCAAACGGCGGCCAGGACGCCGCCTAGAAGCCGCGCGGCGCGCCAGTGGGAGCGGTGCGGATCGAGCCGGATCGCCAGGTTCTTCACGAAGGACTCGCCCCACCCGCGGTCGGGCGCGATCACGTCATACCGGCACTCGGCAAAATAGGCCTGGGTGAGACGCTTCCAGTCGCTCAGGTACATGCTGTGGTTCTGCCGTATGCCGAAGCTCTCCTCCTGGTAAGCTCCCACCACGTCCTTGATGAGGTAGCCGAGCAGGCCCCAGTCGAAGAGCTTCCGCTCCCAGGGCTTCATCAGGTTGTAGTAGGGGACGCGGTAGAGCCGCAGGGACAGCAGGCGCAGCAGCGGTTCCTCGGCCAGGAGAAAAACACCGCCGGGGGCCAGCACGCGCCTCACCTCGCGGAAGATGCTCTCCAGGTCCATGAACTGGCTGAGCGTCTGGTAGGTCAGGACCAGGCGCAGCGAGCCGTCCTGGAACGGCAGGTTTGCGGCGTCTCCCGCCATGCGCACCGGCGCGCGGGAGAGGCCCCAGCGGTCCATCAAGGCGATGCCGTGGCGGAGGGCATCGGCCGAGATATCCAGGGCGAACCCGTCCGCGCCGAATTCGTTCGCCAGCATGTAGCTGGTATGCCCCGCATTCGCGCCGATTTCCAGGAAAGGGGAGAGCGGGCCGATGAAGTCCGCGTACTTGCGGAGGAAGCCGGCGCGGCGTTCGTTCTCCTCGGCGTACACACGAATGGCGCGCTCGGGCTCGCCCAGGGAGGCGATGCCGTGAAACTCGACCTCGGCGCGCTTTACGTCAAAGGTCTGAGCGGGATCGGGCACCACTCCATGATAAAGTACCCCGGTTCCCCTTCGTGAAACAGGATTGCAGCGCGGTCCCGGGCGTACCGGTAGCGTGAAAAGACCCAGGTTCTGGGCGATAACTCTCCGGCGGCAGCGATGCCCGGCCGGCATGTGCTTCAAAACAGGCCGGAAGGCGGGTTGGCGCGCCGTGTGCATCCAGCCAGTGCAAGAGAAGGAGGCTCCATGTCAGCCCCGGCGTTATTTGTAGTGGTCGCCTTTGCGTTGACCGCCCTGTATTTTCTGGCTCGCGTAGTGGTTCCGGCTTTCCTGAAGCATCGGGGGAAACGGCTGATCACCTGTCCGGAAAACCAGGCCCCTGCAGCCGTGGAGGTGGATGCGATGCATGCCGCGGTAACCACCGGGCTGGGACACACGGTGCTGCAACTGAACACGTGCAGCCGCTGGCCGGAGCGCCGGGATTGCGGGCAGGAGTGCCTGAGCCAGATCGCGGCTTCGCCCACCGGCTGCCTGGTACGCAGCACGGCGTCTCAGTGGTACCAGGGGCAGTCTTGCGTTTTCTGCGGCAAGGCCTTCGGCGAGATCCACTGGATGGAGCACCAGCCGGCGCTGCTGGGTCCGGACGGAAGGACGGTGAAATGGAGCGACGTCCGGGCGGAGACTCTCCCCGAGGTGCTGGCTACGCACAAGCCGGTATGCTGGAACTGCCACATCGTGGAGACGCTGCGGACAAGCCGGCCGGAACTGGTGGCCGAGCGCCCCTGGAAACAGTAGGAGCGACCGCCGGTCAGCCGGCGCGGCGACGCCATTTCCGCCACGGCACACCGGGCACGCCCGCTACCCCGGATTTCAGCCGTCGACCCCGGGGCCTACCCAAACGGTCTGAGGGCGGACTAGAATGGCGTCCAATGACTCTGACGCCACAAGAGGTCAAGCGCCGGCTGGACGCCGGCGAGCCGCTCCGGCTGATTGACGTTCGCGAGCCCGACGAATTTGCGCTGGCCCGCATCGACGGGGCCGAGCTGGTTCCCCTGCGTACCGTGGGACGGGCGGTGAACGGCTTGCGGGAGGAGCGGCGCCCCCTGATTGTCTTCTGCCATCACGGACTCCGCAGTCTGCAGGTGGTGAGCTGGCTGCGGCAGCGCGGCCTCGGCAACTGCTTCAGCATGGAAGGCGGCATTGACCGGTGGAGCCTGGAAATCGACCCCTCCGTGCCGCGCTACTTCTGATTTCCATGAACGGCAAACAACGCATTCTCGCCGCCCTGGCCATGACCCGGCCGGACCGAACCCCGGTCTTCCCCATCGCGCACTACTACACGGCCGGTTTGAAGGGCATGCCGGTGAGCGTGTTCGCCACCGGCGGAGAAAAGATGGCCTCGGCGCTGCTGGCCGGCTACGAGCGATTCGGCTGGGACGGCATCAACCCCGGATGCGACGTGGCGGTGGAGGCGGAGGCCATGGGGAGCCAGTTGGAGTACCCGGAGCAGGCCCCACCGCACCTGATCCGTCCCGCTCTGGAGCTGCCGGAGTCCGCCCCGTTTCTGCGCAAGCCCCACCCGCTGAAGGACGGGCGCATGCCGGTGGTGGTGCGGGCCACCCAGCTTTGTGTCCGGGAAGCGGGCAAAGAAGCCTTCATCGGCCCGTTCACCATGGGCCCGTTCAACTGCGCCAGCCAGGTGCGCGGAGTGGAGAACCTCCTGACCGATGTCCTGGACCGTCCCGGCTTCGTCGGGGAACTGCTGGACTTCTGTACCGAGGTGCTGCTGGACTACGGCAAGGCCCTGATCGACGCAGGGGCGGACGGGGTGTTCCTCGGCGAGGCGCTGTGCTCGCCGGGGATGATCTCGCCGAAGTATTACCGGGACACCGTGGCTCCGCGCCAAAAGCGGCTGATCGGCGACTTGAAAAAATACGGAGCGGGATTCGTGCTGCTGCACATCTGCGGCAACGTCAAGCGGATTCTGCCGGACATGCTGGAAACCGGGGCGGACATCCTGGACCTGGACTGGCAGATGGACATGGGCGAATCCAAGCAGGCGGCGGACGGGAAAGCGGCTCTGCGCGGTAACCTGGACCCCTCCGCCACGCTGCTCAGCGGCACGCCGGAGCTGGTGTACGAGCGGTCGGTCGAAGTGATCCGCGCGGCGGGCAGCGGGGGCGGCCTGATCCTCGGTTCGGGCTGCGACGTGGCGCCGGGGACCCCGGAGGCGAACCTGGACGCCATGCTGGCGGCTGCGCGGGCGGCAATACCCGCTTGAAACGGGGAGCCACGCTCCCGGATGTGAATTGAAGGAAAAATTCTCCGGTACCCCTTGACTTTCAACCTGCAAAAGCCCTACGTTTAGTCCCAAGACTGGGAGGGGAACCATGTTCTTTCGAGCGGCTGCCTTTGCGGCCGTCCTGCTTTGGGCGGGTCTTTCACTGGGACAGGAAATCACGGGTTCTATCAGCGGCGTGGTTACGGACGCATCGGGCGCTTTCATGCCCAACGTGGCCGTCACTGTCCTTAACACGCAAACCAACGTCAGCAACACGGTCCGGACCGGTCCCAGCGGGACCTACCGGGTTCCGTTCCTGTTTTTCGGCCGCTACCGGGTATCGGCGGAGGCGCCGGGATTCAAGACCACGGTGGTGGAGAACATCTCGCTTTCGACCAGCGAGGAAGTGCGCGTGGACGTGCGTATGGCCGTGGGACAAGTAACCGAGACGGTGAACGTCACGGAAAGCGCCGTCACGCTCAAAAGCGAGGACGTCTCGGTTTCGACCACGCTGGACCGGGAGCAGATCGTGCAGCTTCCGCTGGTGGGCCGGCAGGTGATTGCGGCGACTTTGCTGGCGCCGGGCGCGTACTTCGTCAACAACAACAGCAAAGCCCAGCGCGATTCCGGGTTTGTGCGCCGCAACGGGGTATCGCTCAGCGTCAACGGCCTGACCGACATCTCCAACAAGTTCTACTACGACGGCATCGAGGGGATGAACTTCGACGGCGGGACGCGAGCGTTCGATCCGGCGCTGGAGGCCGTTCAGGAAGTCAAGGTGCAAGTCAATTCCAACTCGGCGGAGTACGGAGGCGCGGCCGGAGCTTCGGTGAACATCGTGACCAAGGCGGGCACCAACGAGTTCCACGGCCACGCCTACGACTACCTGCAAAACGATGTCCTGAACGCGTTTCAGAAAGACGCCAAGTCGCTGCGGGCGCGCCAGATTGCCGCCAACCAGCTGGTGACCTCGAACAAGCCGGTGGTGCGCCATAACATCTTCGGCGGCGGCGCGGGCGGCCCCATCATCAAGGACCGCGCCTTCTTCTTCGGCAACTTCGAGGGCGTACGCGGCACGCGGGCCGGCCAGTACGGCCAGCGCACCGTGCCGACCGCCCGGATGCGCAACGGCGATTTCACCGAACTGATCTCGCCGCGCTCGCCGGTCCTGAAGGATCCCCTGGGCGTGGAGGGCGACGGCGATCTCATCTTCGACAACCCGGCCAATCTCCGCCGGTTCATGCACCCCACCGCGCTTAAGGTGCTGGAATTGGTTCCCGCACCGACAAATTCCGGGCTGGTCAACAATTTCCAGGGTCCCTTCAGCCCAGCCAGGATCCGCACGGACGAGTTCACCGGCCGGGTGGATTACCGCTTCTCCGACAACGACTCGCTCTACGCCCGTTATATCGGGAACTTCAACAACGACCTGGTGGGCGATATGTTCCCGCTATTCGGACCGGGCAGCAGCGACCGCAGCTACAAGCGGCGGCGCCGCAACCAGAATTTCAGCCTGTCGGAGACCCACGTCTTCTCTTCGAACATCTTCAACGAAGCGCGTGCCGGCTGGAACCGCAGCCTCACTTTCGAAGAGCTGGAAACCAGCTTCACACGGGACGTCGGCAAGGAACTGGGCCTGGCCGACCAGCTGCCCAACAGCCGGGACCCGCTGGAATGGGGTCCTCCGAACTTCAGCATCAGCTCCAGCTCCTCGGCGTTGGGATTGCCCGGACTGAGGACGGGAGCGCCCTGGAACCCCAACGGCGGGCAGATCTGGCACTTCGCCGACAACCTCTCCCTGGTGATCGGCAAGCACTCGCTGAAGACCGGGTTCACCATCATGCGCCGCAACAACGTCTTCATCGAAACGTTGAGCGCCCGCGGGGTGTTCGGCTTCGGCGGAGCGCCCGGAGGCGCTTACACCGGGGACGGCCTGCTGGACTTCATGCTCGGCTACATGTCCTCGGCGCAGGCGGGTATCGCCCCCCTGCACGGCCGGCCCAACCAGTTCTGGAACGCGGGTTATTTCCAGGACGACTGGAAAGTCACTTCCACTTTGACCCTCAATCTGGGTATTCGCTACGACTACTTCCAGCCCTGGAAGGAAATGAGGGATCACTGGGCCAGTTTCGATCTGGCCACCAACCAGGTAATCTACGCCGCAACCGCCACGGAACAGCAGGGCGGCCGGGCGCTGCGGTTCGGCGACAAAAACAATTGGGGCCCGCGCTTCGGATTCGCCTGGCGGCCGATGGGTCTGCAGAACACCGTGCTGCGCGGCGGCTACGGAGTGTACTACGAACAGGAGCACCCCAGCGGACCGATCCTGCATGCGATCAATCCGCCGCCGGGCGGTATCGGAGCGGCGGGAGCGGAATTCGCGGGATTCGGATTCACACGCGACTGGACGGCGCCCCCGCTCGCCACCAGCCCGGTGCCCACCCTGTTCTTCGAGAGTTTCGCCAAGGGCAGCGCGGTCATTCCGGCCCGGGTCGGCGTTCAGGCGGCCGACCCCCGCATGCGCGACACCTACGTGCAGCAGTGGAACCTCTCGGTGCAGCAGCGGGTGGGCAACAACTCGTTCGAGCTCGGATACGTGGCGAACAAGGCCAGCAAGATCTTCACCTCCTATAACATCAACACAGCAGGCGATTTCGCTTCCCGTTTCGTGCTGGGAACCGCGGCCCTGATCCGGCCGGGCTTCTCGGGAATCAGCTGGCGGCAGGCCGATGGTTCCGGGCAATACCACTCCCTGCAGGCCAAGTTCGAGCGGCGAGTGCCGGGCGCGCTGTTTCTGGCCTCTTACACCTGGGGTCACGCCATCAGCGACGCCGAGCAAGGGCAAAGCGCGGTGGGTGTGGGTGATGCCGGCGCCTTCCGCTTTGCCTGGAACCGCAAGCTGGACAAGTCCTCGACCACCTTCGATATCCGCCAGCGGCTGGTTTCCTCGATCGTCTACGACGTTCCCCTCTTCAAGCGCCGCGCCGGGCTGTTGGGCAAGACCCTGGGCGGCTGGCAGGTGAACGGAATCTTCACCGCGCAGACCGGCAACCTGACACGGGCGTCAGACGGCACCGGGCAGGCCAACTCGTACTCCCGCTTCGACCGTCCCGACATGGTGGGCAACCCCATCCTGGGCCGCGGCGAGCGAACCGAATCGCGCTACTTCAACGTGGATGCCTTCCAGGTGGTCCGCGAGCCGCGCTACGGCACGGCTCCGCGGCTCAACATCCGCAACCCGGGACTGTGGAACCTGGACACCACGTTCTCCAAGCGCTTCCAGGCGACCGAATCCATGTACGTCGAACTGCGCGCCGACATGTACAACCTGTTCAACCACGCCAACTGGCGCACCATCGACACCACCATTCGGGATTCCAGCAACCCCAACATCGGGCCTCCCGGGACCCTGACCAACCCCTACGGCCGGGTGACGGGGTTCGGCGAGCCCCGCGAGATGCAGCTCGGATTGAAGTTCGTATTCTAACGGCCGCCCGGGAGGCCTCGCCCGCGGCGCCCCCCCGAGTGTGGTAACCTCCTAGAAACAGAGGAGAACCCATGAACCGCCGAGAATTCCTAGGCAGGGGTGCAGCCGCCGGCGCGGCGGCGCTGAATGCTTTCCCGTATCGTCTTTTCGCAGGCGCGAAGAAGCAGGCCGGCGACCGCGTCTCACTGGGTCCGGCCGGAGTCGCGGTGACGCGGCTGGCCATGGGCACGGGCACCAACGGCGTGGGCGGCAGCTCCAACCAGACCCGCAAGCTGGGCATCGCCGGCCTGGGTGACATGTTGAGGGCCGGCTACGACCAGGGCGTCACCTTCTGGGATTCGGCCGACCAGTACGGCACGCATCCGCACCTGAAGGAAGCGCTCCGGCGGGTGCCTCGGGAGAAGGTGGCCATCCTGACCAAGACCCACGCCTCCACGGAACGCGAGATGCGGGCCGATCTGGACCGCTTCCGGCGCGAACTGGGAACCGATTACCTCGACGTCCTGCTGCTGCATTGCATGATGGATGCCGACTGGCCGCAGCGCAAAAAGGGCGCCATGGACGTCATCTCGGAGGCGCGCGAGAAGGGTATCGTCAAAACCCACGGCGTCTCCTGCCACACCCTGGAGGCGCTCAAGACGGCCGCACGCACGCCCTGGGTACAGGTGGACCTGGCGCGCATCAACCCTAGCGGGGTTGCCATGGACGGCAAGCCGGACGCGGTGCTTCCGGTGCTGCGCCAGATGAAGGCCGCCGGCAAGGGGATCATCGGGATGAAGATCCTGGGAGCCGGAAGGCTGCGCAACCGGGCCGACGAGTGCCTCCAGTACGCCCTCTCGCTGGACTGCGTGGACTGTTTTACCATCGGGGCCGAGAACCGGGAGGAACTGGCCGGCCTGGTGAAGAAGATCGAAGCGGCAAGCACGCGGGGATAGGGGAGGCATCCGGCCCGCGCGCCCCACCCGTGGGGCGCGGCAGCTTCAGACCGTGCGCCGCAACGAAGCGGGGGCATATAATGCCCGCATGCGATTCATCCTCTGCTTTTTTGTAGCGGCTTGTCTGTTCGCACAGCCCGAGTACGACCTGCTTCTCAAGGGCGGGCACGTCATCGACGGCAAGAACAGGATCAGCGCCCGCCGGGACGTGGCCATGAAGGGCGGCAGGATCGCGGCGGTGGCCGCGAATATCCCCGCCTCGGCGGCCCTGAAGACGGTGGACGTTTCCGGGCTCTACGTCACCCCGGGGCTGATTGACATCCACACCCACGTCTATGCCGGCACCGGCGAGCGCAACTCCTACGCGGGCGACAACAGCGTGTACCCGGACGGCTTCACCCTCCGGGTCGGGGTCACCACGGTAGTGGACGTGGGCGGCGCGGGCTGGCGCAACTTCGAGGATTTCAAGGACCGGGTGATCGACCGCTCCCGGACCCGGGTGCTGGCCATGATCAACATCGTCGGCAACGGCATGCGGGGCGGCAAATGGGAGCAGGACCTGAGCGACATGGAGGTCAAGCCGACCGCCGACATGGCGCTGAAGTATAAGGGCCTCATCGTGGGCGTGAAATCCGCCCACTACGCCGGTCCGGAGTGGGCGCCGTTCGAGCGCGGCGAGGAGGCGGCCCGCACCGCGGGCATTCCGTTCATGGTCGATTTCGGCGCCGTGCATCCGGGCCGGCAGATCTACGACCTGCTGAACAAGGTCTACCGCCCCGGCGATATCTACACCCACATGTACTCCGGACTGCGCGGCGAGCAGGATGCCGAGACCAAGGGGCCCAGCAAGGCCATGCTGGACGGGCGCAAGCGGGGCGTCATCTTCGACGTGGGCCATGGCGGCGGCAGCTTCACCTGGAGGGTGGCGGTTCCCATGATGAAGGCCGGGTTCGTGCCCGATTCGATCTCCACGGACCTGCACATCAGCAGCATGAACGCCGGGATGAAAGACATGCTGAACGTGATGGGCAAGTTCCTGGCCATGGGGATGTCGCTGGAGGACGTGATCCTGCTTTCGACCTGGAATCCGGCCAGGGAGATCCAGCACGAGGAACTGGGCCATCTTTCTCCAGGAGCCGTGGCGGACGTGGCGGTCCTCCGGCTGGAGAAGGGCGACTTCGGCTTCGTGGACATGCACAGCGCGCGTTTGAAGGGAACCCGCCGGCTGCTCTGCGAGCTGACGCTCAAGGACGGCAGGGTGGTCTACGACCTGAACGGCATCACCCGCGAAGACTGGGACAAGCTGCCGGCCGGCTACACCCGGCAGGGCGACCCGCGCTGGGACGGCTTCTCTTTCGGACCGCGCCGGGGCCCCTGGCGCCAAAAGAAGTAGGCGAATCCGGGCCGGCGTCTGTTCAGGCCCCGGCCCGGAATCCCGGCTTACCGCTTCAGTTCCCGGACGATTTCCGCGGCCACCCGGCGGGCTTTCTCCAACGCGCCTGTCTCGAAGCTGATCGCTCCCACCCGCGGATGCCCGCCCCCTCCGTACCGCTCGCAGATGGACGCCAGGTTGTGCTGCGGAGGCCGCGGCGCCCAGGGATTCGAACCTACGGAGATCTTGGTGCGAAAACTGGAGGGGCTCACCGAGACCGTGTAGGTGGAATTCGGGAACAGGTAGTAGGGGATGAACTTGTTGTAGCCCTCCAGGTCCAGGCCGGTCAGGTCGAACCAGATGACCCCATCGTCCTCCACGGCACGGGCGCGGATCAGGTCGATCGACTGCAGGTGGCGGGCGTACAGCTCCTCGAATAACGGCCGGATCTCGGGCTGCTCCATGATCCCGGCCAGGGGCAAATGGCGCATCCAGCGGATGATGCGGTGGACGATGTCCGACCCCTTGGCGCTCTCGATCACCAGGGTGAGCTTCATGGCCGGCTCGCCCAACTCCACGGCGGTCCTGGCGTCCGGGTACTGGGCGCCGTCGATGATATTCGCCCAGCGCACCAGCTCCTCCAGGTCGGGAGCCGTGTAGCCCCACCTGCCGGCAGCCACTGTGGCGATGAAGAACGTGCAGGACTTGAAGCTGGGATCGTAGAGCTTGCGCTCGCTGGGGTTGCGGCGGTAGTGCTCGGCGTCCTCGGGAGTCAGGAAAGCGCTTTGGTGATGATCGAACCACCAGGTCAGGCGGGGATCGGCCGAGTACTTGAAATCAACGATGGCGTTCTCGTCGCCGTCAAACAAGTCGGAATCGAACAGTTGGGAAGCCCGGTGGGCCAACCCTGTGAAGACGAATTCGGCTGCGGGGTAGAAGGATCCCTCGACAAAGCGGCTGAAATAGGCGGCGGAAGCCGCCCCGTCGAAGCAGTGGTCGTGGTAGAAAACCCGGATCCGCATGGGAGTGGCAGAAAAGGTCAAAGCCTTACAGCTTGCCTTAACGGGCGAGGGATTGCAACTTCGGCGCCGGGACGGACACGGACGGGGCGCCGCGGCAAGCGGGCGCCGGGTGAGCCGCAGCGGGCAGGGGTGCTCGCCGGTCCGGGCAGGGAGGTATGCAGGCAGTGGGCCCTGGAGGGCCGTTCCCGGGACCGTCGCGGACAGCCTATATTTTTGTTATTAGACTTCTTGACATTCATCCGCTCATATTTTATGATTGACAGTGATAGCAGGGATGAACCTGAGAACCTAAATAGCGAAAGGAGAACCAATCGCCAATGTCTGTCACTCAATTCGACCCCCTCGGCTTGCGATTCTTTGAAGACGCTGTCACCCGCCTGATGAGCGAGCCCCGGACCAACCGGCCCTGGTCGCCCGCCGTGGACATCTCCGAAACCGAGGATGCCCTGATCCTCCACGCGGACCTGCCGGGCGTTGAAATGAAGAACATCGACATCCGGCTGGAGAACGAAACTCTGACCATCCAGGGCCAGCGCAGCTTCGAGAAAGACGATCAGGCCAAGGGCTACCATCGTATCGAGCGCCAGTACGGCAACTTCGTGCGCGCCTTTTCGGTTCCGGCCACCATCGAGGTGGACAAGGTCAGCGCCGAGTACCGCAACGGCGTCCTCGCCGTGACGCTTCCCAAGAAGGAAGCCGCCAAGCCCCGTCAAGTGAAAGTCGAAGTGAAGTAAAGGGGCCGGTGCAACACCGCCGGCCGATGTGCATCCAATAGAACGAACGTATTTCGCGGGCGGGGCGGCTACCCCGCCCGGCGTGTCCCGGTGGACAGCCGCCCGCGCCACGCAAAGGTCTCAAAGCCATGATCCGTTTCGACAAACTGACCCAGCGGGCCCAGGAATCCGTGCAACGAGCCCAGGCCCAGGCCGAAAAGAACCAGAGCCAGGCGATCCACCCGGTGCATCTGCTGGTGTCCCTGGCCACCGAACAGGAAGGCGTTATCCGCCCGCTGCTGGAGAAGTGCGGCGTGAATCCGGCCCTGGTAATTCAGGAGGCCGAGCGGATCCAGCAGGCCATCCCGAAGGTGAGCGGCGTGCAGACCGGCATCTTCCTCACCCCGCCCCTGAACGAAATCCTGGAACGGGCCTTTGAGGAAGCGGCCCGGTTCAAGGACGAGTTTGTCTCCACCGAGCATCTTCTGCTGGCCCTCTCCCAGCAGAAGAACGACCCGGCCGGGCAACTCCTGGACCGGGCCGGCGCCACCCACGACGCCATCCTGAAGGCCCTGGTATCGATACGCGGCACGCAGCGGGTGACCGACCAGAACCCGGAATCGAAGTACCAGGCGCTGGAACGGTACGCCGTGGATCTGACCGAGGCGGCCCGGAAGGGCAAGCTCGACCCGGTGATCGGCCGGGACGACGAGATCCGGAGGGTGATGCAGGTGTTGAGCCGGCGCACCAAGAACAATCCGGTGCTGATCGGGGAGCCGGGCGTCGGCAAGACCGCCATCGTGGAGGGCCTGGCCCAGCGCATCGTGCGCGGCGACGTGCCCGAGCAGTTGCGTAATAAGCGGCTGGTATCTCTGGATATGGGAACCCTGGTGGCAGGCACCAAGTTCCGGGGAGAATTCGAAGATCGTCTGAAGGCCGTGCTGAAGGAGATCACCGAATCGGGCGGCGAATTCATCTGTTTCATCGACGAGCTGCACACGGTGGTCGGCGCGGGCGCCTCGGAAGGGGCCATTGATGCAGCCAACATGCTGAAACCAGCCCTGGCGCGCGGGGACCTGCGCTGCGTGGGCGCCACCACATTGAACGAGTACCGCAAGCACGTCGAAAAGGACGCCGCCCTGGCGCGCCGCTTCCAGACGGTGCTGGTCGGCGAGCCGTCGGTGGACGACACGGTGAACATCCTGCGGGGACTGAAGGAGCGCTTCGAGATCCACCACGGCGTGCGTATCAAGGACTCGGCCATCGTGGCCGCGGCCGTGCTTTCGCACCGCTACATCAGCGACCGCTTCCTGCCGGACAAGGCCATCGACCTGGTGGATGAAGCCGGCTCCGCTCTGCGCCTGCAGATCGGCTCGATGCCGCTGGAGATCGACCAGATCGACCGCCGCATCACCAGCCTGGAAATCGAACGCCAGGCCCTCAGCCGGGAATCCGATACGGTTTCCCGCGAGCGCCTGCGGGTGGCGGAAAACGAACTGGAAAAGCTGCGGGCCGAAGCGGCCGTGCTCAAGGAGCGCTGGAACCACGAGAAGAGCGTGATCGACCGGGTGCGCAGCCTGAAGGAGGAGCAGGAGCGGCTGCGCCAGGAAGAGGAGAAAGCGACCCGCACCGGCGACTGGGAGCGCGCCGCGCAGTTGAAATACGGGCGCCTGGCCGAGATCGAAAAAGAGATGGCCGTGGCCACCAAGGAACTGGAGGCCATCAAGAGCGGCAGCGCGCTGCTGAAGGAGGAGATCGACGAAGAGGACATCGCCCGCATCGTGGCCAAGTGGACCGGAATCCCGGTGGCGCGGATGATGGAGGGCGAGATCCAGAAACTGGTCCACATGGAGGAGCGGCTCCACAAGCGCGTGGTGGGCCAGGATGAGGCCCTGAAGCTGGTCTCCAACGCCATCAGGCGCAACCGGGCGGGGCTGAGCGATCCCAACCGTCCCATCGGCAGCTTCCTGTTCCTGGGACCCACCGGCGTGGGCAAAACCGAGATGGCGCGGGCTTTGGCCGAGTTCCTGTTCGATGACGAGAAGGCCGTGGTGCGGATCGACATGTCGGAGTACATGGAGCGCCACGCGGTTTCACGCATGATCGGAGCGCCCCCGGGCTACGTGGGCTACGACGAGGGCGGGCAGTTGACCGAGCACGTGCGCCGCAGGCCCTACTCGGTGGTCCTGTTCGACGAAGTGGAGAAGGCCCACTCCGAGGTGTTCAATGCCATGCTGCAGATCCTCGACGACGGCCGGCTCACCGACGGGCACGGCCGGACCGTGGACTTCAAGAACACGATCATCATCATGACGTCCAACGTGGGATCGGGCACCATTCGGGATTCGGTTCCCATCGGCTTTTCGGTGAACACCCCGGACAGCCGCAACCAGACCCTGCGCCAGAAGCTGATGGAGGCGTTGAAGAGCACCTTCCGGCCCGAGTTCCTCAACCGGGTGGACGACATTATCGTGTTCAACCCGCTGAGCCGCGAGCACCTCTATGAGATTATCGAGATCCAGCTGGAGCGGGTCTCGAGAATGCTGGAAGAGCGCGGCATCAGGCTGCGGCTGACGGAAAATGCCAAGCAGGTGCTGATCGCCGAGGGCTACGACCCGCAGTACGGGGCGCGTCCCCTGCGACGGGCCATCCAGCGGATGATCCAGGACCCGCTGGCGCTCAAGCTGCTCAACGGCGACTTCGGCTCGGGCGATACGGTACTGGTGGACGGAGACCCGGTGTCCCGCGTGCTGCGTTTTGAGAGAATGGAGATACAGGTATGACGACGACCAACACCATCAAAACGGTCTTGCTCCTGGGCCTCCTGAGCGCGCTGCTGCTCGTGGGCGGCCAGGCGTTCGGCGGCAGGCAGGGCCTGTACGCCGGCCTGGGCTTCGCCGTCCTGATGAATTTCGCCGGATACTTTTTCTCCGACAAGATCGCGCTGCGCATGTACTCGGCCCAGCCGGTCACGGAAACGGACAACGCGCAGGTCTACCAGCGGGTGGCTCCCATGGTGCGCAACCTGTGCCAGCGCATGGAAATCCCCATGCCGAAGCTGTGGCTGATTCCGGAGGAATCGCCCAACGCATTCGCCACCGGGCGTAATCCCAAGCACGCCTCGGTGGCGTTCACTTACGGGCTGCTGAAACTGATGGATGAGCGGGAGGTGGAGGGCGTGATCGCCCACGAACTGGGCCACGTCAAGAACCGCGACATCCTTATCAGCAGCGTGGCCGCCACCATCGCGGCGGCCATCACCATGCTGGCCCGCATGGCCTTCTGGTTCGGTGGCGCGGGGCGCGACGACGAGAACCGGGGCAGCGCTTTGGGCGGCCTGTTCATGTTGATCCTGGCGCCCATCGCGGCGATGCTGATCCAGATGGCCATCTCGCGCACCCGGGAATATGCGGCCGATGCCAGCGCGGCCAGGTACACCGGGACGCCCTACGGGCTGATCTCGGCGCTGCAGAAGCTGGAGAACTGGTCCAAGCGGCTGCCCATGGAGGCCTCGCCGGCCACGGCCCACATGTTCATCATCAAGCCCTTCGGCGGCGGCGCCCTGATGCGGCTCTTCTCCACCCACCCTTCCACCGAGGAGCGCATTGCCCGGCTGCAGCAGCTGCGGTAAGACGAATCCCACGCCCGGGGCGGTCTTCCCCGCCCCGGCTCTTTCGCGCGCGCTCACGCCATGACGACGGTGCGCGTGAACCGCAAGGCCGCGGAGCGGATCGCCGCCGGCCACCCCTGGATCTTCTCGAGCGACGTGCTGGACCGGGGCGGGGCCGAAGCGGGCTCGGTGGTGCTGGTGGTGAACGAGCGCAACCGCACCCTGGGCACGGCCCACTACAGTTCCACTTCCCAGATCTGCCTGCGCCTGCTGTCCCGCCGCGCGGAGGATACCGGCCGCGAGTTCTTCCTGGCGCGGCTGCGGGCGGCGGAGAACTACCGGCGCCAGGTGGTTTCCGGCACGGAGGCCTACCGCGCGGTTCACGCCGAGGCCGACCTGCTGCCCGGCCTGATCGTGGACCGCTACGGCGATTATCTGGCCGTGCAGACGCTGGACCAGGGCATGGATCGCGCCAGGGAAACCATCCTCGACTGTCTTCGCGAGATCTACGCGCCGCGCGGTGTCGTGCTGCGGAACGACGCTTCCGTGCGGGCCCGCGAAGACCTGCCGCTGATCTCCCAGGTGGCCTGCGGCGAGGTCCCCGGGCGGGTGGCGGTGCGGATCAACGGTTTTCTCTTCCACGCCGATCTGATCAAGGGGCAGAAGACCGGGGTCTACCTGGACCAGCGCGAGAACTACCTGGCGGCGGCGGCCTACGCTTCGGGCCGCGCCCTGGACTGCTTCACCTCCTCGGGCGGCTTCGCCCTGCACATGGCGGCCCGGTGCGAATCGGTGGAGGCGGTAGACAGCTCCCCGGAGACGCTGGAGACGGCCCGGGCCAACGCCGCCGCCAACCAGACGGCCGGCATCGAGTTTCGCGAGGCCAACGTCTTCGATCTGCTGGCTGCCTACGCCGCCGCCCGCCGGCGCTTCCAGACCGTGGTGCTGGACCCGCCCGCTTTCGCCAAATCGCGCGCGGCTCTGGAACCGGCCGCCCGGGGATACAAAGAGATTAACCTGCGGGCTTTGCGCCTGCTGGATACCGGCGGCGTGCTGGCGACCTGCTCCTGCTCCCACCATCTGAGCGAGGCGATGCTGCTGGAGATCGTGGCCGGGGCGGCCCTGGACGCCGGCCGCACGCTGCGGGTGCTGGAACGGCGCACCCAGGCGCGCGACCATCCCATCCTGCTGACGGTGCCCGAGACGCACTACCTGAAGTGCCTGCTGCTGCAGGTGCTCTGAC
>JADZAF010000093.1 GCA_020852755.1 Bryobacterales bacterium
CCACAGGGCCATGTCGATGCCGCTGAGGGCGGGTATGCAGGCCATGTAGGTGTGCATGAGGGTGGACATGCGGTGGAAGTGATAGCTGATGGCGATGGGATCCTGGCCGATCAGCAGGGGCTGGTAGCGTTCCAGCCAGGCCTTCATCATGGCGCCGGTGACGCCGGATTCGCCGTAGCCGGAGATGCCCGCCTGGGTGTCGATGCGGACCAGGGTGTGGCCGAGCCGGGAGACGGGCTTCAGCTTGATGCCGGTGATCTTGTTCCTGCCGCGCTCGGCAGCCACGAGACGGTCGAAGGGGGCCAGCGCGCCGGCCGCGGGAAGGGATAAGGCGGTACGAAGGAAGTCGCGTCGCAACATAAGATCCCTATGGTAACGCGGCTTGTGGTATTACTTCCCCATGCCGCTTCGCCCGCCTCACCGCCGAAGCTTCCTGCGGGGGTGTCTGGCCGCTGTGCCGCTGTATGCACAGGCCAGGCAGCGGGAATCGGGCCGGCTGCGCATACGCCGGATCGACCCGCACGTGCTCCGCATCGGCGGGCGCGCGAACATCGTCTGCGCCCGCATCGAGACGGAAGAGGGGATTCACGGCTGGGGCGAGGGCACGTCGCCGCCCATGATCGCCCCGGTGCTCGGCCACCTGGAGGAATTGAAGAAGGTGGTGATCGGGCAGAGCGGCTGGGAGATCGAGCGTCTCTGGAACCGCATGTACGTGGCCGGGGAGAACTACCTGGGAGGCAGCCTCTACGCGGCCATGAGCGTGATCGACACCGCGCTCTACGATATCGTCGGAAAGCGGCTGGGCGTGCCGGTTTACCAGCTGCTGGGCGGGAAGGTACACGACCGGCTGCGCATCTACACCAGCTACCGCTGGGGAAACATCCCGCGCACGGCCGAGGCGTACGCGCGGCGCACGCGGGAACTGGCGGCGGCGGGAGCCACGGCGGGCAAGTACGACCCGTTCGGAGAGTATCCGGGGCCGGAGCGGCAGCTGCCCACGCCCACGCTGAACGAAGTCCGGGAAATGATTCGGGGAATCAGGGAAGGCGGCCCGGCTTTCGACATCTGCGTGGAGGCGCACGGCAAGTTCAACCTCGCTTCGGCGGGCCGGATCGTCAGGATGCTGGAGCCGTTCGATCCGTTCTTTCTGGAGGAACCGGTGCCGGTCGAGGACGTGGACGCCATGGCCGCGCTGCAGCGCTCCACCAACATCCCGATCGCGACGGGGGAAGGGCTGTACTCGCACTTCGCTTTTGCTGACGTGCTGCGGAAGCAGGCGGCACGGATCCTGCAGCCCGACGTGGCGCGGGCCGGCGGCATCACGCCGTGCAAGAAAATCGCGGCCATGGCGGAGGCGCAGTACGTGACCATCGCGCCGCACAATCCGAACGGGCCGGTGTGTACGGCGGCCAGCATGCATCTGGCGGCGTCGATTCCGAACTTTCTGATCATGGAAGAAGGCGGGGCCTACCGGGAAGCGGACGTGTACCGGGCGGTGTTCGCGGGCGGGTGGAAGGCGGACAACGCGCACTGGCAGGTTCCGGAGGGTCCGGGACTGGGAGTGGATCTCCCGCCGGAGTTTGTGCGCGAACACAAGGTGGGCTGATGGGAAGAGTTTGGGGGTTATGTAGCCTGTCACCGAAACTCGGGAGGGGGTGCCTGGCGGCGGGTTTTGCGCTGGCGCTGGCCGGGGCGCAGCTGCGCGAGTCGCTGCGGCCGGCTTTCGCGGCGCAACTGGCGGTCGTGGTGCGGGATGCTTCAGACGGGCGGGTGATGCCGGCCCGCGTCTACCTGTTCAAGGACGGGCGGCCCTTCCGCCTGAGCCCGGTGGAATGCCTGCTTCCGCTGCGGGTGGACCTGTTCTACCGCGAGCGGCTGTGGCGGCAGACGCCGCGTCCGCGGACTCTGGAGATCACGGCCAACGACGAGTCGCATTTCGCGCTGCTCAACGGCCGCGGCGAGTTCGATCTCCCGGCCGGCCGCTACCGCGTGGAGGCCTACCGCGGCACGCTCTACCGGCCGGCCACGCAGGAGTTCGAACTGCGCGCGGGAGAGAAGCGGACGGTGGAACTCCGGCTGGCCGCGGTGGAAGGCAAACAAGCCTGGCTCTCCGGCGACGACCACATCCACCTGGTGCGGGCGCCGGAGGACGATCCCGTGTTTCTGGGGTGGCTGGAAGCCGAGGACCTCTCGGTGGGCAACTTTCTCCAATTGCAGCGGCAGCAGGACGCCGCCACGCAGTACGGATTCGGAGAGGGGGCCGAGGCGCGCAGCCAGGGTTTCTCGATCCGGTCCGGGATTGAAGCGCGCAGCCACTTCTACGGGCACGTCAACCTGCTGGGCGTGCGCGAGCTGATCCGTCCCATCAGCGCGGGCAGCGTGTACGCCAACTCGCCGGAGGCCTATCCCTTTCCGCTGGTGCTGTTCGAGCGGGCGAAGCAGGCGGGCGGCACGGTCGGCTACGCCCATTTCGACGGCAGCCAGAAGCACTCCGCGCTGCTCATGGACGTCGCGCTGGAGCGCATCGATTTCGTGGAAGTGTTCCAGTCCGGGGTGTTGAAGACCGGGCCCTGGTATGAACTGCTCAACGCGGGCTTCCGGGTAACCGGCATCGCGGGCAGCGATTTCCCGGTGCCCTTGAACACCTGGAAGCCCTGGCCGAGACACGTCCCGCTGCTGGGGCCGGAGCGCACGCTGGTGAAGGCCTCCCCGGGCCTGTCGGCGTATGAGAATTGGGCCGCCGGCATACGCGCGGGCAACGTCGTGGTTTCGAACGGCCCGCTGCTGGAGATCTCGGTGAACGGCAGGCCGCCCGGCGCGCGGGTGAACTGGTCCGGCGCGGAGGCGGTGGTGGAGGGCGAAGCGGTCGCGGCGTATCACGGTCCCATCGAGCGCGTGGAAATCGTAGTGAACGGCCGGGTGGCGGCGGTCCGCGAAGGCAACGGGGAGAACAGGCTACGGCTGCCGTTTCAGGTGAAGGTCGGAGAAAGCTCCTGGGTGGCGGCGCGGGCGGCGGCGAAGTCCGCGGCCGAGCCGAAATTGCAGGCTCATACGAACGCCGTCTACCTGCTGCGGGACGGCCGCGCCGTGTCGGTGGGGGAGGCGCGGCAGGCGCTCCGGCGGCGCTGGGAGGAGGAGGCCCGCTACTACCTGGGACCGGAACTTACCTTCGCCCGGGAAGCGCATCGCAAGGAACTCCGGGAGAGAGTCGAAGCCGCGGCCCGTGTGCTGGGCCAGACCGCACGCTAGAATGACGGGTGGAATGCTTCGCAGAACTTTCCTCACCAGCGCCGCCGCGCTGACCGCCTGCGGGGGCGCCCGCCACGGCGGCCATGCTCGTGTGGAGCAAGTTACCTTCGACTACGAAGACTACCGCTACCGCACGCCCATCAAGTTTGGGGGCACCGCCCTGGACCGGGCCACGATTCTGAACGTGCATTGCACCCTGCGGGGACGGAACGGCCGGGAGGCAAAGGGTTTCGGCTCCATGCCGCTGGGCAACGTCTGGTCGTTTCCTTCCAAGGAGCTGTCTTACGACGAGACGCTGGGCGCCATGAAAGCGCTGGCGGAGCGGGTGGCGAAGGTCACCGGGGCCTGCACCGAAACGGGACATCCCATCGACCTGAACCGCGTGCTTGAGCCGGAATATATGAAGGCCGCCGAAGAGGTGTCGCGGGAGCGCAAGCTTTCCGTCCCGATCCCCAAGCTGGCCACCCTGGTAACCGCCAGCCCGTTCGACGCCGCCATCCACGACGCCTTCGGAAAATTGCACGGGGTGAACTGCTACCGCACCTACGGGCCGGACCTGCTGACTCACGACCTGGGGCACTACCTCTCCAGCGATTTCAAGGGAGAGTCCCTGGACCGCTACGTATTGGAGACCGCCAAGCCGCGCATGCCGCTCTACCATTTAGTGGGCGCGGTGGATCCGATCGTGGAGAAGGACATCGCGAAGCGGATTGACGACGGTCTGCCCGAGACCCTGCCCGAATGGATCCGCTACAACGGCCTCACCCACCTGAAGATCAAGCTGAACGGCGACGATCTCAAGTGGGATGTGGAGCGCGTCCTGCGCGTGGACGCGGTCGCCGCCGAAACCCAGCGCAAGCGGGGCGTGGAGCAGTGGAATTATTCGCTGGACTTCAACGAGAAGTGCCGGGACGTGGAATACCTGCTGGCTTTCCTGCGCCAGGTGAAGGAGAAGACGCCGGCCGGATTCGAGCGCATCCAGTACGTGGAGCAGCCCACGGCGCGCGATCTGAAGGCCAACCGTTCGAACACCATGCACGAGGCGGCCAAGCTGCGGCCGGTGGTCATCGACGAATCGCTCACCGATTTGGAGAGCCTGCTGCTGGCGCGCGAGATGGGCTACTCCGGCGTGGCGTTGAAGGCCTGCAAGGGGCAGAGCCAGGCGGTCCTGATGGCGGCGGCCGCGCAGAAGTACAAGATGTTCCTGTGCGTGCAGGACCTGACCTGCCCGGGCGCCTCGCTGATCCACTCGGCCGGCCTGGCGGCGCACATTCCCGGCGTGGCGGCGATCGAAGCCAACTCGCGGCAATACATGCCGGCCGCCAACCAGCCGTGGGAGAAACGCTTCCCCGGTCTTTTCATCGTTAAAGACGGAACCATGGAGACCGGACTTCTGGATCAACCGGGACTGAGCGCGGTAGCATGACGCAGGGTGCGGCCATCGCGCTGCGCGTTCGCGGCCTGCGCAAGACGTATCGAGACGTGGTGGCCGTAGACCACCTGGATCTGGAGGTTCAGGCCGGGGAGTGCTTCGGGCTGCTGGGGCCGAACGGGGCGGGGAAGACCACCACGATTGAAGTCTGCGAAGGGCTGGTGGAGCCGGACGCGGGCGAGGTGGAACTGCTGGGGCGGCGCTGGGGCGCGCACTCGAGGGAACTGCGGGAGCGCCTGGGCATCCAGCTTCAGGAGACCCAGCTGGCGGATAAGCTGACGGTCGAGGAGACGCTGGCGCTGTTCCGGTCCTTCTACCGGAGCGGACTGGGGGTGGAGGGTGTGATCGCGCTGGTCCAGCTGGGGGAGAAGCGCAGCGCGCGAGTGGGGCAGCTTTCCGGCGGGCAGAAGCAGCGTCTGGCCATGGGCTGCGCGCTGGTGGGGGATCCCGAGCTGCTGTTCCTGGACGAGCCGACCACGGGCCTGGACCCGCAGGCGCGCCGGCAGCTCTGGGACCTGATCGAGAACTTGAAGGCGGGCGGCCGGACCATCGTGCTGACCACGCACTACATGGACGAAGCCGAACGGCTGTGCGACCGGGTGGCTATCATGGATCACGGACGGATCATCGCGCTGGACACGCCCCGGGCCTTGATCGCGTCGCTGGGAGTGGAGCACATGGTGGAGTTCGCCACGGGGGAGGGCGGGCCCGTCGACGTACAGGCACTGTCGCAGTTGGAGGGGGTGCGCAGCGTGCGCGCCGAAAACGGATTCTACCAGTTGCAGGTGGAACGCCTGCACCAGGCGATGCCCGCGCTGCTGGGGGAACTGGAACGCCGCGGCCTGCCGCTGACCGAGCTGCGCACCCATTCGGCCACTCTAGAGGATGTCTTTGTCTCGCTTACCGGACGCCATCTCCGCGACGAATGAACCGCGCTCGCGGGCCGGCAGCTCGCTGGTTCAACTGACCCTGGTTCGCTACCGCGAATTCCTGCGGGAGCCGGAGGCGGTCTTCTGGACCTTCGTCTTTCCGATCCTGCTGGCGGCGGGCCTGGGCGTGGCGTTCCGGAGCCAGCCCGCGGCCATCATGCGGGTCGGGGTGCCCCGGGAAACGGCCGGGGCGGAGGAACTCGCGCGGGCGGTCCGGTCCGACCCGCGGCTCACGGTGGACCTGGTGGACGGGAACGCGGCATTGCGCCGCCTGCGCTCCGGGCGGATCCTGGTGATCGCCGAGCCGGACGGGCGCGGAGGAGTGGTCTACCACTACGACGACACCAATCCGGAAGCGCGCACGGCGCGCCTGATGGTGGACGACGCCGTGCAGCGCGCCGCCGGACGGCCCAATCCCGTGCCGGTGCGAACCGTGCCGGTGAACGAGCCCGGCTCGCGCTACATCGATTTCCTGATCCCCGGATTGCTGGGGATGAACCTGATGGGCAGCGGCATGTGGGGCGTGGGTTTTCCCATCGTGGATGCGCGCAGAAAGAAACTGCTGAAGCGGCTGGTGGCGGCGCCCATGTCACGGGCCGAATACCTGCTCTCGTTCCTGCTCTCCCGGCTGACTTTCCTGCTGCTGGAAGTGATGGCGGTGGTGGGTTTCGGTTACTGGGTTTTCGGCGTGCCGGTGCGCGGCTCGCTGGGGATGCTGGCGCTGATCTCGCTGCTTTCCTCGCTGGCGTTCGCCGCCATGGGCCTGCTGGTGGCTTCGCGGGTCCAGACCATCGAGGCGGTCTCCGGGCTGATGAACTTCGTGATGCTGCCCATGTGGATTTTCTCCGGCGTGTTCTTCTCGGCGGAGCGCTTTCCGGAGGTCATCCAGCCCTTTGTCCAGGCCCTGCCGCTGACCGCGGCGGTGGACGCGCTGCGCGCCCGCATGCTGGAGGGCTCACCCCCGGCCGAGCTGGCCGGAGAGCTGGGTATTGTAGCGGTGTGGCTGGCCGCGAGTTTCGTGCTGGCGTTGAAGATCTTCCGGTGGCGGTGACCGATGACGGCGGTGGAATACTTCGTTGAAGCTCTGCAAAGAGGCGGGGTCCAGTGGATGGCCACCTTGTGCGGCCACGGCCTGGATCCCTTTTTCCGGGCGGCGAAACAGGCGGGGCTGCGGCTGGTGGACACTCGCAACGAGCAGACGGCCGCTTACCTGGCGGACGCCTACGGGCGGCTGACCGGGCGGCCCGGGGTGTGCGCGGTATCGAGCGGCGTGGCGCACGTGAACGCGCTGACCGGGGTCTCGAACGCGCATTTCGACCGCGCGCCGATGCTGCTGATCAGCGGGGCGGGGGCTGTGAAGACGGCTGGGCTGGGCCACTTCCAGGATCTCGACCAGGTGGCGCTGGCCGCGCCGGTCACCAAGTTTTCACGGGTCATCGATTGCCCGGAGCGCGCGCAGGAAATCCTGTGGGAGGCGATGGTGGCGGCTTTGAGCCCGCCGCAGGGGCCGGTGCACCTGACCTTCCCGCTGGACGTGCAGACGGCGGAAGTGGAGCCGGCCGCTCTTTTCCGGCCGGTGCCCGGCGCCCTGACGCGGCCCGGCTCTCCGGGGGTTCTGCCGCACCTGGAAGCAGCGTTGCGGACGGCGCGGAGGCCGTTGATCGTGGCCGGGTCGGGGCTCTTCTATGCCAGGGCGGGCGAGGACGTGATGGCGTTTTCCGAGCGGCTCTCGATCCCGTTGGTGGTTCCGATCTGGGACCGGGGCGTGGTGGAGAAGCCGGCAGCGACGTTCATGGGCGTGATCGGCGCGGCCAGCGGCGGGCCGCGGCTGCTGCCCGACGCCGACCTCGTGGTGCTGATGGGGGCGGAGCCGGATTACCGGCTGGGTTTTCTGCAGCCTCCGGCCATCGCGCGGGAGGCGCGCGTGTTGCGCATGGACGACGGCTTTGAGCGGCTCCGCGAGATCGGCGGCGAGCCGTTCCGGGAATGGCTGCCGGAGGCCTGCCGGAGGCGGGACGATTTCCGGCGCTCGGTGCGCGAGACCGGCGAGCGGCAGGCGCGCGAAGGCACGCACGCCGTCCACATCCTGGAGGCGCTGTCCCGGGTGCTTACGGACGAGACGGTGCTCCTGATCGACGGCGGCAGCATCGGGCAGTGGGCGCACCAGCTGCTGGCCGACCGCTATCCGGGCCGCTGGCTCACGTGCGGGCGGAGCGCCGTGGTGGGCTGGGGCATCGGCGGCGCGATGGGGGCGCGGCTGGCGTTCCCCGGCTGTCCGGTGATCCTGCTTTCCGGCGACGGCGCTTTCACTTTCAACGTGGCGGAACTGGAGTGCGCGGTGCGGCAGGGGCTGCACTTCGTCGCCATCGTGGCCGACGACCAGGGCTGGGGCATCACCCGCACGGGACACCTGAAACAGTTCGGGGAGGCGATCGCCAGCTCGCTGGGGCCGATCGCGTTCGACCGCCTGGCGGAATCGCTGGGCGCGCGGGGGGTGGCGGTGAGGACGGCGGAGGCGATCGGGCCGGAACTGGAGAGGGCCCTGGCGCGGCCGGAAGTCACCGTGCTGCACGTCCCGGTCGTGGGCGGCCACCCGGCGTGATTCGGACCACTGCCAATCGGCGCGTTCCCCAGGAGCCGTGTCCCGACCCATGGGGAGACCGTTGCGCTGGCTGCGAAGGAATTCTCCCTGGTGCAAGAGTTCACACAAGGCCCGGCTGAAGATCGCTCAATCGCGCGGACACCTGCGATAATCACGAAGACCGAACGGACCAGGAGGCCTCTATGGCGATACTGGTGGTGGACAACGATCCGTCAGTCCGCGGGGTGGTGTGCGCGATGCTGAAGCGCCACGGGTACGGGACCGTTGCGGTTCCCGACCCGGGCGGAGCGCTGTCGCTGACCTCCCTGAAACCGGTGGAACTGCTCCTCGCAGAGCTCGCCCTTCCCAGGATGACGGGGCCCGAACTGGCGCTGGAATTCCTCAAAACCGCCCCGGGCACCCCGGTGATGTTCATGTCCGGCTCGCCGCAGGTTGACCTGCCGCCGGGCGTTCCGTTTCTCAAGAAGCCCTTCACGCTTCAGGCGCTGATCTCCCGGGTGGAAGCTGTTCTGGCGAGAAGAGCGGAATTGTGCGCCAATCTTCGCGCAGAGCTGGAGCGCTGCGCGAGGCTGATCCGCGAGAGCCGCGCGCTGGTGGCGGGTACCGCGGCGGTTTCGAGAGAATCCGCCGAGATTCTCGCGGAAATACAGGAATGGAGGCACGGGCGGGGCGCAGCGGGCTGAAAGACGAGGTTCCGCGGTCTGCGTTCCGCAGCCGGTCTGACTCTGGATTTGCAGCGCCCCTTGCCGCCGGGCGCCGTCAGGCGGTAATCTCTGGGCTGACGGAGGGCGTCATGCCTGGAAAGAAGCGCCGGACCAAGCAGAGGGAAAAGACTGCGGGGCCGCAGCCCCGGCCGCCCGAGCCGGCGCGGGAACCAGCCGCGGAAGGAACACTCGAGGCGGCGCCCGCCGCGTGTCCGGTGGCCGGCTTCGGCGCTTCGGCGGGGGGACTGGAAGCCTTCACCGACGTCCTGCAACATCTGCCGGAGGACACCGGGCTGGCCTTTGTTTTCATCCAGCATTTGGATCCCAGGCACGCCAGCGTACTGACCGAGCTACTTTCGCGCGCGACGCGGATGCCGGTTACGCAGGTGACGCAGGGCGTTCAGCTGGAGCCGAACCGGGTGTACGTCATTCCGCCCAATTCCTGCCTCAGTCTCCATGAGGGATCGCTGCGGGTGGAGCCGCGGCCGCCCGGGACCCCGCATATGCCGATCGATCATTTCTTCCGGTCCCTGGCCGCGGAGCAGGGGAGCAAGGCGATCGGGGTTGTGCTTTCCGGAACCGCATCGGACGGCACGCTCGGGCTGAAGGCGATCAAGGCCGGAGGAGGCATCACCTTCGCGCAGGATCCGGAGACGGCCAAGTACGACGGCATGCCGCGGAACGCCATAGCGGCAGGGTGCGTGGATGCCGCGCTGAAGCCCGAAGCGATCGCGGCCGAGCTGGTCCGCTTGTGCCGCCACCCATACCTGAGCCCGCCGCCCATGGTGGAAGAGCGCCCGGCGAAAGAGCCGGACCTGAACGAGATCTTCGCCATGCTGCGTTCGGCCAAGGGGGTGGACTTCGCGCACTACAAGCCCGGCACAATCCAGCGGCGGACCTTGCGGCGGATGGCGCTGCACAAGATGGAAACGCCGGAGCAGTACGTTCAATACCTCAAGGGCAATCCACGGGAACTGGATCTGCTTTTCCAGGACATTCTCATCAATGTGACGGGGTTTTTCCGCGAGCCGGCCACCTTCACCGCCGTCAAGTCTCTGGTGCTGCCGGCCCTTCTGAAGAACCGCTCGCCGGAGGATGCGGTACGCATCTGGGTGCCGGGCTGCTCGACCGGGGAGGAAGTCTACTCGATCGCGATTTGCCTGCTGGAGCAGATGCGCGAGGCGTCGATAGAGGTTCCGGTTCAGGTTTTCGGGACCGATCTGAGCGAGGCGGCGCTGGAGAAGGCGCGGGCGGGAGTATACCCGGAGAGCATCGCCGCCGACGTCTCGCCCGAGCGTCTGCGGCGGTTTTTCGTGCGGGTGAACGGGCTGTACCAGATCGCGCGTTCGGTGCGCGACATGTGCATCTTCGCGCTACAGAACGTGACCAAGGACCCTCCCTTTTCGAAGCTGGACCTGATCACCTGCCGCAATGTCCTGATCTACCTGGGTCCGGCGCTTCAGACCAAGGTGCTGCGGATGTTCCACTATGCCCTGAAGCCGGCCGGTTTCCTGGTGCTGGGAGCGTCGGAAAGCATAGGAGGCGCCGGCGAGTTGTTCAGCCTGGCGGACAAGCAGCACCGGATCTACTCGCGGCGCGCGGCCGTGGCAACCATCACCACCGATTTTGGGTTGTACGAAGAAGCGGGGATCCCGGAACCGGCAGCGAGAGCGCAAGGTCCGGCCGGAACGGTGGATGTGGCGCGGAAAGTGGATCAGATGATGCTGGCGAGCTACTCGCCGCCGGCCATGCTGGTGGACAAGGATCTCACCGTGCTCCAGTTCCGCGGCCGGACGTCGCCGTACCTGGCGCATCCCTCCGGCGATGCCAACCTGAACCTGCTGAAGCTGACGCCCGGGTCGCTGGGGATCGAGATCCGGAAACTGGTGGATCGCGCGCGAGCGCAAGGCGCTTCCGTCCGGGGCGGGCCGGTTTCAGTGCCGTCCGACGACGCCGCACGCAGCGTGACCGTTTCCGTCATGCCGGTTCACGGCATGCCCGAACCGCTGTTTCTGGTCGTGTTTGAAGATGGGCTCGGACGCGCGGAACAGCGCGCGCCGAAGGCGTCGCCGCCCTTGAAGCGGCCGGCTTCCGCGGGGCGTATACGCGATCTGGAAGAGGAGCTGATCAAGACAAGGCAGTACCTGCAGTCCGTGATCGAGGAACAGGAAACCGCCAACGAGGAGCTGAAGTCCGCCCAGGAGGAACTGCAATCCAGCAACGAAGAGCTGCAGTCGACCAACGAGGAACTGCTGACCGCCAAGGAGGAGCTGCAGTCGACCAACGAAGAACTCAGCACGGTGAACGACGAGATGCAGAGCCGCAACGCGGAGCTGCAGCAGATCAACAACGACCTGGTCAACCTGCTGAGCAGCGTCAACATCCCCATCGTGATGCTGGGCAGCGACCTGAGCATTCGCAGGTACACGCCGCAGGCCGAGCGGATTCTTAACCTGATCCCGGCCGACGTGGGACGGCCCATCAGCGACTTCAAGCTGAAGATCAACGTGCCGGACCTGGTGGAACTGTGCCGGCAGGTGATCGACAACCTGACAGCCCGGGAGCGGGAGGTCCAGGACAGCGAGGGCCGGGTGTACTCGATGTGGGTGCGGCCCTACCGGACGATGGACAACCGGATCGACGGCGTGCTGCTGGCGCTGTTCGACCTGACCGAGCGCAAGCAGGCGGCCGAAGCCCGCTACCGGCGGCTGTTCGAGGCGGCCAAGGACGGCATCGTGATCGCGGACGCGGCGACCGGAGAGATCGTGGACTCCAATCCTTTCATCTCGAAGCTGTTCGGACATCCGCGCTCGAGCCTGATGGGGGCCCGCTATTGGGAAAGCCGGTTATTCCGGGGATCGGAGATGGACGAATCGCTGCTCAAGGAGTTGCAGGAGCGGGAATCGGTTCAAAAGACCGTGTCGCTTCCCACCGACGCCGGGGAGCAGTTGGAAGTGGAGATCGTCGCTTCGCTCTATGCGGAGGGGGAGCGGTCGGTGATCCAGTTCAACATCCGGGACATCAGCGCGCGCCGGCGCGCGGAGGAAAGACTGCAGCGCAGCCAGGAGCAACTGCGGCAGCGCCAGAAGATGGAAGCGGTGGGACGGCTGGCGGGGGGCGTGGCGCACGACTTCAACAACGTTCTCACGGCGATCGTGGGTTATGCCGACCTGCTGGGCCAGGAGTTGGAAGAGAACCATGCCGGGCAGGAAATGGTGAAACAGATCGCCCTGGCGGCCGAACGGGCGGTGGCGCTGACCAACCAGTTGCTGGCCTTCGGCCGGAAAGGGATTCTCAGCCCTGAGCTGCTGGATGCCGGCGCGGTGATTGCGGAGATGCGGCAGATGATCTCGGTGACGCTGAGCAACAACGTGGAACTGGTGGTGGAGTGCCAGCCGGAGTTGAAACGCGTCCGGGCGGACCGCACGCAGCTGGAGCAGGTGATTCTGAACCTGGCGCTGAATGCCCGCGACGCGATGCCGGGCGGAGGCACGATCACGATCGCGGCCCGGAATGTAGACGTGGACGAGCGCTTTTTCGAGCGCCACCCGGCGGTGCCCGTGGGCAAGTACGTGGCGATCAGCGTGACAGACACCGGCTCCGGCATGGACGAAGATACGCAGGCCCACCTGTTCGAGCCTTTTTTCACGACCAAGCCCAAGGGCAGCGGGGTGGGGCTGGGTCTTTCCACGGTGTACGGCATCGTGAAGCGGAGCGGCGGCTACATTTGGGCGTACAGCGAATTGGGAGTGGGGAGCAGTTTCACGGTGTACCTGCCGGCGGTGGATGCGGAATCGGAAGACGCCGGGGACCGGATTGCGGGCAAGGAGCAGGCACGGGGCACCGGGACGATTCTCCTGGTGGACGACGAGCAGATGGTAAGGTCGCTGGCCAGGCGTTTCCTGGAAACGCAGGGCTATCGTGTGCTGGAGGCCTCCGGTGGTCCCGAGGCCTTGCAGATGTCCAGGGAGTACAAGGGGCAGATCCACCTGCTGGTGACCGACGTAGTGATGCCGCGAATGAGCGGGAGGGAGCTGGCCTTTCAGCTGGCGGCGGAACGGCCGGAGATGCAGGTGCTCTACGTCTCCGGCCACACCGAGGAGCTAATCAGCCACCACGGCGTTTTGAAGGACCGGCTGGCGTTCCTGCCGAAGCCTTTCACGAAGCGGGTGCTGGTGGAACGAGTCGGGGCGCTGCTGGCCGCCCGGGCGCAGCCGGAGAGCGACCGCCGCCGGGAAAGGCCGGGCGATGGGAAATGAGCCGGCACGGGACATCGTAGTCGCGGGAGCATCGGCCGGGGGAGTGGCGGCGCTGCGGCAACTGGTGTCGGGGCTGCCGGCCGGCCTTGGGGCGGCGGTGTTCGTGGTGCTGCATCTGCCGGCCGAATCGGAAAGCTACCTGGCCGATATCCTGAGCCGTTCCGGCCCACTGCCGGCAATCCAGGCGGCCGGCCGGGCGCCGGTCGAGACCGGCAGGATCTACATTGCCCCGCCCGACCGCCACCTGATGTTCCGCGACGGGGAACTGCGCGTGATCCGGGGGCCGAAGGAGAACCGGCACCGGCCTTCCATCGACGTCCTGTTCCGGTCGGCCGCAAAGGTTTACGGTAAGAGGGTGGCGGGAGTGCTTCTCAGCGGCGCCGACGACGACGGAACGGCCGGCCTGGAAGCCATCCAACGGCAGGGTGGGGTGACCATCGTGCAGGATCCGCTGGAATCGGCGCATCCCGAGATGCCGCAGAGCGCGCTGGCCGCGATGGAGCCGGATTTCCGGCTCCGGGCGTCGGAGATCGGGCCGCTGATCGGCCGTTTGGCGGGAGGGGAGGCGCAGCCCGCCGGGAGGTTCGCCATGCCGGAGTCAAACCAGGAACCGGCCCTGCCGGGGAAGGCCGTGGGAGGAGAGAACATCCCGGGCAGTCCTACCGCCTTTTCCTGCCCGGACTGCAATGGCACGCTGTGGGAGCTGCAGGAAGGGGACCTGGTTCGCTATCGCTGCCGGGTGGGACACGCCTACTCGGCGGGCAGCCTGCTGGAGGCGGAATCCGAGGCGGTGGAGCGGGCGCTCTGGGAAGCGGTTCGCGTCCTGGAGGAGAGCGTGGCGATGTCACGCCGCGTCGCGCTCAAGTCGGAGATTCTGCGCGAGCCGCTGACACGGAAGGCGGAGGAGCGGGCGGCCCATGCGGAGGTCATCCGGAAGCTGCTGAGCGGCGGCGAACCGGATTGAAGGCCCAGGGCGCGCATGCGTTTGTGCCGTTCCTCACACTTTCGTCGGCGGCGGTTGTCCAATTGCGTACATACAGGATCGCGCTCTTCTGTTTCGGGGTGCTATGGTGCCCCTGAGAGCAGTTGAGCCTTGTTCGTTCTGAACCGGCCCGCGACGGCTGCCGCGGGCCGGTCTTTTTTTCTCCCGCTCCCATCTAACGCCTTCAGTATGTTGCGACGGGTCTTTTCGTGCGATCTGAGCGGCCCTGGCGTCCCTGGCCTCGCGACTGAAGCGTGGCCGGCAAGAGTGTTCCGGGAGGCTCTGTAAGTCGGTACTAACCATTGCAGCGGGCTGTTAGGAAAAGGAGAGTAAGTCGTGCACCCGGTTAGTTAGGGAATATACAAAGCGCCGTCCGGATCCTGGCGGGGTACGCTGCGCTGCCGGGATTCGGCGGCGTTCCGTGCTCACGCTCGGAGCACTGGGAAATGCCGGTGGCCGGCGGCGACTTCAGGGTCAGGGGAGCGTCAATGGTCCGGCCGGCGCGGACCTGTAACTTATTCGCCACTCCGCAGTCTTTTTTGGTTCCGAAAATAACTGAGCGGTTTTCCCGGATGCCGGGTTCCAGTGGTACATTTGGGGCACAACCCCGGGGGGCGGGTGTTCCATGGCGACGTTGCAGGCAGCGCCCGGCGCCGGCTGCTGGGTAGTACCGGAATTTCCGTATACCATCGAGTATTCAGCCGCCGTTCTGGAGAGCGTGCGGGCGTACTCCGTGGACGGCCTTTTGAAGTTCCGCCACCGCGGCATCGAAGTCGGCGGAGTGTTGTTCGGCCGCCGCGAGGGCCCCGTGCTACGCATACTGGCCTGCCGTGAAGCGAGTTGCGAATACGCCTACGGTCCCTCGTTCAGGCTTTCCGAGCGGGACCGCGAGAAACTGCAGCGTCTCATTGAATCCGCCGCCCAGGATCCGGACCTCTCCGGGATGGAGCCCGTGGGCTGGTACCGCTCATACACCCGAAGCCAGATTGAGTTAACCGAGCAGGATAGGTCGATCCACGATGCTTGCTTTCCGGAGCCCTGGCAGATCTGCCTGCTGCTGCGTCCGGAGGAGAGCGGAGAAGCGGGGGCGGGAGTGGTTGTGCGGGCGGACCGGCAGGGGCGCTTGTCCCTGACCGCGGTGGAGAGGCTGCGGCCGGCCCCGCGGTCGTCGAAGCCGGAGCCGGAGGCCGCCGGCACACGCCCGGCGCCGCCGCACATCCGGCCCATCCGTCCGCTGTCGCGGCTGGGCATCGTGGAGACAGCCGGTCCGGCGGCCGCGCGGCCGGCCGTGAAGCGAGGGTGGAGGTGGGGGAAGCGATGGATCGCGGCCCTGGCTTGCGCCCTGGCGGGCGCCCTTCTGATCCTGGCGCTGCTCCGGCGCCAGCCGGACGCTCCGGCGCCGGCCCGGCTGCGTGTATTCGAGGCGGACGGCTCCCTGCACATCGAATGGAACCCTCGCGACCCGCTGGTAGAGCGGGCCGCCCGCGGGCGGCTGCTGATTCAGGATGGCGAGACATCGGCCGGGATCGAACTGGATGCCGCCACGCTGCGCAATGGCGTGGTGACCTACCGGCGGCGCTCGCCCGACGTGAGGGTCCGGTTCATCGTGCCCGGACCCGATGGCGAGGTGGTGACGGCCAGCCGCTTTCTGGGGGAACTGGCGGAGCCGCCTCCCGCGCCGCCCGTGTCCGCGGCCCCGGGGACGCCGGGGACAGCGCCCCGGCCGTCCGCCGGTGTTCAGACAAAGCCGGGGCGCGTCCGGCGGCCTCCTCCACGGCGCGATCCCGAGGAGCCGGAAAGGAGGCCCCGGCCGGGGGCGGCGCGGGCGGCGCAGAATCCCGCTCCGCGCCCGGTGGAACTCCCGGCGGCCCAGCCTTCTTCGCCGCCTGCCGCCCCGCAGCCGCGCTCCGTGCAGCCTTCGCCTGTGCCCGCGGGCGCTGCGTACCGGGGCCCGGAATCGGGGCGGGCGATCTGGACGGGGCGCCTGAGGAAAGGCCGGCGGCTGAGGATCCAAAACGGCCGTCCGAGCACCGGATTCCTGACCGGGCAACTGCCGGCGGCGCCTTTCCGGATCTCGGCCTATCCCGGCGAGTTCCGCCGGGACGGCGTGGTCGTCTTCGGGCTGGAGCGCTCCAACGAAGCGCCCAGTTCGACGAACGCCTGGACGTGGACTGAGTACCGGCGAAGTCCCGAGCGGGCCCGCGACGTCGCGGTTACGGAAGCGCCGGGCGCGTCGAACCGCTGGAGCCGGGTGGAACTTGAGGCGGCGCGCGATCTGGCCGTGGTCGTGCTCTTCTGGGAAACCGTACCCGGGCCGCGGTAGCGATCGCGGGCTATCGGCCCAGAGTCTTCGACAGGTACTCGATGATGGCCTGTACCTCCGGCTCGGAGGCTTGCGCGCCCCGGGCGACCATGGCCCGCACGACCGCGTTCCATTCCCGCCCGCTCATCCGCCGGCTGGTGACCACTTCCATCGAATGGCACCCGGTGCCGCAGGTCTTCTCCACCAGCTCCCGGGCTCCTCCGGGCGGCAGCGCGAGCGGGGGAAATTCCCCCACCTTGGGCATTCCCCGCCGGGCTTCCGCCGCGGCGGCGACAGCCCGGGCCACCGATGCCGGCAGCGGTTTCCGGGGAGCGTCGGGGAGCGCGAAGGCGGCCAGGGCATTGCTCACGCCTCCGCCCAGAAACCCGCCGCCGCCCGCCGCCATCACGGCCACGTACTGCCGGCCGTCGCGTCCCATATAGGTGATGGGGCTGGAATGCGCGCTGGCCTCCAGCTTCGTCTCCCAGAGCAGCTTTCCGCTCCCGGACTCGTAGGCCCGGAGCCGCGCGTCGTTGGTGGCGCCGATGAAAACCAGCCCGCCCGCCGTCGCGATGCTGCCGCCCAGGTTCGGCGATCCGGTGTCGCGCACGCCGATTGCCTCCAGCGACTCGATGCGGCCAAGGACCGAGCGCCAGGCGATATCGCCGGACGCCAGATCCACCGCAACCAGTTCGCCGAAGGGCGGATTGCTGCAGGGAACGCGCGTTTGGGGGTTCCAGAAGCGCGCGTAGGTTCCGTAGGCCGAAGTCCGCACGTACTCCTCGCCGCGCTTCTCCATATGGCCCCACTGCCCGATGTGCATCACGTTCACGAACAGCCGGCCGAGCACGGGATCCACCGAGACGCCGCCCCAGTTTCCGCCGCCCAGCGTGCTTGGAAAGAACAGCGCGTTGCCTTCCAGCGGCAAGGGTGTGTAGGGCGGCCCGATCTTCATCCGGTTGTTTTCGAACAGCTCCCGGCAGAAGCGCGCGTGTTCCGGCGACCGGTCGTACATCTCCCCGGGCCGGAAGGTGTTCTTCGCCAGCGGCGGGGGCTTCAGGGGAAAGGGCTGGGTCTTCGAGGTCGTTTCCCCGGGGACGTTGGACTGCGGCACCGGGCGCTCTTCCATGCCATAGACCGGCTCCCCGGTCAGGCGGTCGAAGACGAACAGCAGCCCCATCTTGGTGATCTGGGCGACGGCGGGGATGACGCGCCCGCCGCGGCGGATGTCGAACAGGGCCGGCGGGGCGGCCAGGTCGTAGTCCCAGATGTCGTGATGGACGAGTTGCTGGTGCCACTTCTTCCTGCCCGTGCGCGCATCCAGCGCCACCAGGGAATTCCCGTACAGGTTGTCCCCGGGCCGGTCCTTGCCGTAGAAGTCCGCGGTGGGCGAGCCCAGCGGCGCGTATACAATCCCGCGCTTCACGTCCACGGAGAAGAAGCCCCAGACGTTGGTTCCCGAGCGATTCCTCCAGCCATCCGGAGGCCAGGTTTCCGCGCCCGCCTCGCCGGGCCGCGGCACGGTGTGGAAGGTCCACAGCAGCTTGCCGGTTCTGGCATCCCAGCCGCGTATGTCTCCGTACGCCCCGCGCGCGGGCGCCCCCTCGCCGTTGCTGCTTCCGGTGATCACCACATCGCCGAAGACCGCGGGCGGCGATTGCAGCACGTACCGGGCGTCGGGCAGGTCTCCCAGCACGCCCTGCTTCAGGTCCAGGCGGCCCTCGTTGGCGAATCCCGGCGCCGGCCGGCCGGTGGTCACGTCCAGCGCCAGGAGGTAGTGCCCGTTGCCGGTGAACACCCGCGAGTGCAGGCCGCCGCTTCCCTTCCAGTAAGCCAGCCCGCGCAGGGCCACCGGCGCGGCCTCGTACTTCCATAGCAGTTCGCCGGTCTCCGGCACCAGAGCGTAGACCCCGTCGGGCGCCGTCAGGTACATCACGCCGTCCACCACGATGGGGACGGCCTCCGAGCCCGGTTTTCCCATCCGGAAGGTCCAGGCGGGTTTCAGCCGGCCGGCGTTGCCTGCGTGGATCTGCCGCAAAGGAGAGTAGCGCATGGCGCCGGGATCGTTGCCGAACGCAGGCCAGCCGGCCGGGAGGGAGACGGAAAGCCAGAGAAACGCGGTGAGCCCAGTCACCCCACTACTCTTACCAAAATCGGGGCGAACCCAGGATAAAGGGGACAGAGGGATCCGTTAGCGGTAAATCCCTCTGTCCCCCTTTTATTCAGCGGCGCGAACCGCCCGGCGTTGTTATCCCGAAGGTCCGGGTTTAGCGGCCCAATTCCTCCAACTCGCGGTTCAGGATCATGCGTTCGACGTTGGCCCCCAGATCCGGCAAGCCTCTCTCGTCCCGAATCCTGTCGATGAGGGACAGCAGGTACGCTCCCTCCTCGAGGCGCTGCTTCAGGCCGGGCCGGGCCCCGCCCCGCAGTACCAGTTTCAGCATCCAGGCTCGAGGCTTTCTTTTCGCCGGGCGCAACCCTTGCTCCATCGTTGTGGTACCTTCACGGAGTTGTTTGGACGCAACAGGGAGAGGCAATTCGGAGTCCAATCCCGAAGACGCGGCCGGGCCTCATCCGCGACGGCCCATACGGCGGGAGAAGTCCTTTGAATCCTATGGATTATCCGTTGAAAACGGGGAAGGGACAGCCGCCCCTCCGGCAGGAATTCGAACACCCGGAGCGGGTCGTGCTGTCCCACTGGCCAGACCGGCGCCACACTCCGTATCAGGGATGAGAAGAGGAGCCGGCCTTATCCTTTCGACAGCGCCGCCCGGTGCGCCCAGACCTTCTCAAACGCCGCCGCATACTGCTCGATCAGTTCCCCGGCTTCGGAATGGAACAGGGGCAGACGGACGGCCAGGCGGTTGACCTGCGTAGTGCCGTGCAGGTCGTCGGGGATTCTGACCGGGTGGTCCCAC
This sequence comes from Bryobacterales bacterium, assembly GCA_020852755.1. Classification (GTDB taxonomy): domain Bacteria; phylum Acidobacteriota; class Terriglobia; order Bryobacterales; family Bryobacteraceae; genus JADZAF01. Next base: position 19,378 of record JADZAF010000093.1, read on the forward strand.
CACTTGTTCTCGGCGTAGAGCCGGTAGCGGTGCTGCTCGTCGTAGCGGCCCTCGGCGGCCGCCACCCCTTCGGCGACGAGCGCCTTCAACAGTTGCGCCTTGCCCGCCCCGGCCTTGCGCTCGTCGATGAAGATCAGGTTACTGGCCCAGTAGACCCGTTTGGCGTCCGGCCGGGTATAGGGGTACGAGATGCCGGGCAGCTCCGCGATACGCCGGTTGAGCTTGCGGACCTGGGCATCCACCAAGGCGTTGTGCGCGTCCATCCTGGCTAACTGCCGCCGCGCCAGGGCGGCTGCCAGCGGGTGGATCCGAAGCTTGGGCCCCACCCCGGTCCCCTGGTACGTACGGTAGGGGCTGGCTTCGGGGAAAGTGGCGGGCAGTTCGTAGGCGCCGAACATGGTGGCCCGCTCGTACTGCTCCCGGGTCTGGCAGGTGCAGCAGCCGCCTTCGATCGAGGGCAGAATCTTCGAGCTCTGGAAGCTGAAGGCGCCCATGGCCCCCCAGGTCCCCATGGCTTTGCCCTGCAGCGAAGCGCCCTGCGCCTGGGCGGCATCCTCCAGCACGACCAGACCGTGCTGCCGGGCGAACTCGCCGATCCGGTCCATGTCGCAGGGGTTGCCGAAAGAGTGCATGGGCAGCACCGCCTTGGTCCGGCTGTTCACCAGCTTCCGGGCGTATTCCAGGTCGAAGGTCATGGTGCGCGGGTCGATGTCCACGAACACCGGCACGTAGCCGAAGAAGTGCATGGGCGCGGTGGTGGCCCAGGCCGTGTAGGAGGGCGCCAGGATCTCGCTGCCGCGGGGAAGATCGAGCGCGAAGAACATGGCCATCAGCGCGCTCGTCCCGTTCATGAACGACTTGACGAAGGGCACTCGCAGATGCGCCGCCAGCTCCTTTTCGAGCGCCGGAATCTCGCGGTACCAGTCGTTGTTTTCGAGCAGCGCCAGAACCGCGCTTTTCTCTTCCTCTCCGTAGCGCGGCCACTTCGTGACCGCCTTGATGCGGTCCGCCGGCAGGGTCACGGCCTTGGGCCCGCCGGAAAGCGCCAGCGTCTCCCGCATTCGCGCCGCCCGGGCCCCCGGCGCCGCCGCCGCGGCCGCTCCCGCCTGAACGAACAATCTTCGCGTCCGGTCCGTCCGGTTGAATGAGTGCATCGGCTCCGCCTCCACCCTGCAACCGTAGCAGCGCCGCGCGGGAGAATCAACCGGGTCCCATGGGCCCGGCCCCCTGCGGTTGCGGTCTCCCGGTTTCCGGCCCCAAAGGGGGTCAATCATGGTCTGCAAGGGGAGCGGAAAGGGGCGGAGGAAGACGTATTGCTCCCATGCAGTACTGGAAGTACTTCCGAGGGCCGGTTTCGAGCAGGAAAAGCCTTCCCAGCATTCAGATAAACAGGTCTAATGGTGGGGATGAAACCCAACAGGAACTGCTGGACTACCTGCTTCATTGCAGGACTGTCACTCGTTCTGCTACTCGCTGCCACTTCAGCCTACGCGGCGGATACCGACTACAAGATCAACCGTGAACTGATGGCTGCTCTGACCGACGACGCCGACGCTGTGGCGCCGTTCTTCGTGGTGTTCAGCGAGCGCGCCGACACCAAGCCCGCGCGCCGCATCACCGACCGGATCGCGCGCGCGCAATATGTGGCCAACGCCCTGCAGGCCGTGGCGAACCGCAGCCAGGCCGGCGCCCGTGCCTATCTCAGCGGCCGGAGAGTCGATTTCAAGCCGTTCTGGATTGAGAACCGGATCTACATCAAGCAAGGCACCCTGGAACTGGCCCGCGAGATGGCGCGCCGGCCGGAGGTGGCCGCCGTCATCCCGGAACGGATCCATCCCGTTCCCCAACCCAAGGTCGAGTCGGGGACCCAGGCTCTGGAATGGAATATCAGCCAGATCAACGCCGACGAGGTCTGGAGCAGCTTCGGCGACCGGGGCGAGGGCATCATCGTCGCCAACATCGACACCGGGGTGCAGTTTAACCACCCGGCCCTCTACCGCCAGTACCTGGGCTGGAACGGGTCCACCTATAATCACACGGGCAAGTGGTACGACCCCAGCAACACCTGCGGCGCGGCCGGCACTCCGCCCTGCGACAATAACGGCCACGGCACCCACACCATGGGCACCATGGTGGGAGAGACCTCGGACCTGGTGAACCAGATCGGCGTGGCGCCCGGCGCCAAGTGGATCGCCTGCAAAGGCTGCGAATCCAACTCGTGCTCCGACGCTTCCCTGACCGCCTGCGCGCAGTGGGTGCTGGCTCCCACCGGCGGTGTGCCTCCGCACATCGTGAACAACTCCTGGGGCGGCGGCTCGGGCGACACCTGGTACCAGAGCTATGTCCAGAGCTGGCGCAGCGCGGGCATCTTCCCGGCGTTCTCGATCGGCAACTCCGGACCGACCTGCAACACCGCCGGCTCGCCGGGCGACTATCCCGAGTCTTTTGCCAGCGGCGGCACGGCCGCGGGCGATGCGGTCTACAATTCCTCGTCCCGCGGTCCTTCGGCCCTGGGCGGGATCAAACCGGATGTCGCGGCGCCCGGACAGAGCGTCCGCTCCAGCGTTCCCACCGACAGTTACTCCGTCTTCTCCGGCACCTCCATGGCCAGCCCGCATACGGCGGCGACCGTGGCCCTGATCTGGTCCGAAGTGGGCACTCTCACGGGCAACATCGCCGAGACGGAGAACATTATTGCCTCCACCACGCAGAAACTCTACATCAACCAGACATGCGGCGGCGTGGACGGCAACACAGTGTCACCCAACAACACCTTCGGCGCGGGCCGCATCGACGCGCTGGCGGCGGTCACCGAGGCCGTAGGCGGGCCGGTCAACCAGCCGCCGGTGGTGACCATCACGTCTCCGGCCAACGGCTCGAGCTTCAATTGCGGCTCCGCCGTGGATTTCGCCGGAACGGCGACGGATACCGAGGACGGCACCATCACGGCTTCCCTCCTGTGGGCGGAAGGCAGCACGCAGTTCGGCACGGGCGGGACGGCTCAGAAGACCTTCAGCTGCTCGGAACTCGGCAATCACACCATCACCGCGCAGGTCACCGACAGCGGGGGACTGCCCGATACCGACACCATCACGATCAGCATTACCGACCCCGACGTGATCATCGCGCCTTCCAACCTGTCTGCTTTGGTGAACGCGCAGAACGTCACCCTCAACTGGACCGACAACTCCAGCAACGAGACCGGCTTCCGCATCGAGCGCAAGGAGAGGACCGGCATCCGAAGCTGGGCCTGGGTATCCAAGGGCACGGTGGCTGCCGGCGTCACCACGTTCACTCACAATGCGGGCCGCGGCATCTGGTCGTACCGCGTGATCGCGTACAATGCCACAAAGGAATCGGCGCCTTCCAACGTGGTCAGTGTGAGAGTACGGTAACGCAGCCTGGCTGCCCGGTACTTCATCGGGCAGCCGGACTCCTGCGGCGCCGGAGCACCCGCTCCGGCGCCGGCGAAACTCAGGGGGATTCCTCACCCGGCCGGTCGACGTAGAGCATCCGCACCAGGACGGCCAGCGCCGCCACAATCGGGGTGGCCAGCAAGAGGCCGAGTGCGCCCGCCAGGAGCCCCATCAGCACCTGGAAGCTGATGATCAGGGCCGGAGCCAGCGCCACGGCCCGTTTTTGGGCCAGCGGCGTGAACACGTAGCCGTCCAGCATCTGCAGGACAAGGTAGAGCACGGCTGCGTACACGGCATGGGTAAGGCTTTGCGCAAACGCGATCAGGATCGCGGGCACGGCGGCGATGAAAGGTCCGATATTGGGGACGAAGTTCAACAGCCCGGCGATGAGGCCGAGGATCGGCGCCAGGGGGATGCCGATGATCCAGAGGCCGAGGGCCGTCAGGCCGCCGTTGATCACCATCAGCACGAGGCGCGCCAGCACCCAGCGGCGCAGGGTCCGGCCTAGCTCCGAAAGCACCTGCCGGGCGCGTTCCCGCGCCGCGCGCGGGAGCAGCCGGATCAGACCGCGCCGGTACAGATCCGGATCCGCGGCCAGATAGACGCCCACAAAGAGGATCACCACCGCGGCGACAACTGCATCGGCGGCCGCCGCGGCCAGGGAGAACACCCGCGACATCACCGAGGCGCCCACCCGCTGCGCGTCGCCGCTGCCGGACGGCAGCACTTTCGAGAGAGGAGAGTTCTCGAGAGCGGAGCGAATCTTGCGGACGGCTTGCGGGAGGCCCTCCGCCAGGTCCGCGGCCTGGGCGGCCAGCCCCGGATACGCCCCCACGGCGACGACCAGTGCCAGGCCAGTCAAGGTCACCAGCACAACCGCCAGGGACCAGCCGCGGGAAAGGCGCGCCCAGCCGGCGGTCCAGCGCGCCAGCGCGTCCAGGAAGATCGCGAACAGGACACCGGCGACCACCATCAGCAAAAGCTGCCTGCCCTGCCAGGCGATCAGCAGGGCCAGCACGACGGCGATCAGGACAAGCCCGGTCCGGATACCCGGCAGCGATCGGTCTCCGTGACCGGCCCCCCCATGACCATCAGGATATCGCCGGGGCCGCCCGCGGCCGGAAGGGCGCCGGCGGGAAGTGGGCGTTTTCAACCCGGCGCCGCCGTGTGATTCTTCCGGAGCGGGAACTTCCGTTCAAAACCCGGGCGGGCCGAGTGCGAGCAGATCCCAGTGCGCCAGGGCCGCGGCCATCCCACAGCACGCTATCGACACCAGCAGTGCGTGAATGCGCACGGCCGGCTTCAGTTCGTACGCAAACGCGCGCCGGGCCAGCAGCAAGCCAAGGAAGGACAGGACGAGGAACAGCCACGAGACCAGCCAGTAGCTCGCCGACGGAAAGTCGAACCGCACCGCCGCGGTGGGGTCGTCCGGGGCGATCAACATCCCTGCGATCAGGGCAATCAACGCCAGGACGGCGCCCAGCGGCACCGCACGCACCGCCGCATGCCGGACCGGGCGCCCGAGCAGCCTTGCCGGAATCCACACCAGGGCGTACGCCACGGAACTGAGCATGAGGAGCAAGGCCGGCAGCAGGCCTCCGGCGCCGAGATACGGCATCCAGGCCGGCACCCGTTCGAAGTAGCCGCGCGAGCCGGTCATCACCCAGCGGGCGTCGTCGGAGCGCGTGAAGACCGTGCTCGCCTCCAGTTCCCCCCGGGAGCGAAACCCGCCGGGAAACACCGGAATCAGTTGCTGCCGCCCTTTGCCGAACAAACCGGCCAGATGCAGGCCGCGGCCCTCCGCCCTCACGCGGGTTGCCCGCTGCAGCAACTGAGGCCAGGTCCCGGCATGCACGCGGACGTCGGCGGGCAGGTACACGCCCTCCAGGCGGCGCAGTTCCTGCCCGGTCGCCGAACTCTCGGGAACCGGCTGCGACCTGGGTGAGCCGGAGGTGAGGTATTCGCCGATCAACCGGTCGATCGCCCCGAGGCGCGGCGACCAGGTGTTCATGAATACCGCGTAGGCCAGCCGCGCCTCGGGCAGGTAGACATAGAATGCCAGGAAGCCTTCGATCTGGCCGCCATGCCCGCGCCGCCTCAGCTCCGGAGCGTCCATGGGGTGGTTGCCCAGGCCGTAACTCCATTTCAGCCCCCGGCGCGCCGCCAGGCTGGTTTGCGCCTGCTCCACGCGGGCCAGCGATTCCGGCCGGAACAACTGGACACGGCCCGTGCGGCCGCGGTTGAGCCACATGCGCAGGAAGCAGCCCATGTCGGCGGGTGAGATCAGAAAATCACCCGCCGGGCGCTGCAGCAGGAACCGGTAGGGCAGCGGCCGAAGCGGCCGGTAATTGTAGCCGCGCGCCAGCATGGCATTGCCGGCCTCCGGCCGTTCGAAACCGGAGTGCTGGAAACCCAAAGGGTCCAGGATGGCGCGCCGGATATAAGCGTGAAACCTCTCGCCGCTGGCTTTCTCGATCAGGTAGCCGGCCAGAAGGTATCCATGGCCGGAATACACCATGCGGGTGCCCGGCATCCAGCGCACGCGGTGCCGTCCCGGAAACCGGCTCAGGACGTCGCGCAAGGGGATTTCCGCAGGCTCGTCCGTGAGGTTTCCGGCCCAGCGCCAGTCGTCGAATCCGGCCGTGTGCTCGAGGAGATGGACCACCCGGACCGGATGCGTATCCTCCCAGGGATTCGGGATTTCGATCTCGGGAGCCAGATCCCTGACCCTGGCGTTGAGGTCGATTCGGCCCTGCTCCTGCAACTTTACCAGGGCCAGGGCCACAAAGCTCTTGGCGATGGATCCGCCCCGGAACAACGTCTCCGCGGTGACCGGCCGGTCCTGGGCCAGGTCCGCTTTGCCGGCTCCGCCCGCCCACAGCACCCGGCCGGGAGACGCCAGGACCAGGCCCACCCCCGGAATGCCGTTTTCGACCAGGATTCTCCGAACCTCGGTTTTCAGCTCTTCAAGGCCGGCAGGTTGCGAGGAGGCGTCCGCCCGGCACGGCGCCGCGGCGGGCAGAAGCAGCAGAGCGATCAAAGCCTTCTTCATGGCCCACGCTCCTTGAGGCCGTGGGGTCTCAGTCGATTGGACACCTTTGCGGCAGGGCGGGTTCCGGCCGCGCCAGGGCGGCCTAGCGGCCGGCCGGCACCTTCAGGTTCACGACGGCCGGGTCGCTGGTGTCGAAGCGGGACAGGGTTTTGCTCTCTCCCGAGCGGCCCTGGTAGCGGGCGCTGAGGCGGTAGTCCTGGAAGTTGTTGACCCTGTGGAAGACGTAGCGGCCGTCGGCCTGGGTGAGATAGGAGCGCAGGGCGGAAGTCGCCAGGTTTTCGAGACTCACGGCGGCCCCCTCGACGGGCCGGCCTTGTTCGCCGGTGACCACGCCCTGGACGGTGCGGGCGCCGAAGTCCTCGGCGGGGGTGGGGAGGGGGAGGGCGGCGCAGGCGGCGATCAGGACGGCGAGGGCGGCGGCGCGGGCGATGCCGGAATTCATCTCATGACTCCCAGTACCAGTATAGCGCGCCTCCGCTTGACCCGCATCACGGATCGCGATATAGTAATCGCATATTGCAATTATGAGGCTCGGCGAGAAAGTCCGCTACCTCCGCCAGGTCGAGGGCGCCCTCCGCGGCCTGGACCGCGCCATGACCCAGGGCGAAGTGGTCCGCGCCATCCGCCGGGAGCTCAAGCGCTCCCTTTCCCAGTCCTACCTCTCCCAGATCGAAAGCGGCGCCCGGCCCCATATCACGGCCTCCACCCGCGCCCTGCTGGCCCGTTTCTTCAAGGTCCATCCCGGCTACCTGGTGGACGACCCGGAAGGCTTTCATACCGAACTCATCTCCCCGCTGCGCACGCGGGAGGATTCCCTCGACCTCTGGCTGAGGGAAGGCGTCGAGCGGTTCCGCCACGACCCCGCCATCAGCGGCGCCCTGGAGGCCCTGGCCCGGCATGAGGACTCGCGCAAGTGCCTGGCCCTGCTGGCCGCCATCCTGGAGACCCCCGGGCTCGCCGGCCGGCTGACCGAAGTGCTGCAGCCGGGGACCAGGAGCGGCCAATGACGGCACGCCTCCGGAGGCCGGCTTCGAGTGCGGCGCCAATCCAGGCCGTACGGGCCGCCAGCCGGAAAAGCGCGCCCGCGCGCCTGCGGTCGCCGCATCTTGAGAACGTGCGGCGCCCTTTCCTCCCGCCCGCAACCCGAGACAAGGAGCGCTGAATGACTCTGGCCAACTTCTACCTCGTCTGTTTCCTGGTCGGCTTCCTGCTCAGCCTGGTGGCCGTGCTGTCCGGAACTTTCGACCTGCATCTCCACGATCTGCATCACGCCGATTTCGGCCACGTGGACGCGGGTCATGCCGACCATCCCGGCCACGCCGGACATCAGCTCTCCATCTTCAACTTCGGGACCATCGCCGCCTTCCTGGCGTGGTTCGGCGGCACCGGCTTCCTGCTGGAGCGCTACGCCAGCATCTGGTTCCTGTTCGGAATCGGGATCGCCTTTCTGGTGGGCCTGGCCGGCGCGAGCGTGGTTTTCCTGTTCGTCGCCAAGGTCCTTATCTCTACCGAGGAGAACCTGAATCCGGCGGACTACGACATGATCGGCGTCCTGGCCCACGTCTCCAGCCCGATCCGGGCGGGAGGCACCGGCGAGCTGATTTATACCCAGGGCGGAACGCGCCACACCTGCGGCGCGCGCAGCGAAGACGGTTCCGCCATCGAGAAAGGCGCCGAAGTCGTCGTCACGCGCTTCGAGAAGGGCATCGCCTACGTCCAGCGCTGGGAGGATCTGACGGCGTCCCCGCAATGATTCCGTCCTATTAAGGAGACAACACATGATGGGTATCTCGAGTGGAGTTTTCGTGATCGCGGGGCTGATGGTCCTGGCGGTCCTGTTTCTCATGGCCATGTTTGCCCGGCTCTACCGCAAGGCCGGTCCGCATGAGGCCCTCATCGTCTACGGTTTTCGGGGGACCCGCGTGGTGAAAGGCCGGGGCACCGTCATCTTTCCCATGGTGGAAAGCTGCCGCTGCCTGTCGCTGGAGCTGATGTCCTTCGACGTCGTCCCCGGGCAGGATTTCTACACTCGCCAGGGTGTCGCGGTCACGGTGGAAGCCGTGGCCCAGATCAAGGTCAAGTCCGATCCGGAATCCATACAGACCGCGGCCGAGCAGTTCCTGACCAAGACGGACGCCGAGCGCCAGGGGCTCATCCGCCTGGTGATGGAAGGCCACTTGCGCGGCATCGTCGGGCAGTTGACGGTGGAGGAGATCGTCAAACAGCCGGAAATGGTGGCGGACCGCATGCGCTCCACCTGCGCCGACGACATGAACAAGATGGGGCTGGAGGTGATCTCCTTCACCATCAAAGAAGTCCGTGACAAGAACGACTACATCACCAACATGGGGCGGCCCGACGTGGCCCGCATCAAGCGCGATGCCGACGTGGCCGCCGCCGAAGCCGAGCGGGACACCGCCATCAAGCGCGCCGACGCCACCCGCGCCGCCGCGGTAGCCAGGGCCCAGGCCGACCAGGAGCGCGTTCTGGCCGAGACGCAATCGCTGGCCCGCCAGGCCGAAGCCGAGCGCGATCTCGAAATCAAGAAGGCCCAGTATCAGGAGACGGTGAAGAAGCAGCAGGCCCAGGCCGACAAGGCCTACGAGATCCAGACCAACATCATGCAGCAGCAGGTGATCGCGGAAGCCATTGGAATCCGCCAGGTGGAAAAGGAGCGCGAGACCAAGGTGCAGGAGGCCGAGATCCGGCGCCGCGAGAACGAGTTGATCGCCACGGTGCTGAAGCAGGCCGAGATTGAGCGCCGGCGCATCGAGACGCTGGCCGACGCCGAAAGGCAGCGGCTGACGGTGGAGGCCGAGGGCCACGCCGCCGCCACCCGCGCGCAGGGCGAGGCCGAGGCCGAAATCATCTTCAAGAAGGGCGAGGCGGAAGCCAAGGCGATGAACGTGAAGGCCGTAGCCTACCAGGAATGGAACCAGGCCGCGGTGGTCGACAAGCTGCTCACCGGGCTGCCCGAAGTGGTGCGCGCCATGTCCGCGCCGCTCTCCCACGTGGATCGCATCACGGTGGTTTCCACCGGCGACGGCGACGCCGCCGGCCTGCACAAAGTCACCGGCGACATGACCAAGATGGCCGCCCAGATCCCGGCCCTGTTCGAGACCCTCTCGGGCATGCGCATCTCGGATCTGCTGGCCAAGGTGAAACTGATCGGCGAAGAGAAATCGCCGCCGTCCGGCAAGGCGGCGGGCGCCTAGAGAAGGAGGCTGCTATGCCACTCCTGGAACGAGTGACAACCCTGATCCGTGCGAACTTGAACGACCTGATCGATAAGGCCGAGGATCCCGAGAAGATGCTCAAGCAGGTGATCCTCGACATGCAGAACCAACTGATGCAGGTGAAGACCCAGGTGGCGATCGCCATCGCCGACCAGCACCTGCTCGAGCAGCGGCGCAAGGAGAACCAGGACAAGGCCGCCGACTGGCGCCGCAAGGCCGAACTGGCGGTGGACAAGCAGCAGGACGATCTGGCCCGGGCGGCGCTGGAACGCGAGATGAGCTGCCGGCGCATGGCCGAGGGATTCGACCAGCAGATCGCCGACCAGGCGGCGCAGGTGGAGAACCTCAAGTCGGCGCTCCACAAGCTGGAGCAGAAGCTGGCCGAGGCACGGTCGCGCGCCGAGATCCTGGTGGCGCAGCACCGCCGGGCGCGAGCGGTGGCCCGGGCCAGCCAGGCCGGCAGCGCCGCGGGCGACGATTCCAAGGCCGCGGCCTTCGAGCGCATGAAGGACAAGGTCCAGTTTTCCGAAGCGGTCAGCCAGGCTCAGGCCGAAATGGCGTCGGAGTCGGTGGAAGACAAGCTGGCGGCTTTGGAGAAGGACGAGGAGATCGCCCGCCTGCTGGCGGAATTGAAAGCCCAGCGCGGCCGGTCTACTTGATCTCCTTGCTCTGCGCCGTGGCCGGCTCCTGGCCGTAGTTCTCGCGGATGACCAGGCTCTGGTCCGAGTAGAACGTGCGGCTGCCGGTGGTGTTGAAGGTTTGCGGCTGGGCATTGACCGCGTACCCGGACGGAGTGCCCTGCAGGGTGAACCGGTAGCCGCTCTTATCGCCCAGGGCGAGGTCGCCCGGAATCAGGTCGGCCGCCGCGGCGGTGGGAGATCCGCTGGCCGGCGGACCGAGTTCGGCCAGGGTCGTGGCGAAGCGGCCGAACTGCGAAAAGTATTGCGCCTGGGCGGTATGGATCGTGCTGATGGTCCGTATGGCCGCCATCTCCTGCGAGTACATGCGCGCCCGGTTCAGCTTGGGCATGGCGATCGCCGCGATGATCAGGATGATGGCGATCACGATCAGCAGTTCGATCAGTGAGAACCCGCGGCTGCGGTGATGCTTACGGTACACGATGGACCTCCCCCAACCATTCTATGACGAGCGGCAAGGGGGAAACGTGCAAGCCCGGCTTTGACCCGCTACTTGATCTCCTTGCTCTGCGCCGTGGCCGGCTCCTGGCCGTAGTTCTCTCGGATGACCAGGCTCTGGTCGGAGTAGAACGTGCGGCTGCCGGTGGTGTTGAAGGTCACCGGCTGGGCGTTGACCGCGTATCCGTCAGGAGTGGCTTGCAGAGTAAAGCGGTAACCGCTCTTTTCGCCCTGGGCCAGGTCGCCGGGGATCAGATCGGCGGCCGCCGCGGTAGCCGCTCCGCTGGTGGGCGGACCCAGTTCGGCCAGGGAGGCGGCGAAGCGGCCGAATTGCGGGAAGTACTGCGCCTGCGCGGTATGAATCGTCCGGATGGTACTCACGGCCGCCATCTCCTGCGAGTACATACGCGCGCGGTTCAGCTTGGGCATGGCGATCGCCGCGATGATCAGGATGATGGCGATGACGATCAGCAGTTCGACCAGTGAGAACCCGCGGCGGCGGTGATTCCTGCGGCGCATGATGATCTCCCCCACCCATTCCTGGTGACGAGAGGCAAGGCGGGAACGTGCACCGGGCATTCCCGTCTGCAGCGGCTACCGCAGCGCTTGTTCGAACTTGAAGACGAAAGCGTAGCGGCAGGGCGCGGCCGTTTCCGCCGGTGTTTGGATTACGACGCCCGATCCCTCGGGCGTCCAGGCCACCTTGGCGTTGGAGCCGAGCAGGCGCACGCGCGCTCCGGCGGCCGGCTGGAAACCGCGCAGCGCGATCCGCGCGGGCGGCCTTTCCGTCCCCTCTTCCGCCAGGTAGATGGCGTAGACCGTCCGGCCCTTGCGGGTGAAGGCCACACGATCTTCGCTGTACGGGGCCGCCGGCCGCGTGCCGTGAATGGCCTCCGCGTTCACCGCCATCCAGCCGCCGATCTCCTCCAGCCGTGACACCGCTTCGGCGGGAAGGCGGCCGTCGGGCCGAGGCCCCACGTTCAACAGCAGGTTTCCGCCCTTGGCCACCACCCCGGCCAGCAGGTGGATCAGTTCGCGCGCCGGTTTGTACTCGTCGTCCGGCTTGTAGGACCACTGCCTGCCCATGGTGATGCAGCTTTCCCAGGCGTAATCGAGGATCGGCTGGTCGGGGACCTCCTGCTCGGGCGTCCGGTAGTTTTCGTGCCGGGTGCCGGCGGTGCGGTCTACCACGATCAGGCCGGGCTGATGGCGGCGCGCCATCTCCACCAGGCGATCCATCCGGATGTCCTGTTTGGGCGGACGCACCTGCCCTCCGTCCAGCCAGAGGATGTCGATCCTGCCGTAGCGGCTCATCAACTCGCCGGTCTGCCCGTGTACGAAGTCGACGAACCGGGCCCATCGCTCGGGCTCCGCCGCGGTGTCGTAATTCGGATTGCGGTCCTCGGCGAACACCTCCGGTTTCCAGTAGTGGGGGCTGTGCCAGTCGGATTTCGAGAAGTAGGCGCCGATGCCGAAACCCTCGGCGCGAAAGGCGTTAAAGATCGCGGCCGTGACGTCGGCCCGCGGGTTCCGGCTGAAGGGCACTTCCGGCGCGGTAATCCGGTAATCGCTCAGGCGGGTGTCGAACATGGCGAAGCCGTCGTGGTGCTTGGTGGTAAAGACCACGTACTTCATGCCCGCCCGCCGGGCGAGTTTAGCCCAGGGGGCGGGGTCGAACTCGACCGGGTTGAAGGTGCGGGGCAGCGCGAAGTACTTCCGGCGGAAGTCGGCCATTTCCTCGCGGGTCCGGATCTTCGGGTTGGACCACTTGCGGTCCGCCCAGACCAGCGGCCAGGATTCGATCACGCCCATCTGGCTGTAGGCGCCCCAGTGCATGAAGAAGCCGAACTTCTGGTCCCTGAACCACTCCAGGCGCGCGGCCAGCCATTCGGGCTGCTTGCCGGTCAGCCGCCAGCCTTTCTCGTCCGCCTCCAGGCCGCTGTGGCCGGCGTGCTCGTCGTAGACCCGTTCCATTTCGGGGATGGAATCGAAGTAGCCGACCAGGAAGGCCGCGCTGAAGGAGCCCCCGGGACGCACCGGCCGGCCTCCGAACTCCTCGATCATGCAGACGTAGCCGCGCTGGTGGCACCAGGCTTCGTAGACGGCCGAGGGGTCCAGGGTCATCCCCGCCAGCCAGGGACCCTGCTTTCCGGTCCTGGGATCGCGCAGGCGGTAGGCGCGGATGAACCGTTTGGGTATCTTGCCGTCCTGCCGCAGGTAGTGATACTTCTCGTCGGGCGCGAAATCCGTGAGGAAGTTACTGGAAGGAATCCGTCCGTGGTAACTCAGGTAGACTTCGCTGAAGGTATCGCCGCCCTTGTGCCTGATGTGACCCGGCATATCCACCCGCAGGAACATGGCCTGGCTGG